>JAAYTG010000180.1 GCA_012518075.1 Clostridiales bacterium | reverse complement strand
CACGTCTAAGCCAACCATGTACTATATCTATTCCGTTCAGACAAGGACAATTAACAGATGTTGGAATGTTGTCTATAGAAGATGAGGGGAAAAAACTTCCAACTCAAAAATCCATCCTTTCAACATGCCTTGAAAGGTTAATAAAGATGTCGTCGGGAGACAGTAATTCCTTGGTGGAAACCTTTTATTCTGGAACAGAATCCTGCTACCCATTAATTTTAATTTAATGTTTTATATCCTGCTAAAATTATAAACAACAAAACCCTTAAGTCTAGCCATAATTTACTTAAGGGCTTTGATTATTATAATTTGTTTAACATTAATTTTCATCTGCTTTCCCAATGTTCTTTTGCATTATTAAATATTTCATCTAAAGATAAATCATCAAATATTTCATCTTCTATTTTCAAATAATCTTCTTTGCTTATTACTTCGGAATAGCGTATAAATCGTAAAAAACCAGAATGTCCTAATTCTTTAATTAGTACTCTAGAGCCTTTTTCTATTATTTCTTTATCTGTAAATTTACTTTTTTCATTCAATAACATCAATATCCATCTCCTTTCTAAGAAAGTCTATAGGATTATATAGTTTAATATCTTTAATTATATCAATCAAATTATCTCTATTTCTTTCTATTGTCTTTATAAATCTATCATCACAGCTTATTAAATAGTTACAATCACCATATATTGCTGAGGCTAGATGCAAGGCATCCTTATTTTTAGTATTTGACTTCTTAACTATACCTTTAGCTATTTCTTTGATTCTATTATTAGACTCTATTACCTGGCTAGATATGCTAGAAATAGCTTTAATGTTGAGCTTCCTCTCTATAAAAGGGTTTCTACTATTTTCATATTCCAAAATAAATGACCATGCTAACTCATATTTTCCCTTTTCGATTAATTCAAATAAAATGTCTATAGCCATAGATTCAAATCTTATTCTCATCTGTGTTTGGTCATCAAATATTCTATTATATATATTCATATCAAAATATATCTTCATCTGTTCACCTAAGACCGCATCTATTCTATGTTTATTATACTATGAAATGCTATCTTTTTTATATAAGTTTTGTAAAATCTTCACCGTATCTTTTCTTGTCATTAAAATCGCATCCTGATTTTATTGTACCATGTTAAGTAAAAATCTGTCCTAATTAGTATAGCCTATCCAATTTCCCCATTCTTAAAGATGATAAATAGCCAAGTACCTATGGCTCTGGATAGGCTACTACGTATCTGCAACATAATCATCAGCGTGCGTTTACGGCTCCCATGTCGGTTACCTGTCCGCTTTGGACGGTAACTCCTGTTTTAAAGGGAGTGGAGCTTCCAGTAATAAATAATTCATATTTATTAGGAGCAAGGGCAAGGGTAAAGGACCCATCCCTTTGTATTTCTGCCTGCAACGTCCAGTTGTCGGGATTGTTGCGATTAAAGCCTGACCCAATAGCCATCACTGTTTTTCCTGGGGATACTCCAGCTATTACACCCTTTAGGATGCCCTTATTGTTATCTATTGTATAGGTTTGGCTAGGACTGCTTACATTAATTGTTATTTGATCCCTTATTGCCATTTCAAAGGTCATATGATAGGTTCCGGTGGGCACTACCATTGAATAGCGGCCCTGGTCATCTGTTTCTGCAAAACCAATACTCCTGTTGGTTTCACTGCTCATGAAGTGTATATGGACACCTTCCTTGGGAGCACCGGTATAAGGATCCCTTACTACACCACATACTATGGCAGCTTGGTTGGCAGCCATTATTTTGTAATTCCCGTGTTCCATAGCGGAATCTTTAAAGGTGGACACATTTATTTCCACCATCCTTTTGTCATCCGCCGCCAAACTTGTGTAGGTTACCATAGCCTTACCGGAAGCATCGGTTGTCGTTTCGGACTGCGACAGCTGTGCACTTCTTTCACCTAATTCAAAGGCAAATGCATGGAAAACAGCCTTCGCGCCCTCTACTGGTTTTCCGGCTTTATCGGTTACCGTAACGGCAATGGTAGTGGTCTGTCCTCCCCCTTCAGGCAAGAATTCCGGGGTTAATACAACAGACATACTTATGCTTTCCAGTTTCCGCTCTTCTGTATCCTTAGGCATATCCTTTGCCGTGTCTTCCAAAAGGTCTATTATTGCCGACCCGTCAGGACGCTCTGCATTATATACTGCATTTGCAGTAAACTTAGCCATCTGATCCCTTCTTATGTAGGAATCACTTACGTATTCAAGCTCCTCCGTAAGGCCCAGTTCACCGGCCAATTGGTCATAACCGGCCGGCCACTCCAGTCCTTCGGTCTCGTATCCAAGTGTTCTTATAAGGATAGCCGCCCACTGAGCCATCTGGAGATTATCGCCGGGTCCGTATTTACCATCCCCATAACCCCCTATTATGCCTTCCCCCGCAGCCAGGTTAATCCAGCCAAGGGCCCATTCGTGGTTTCCCATACCTACATACACATCTTCGAAGGCTTGAGGCAAAGCCTCTGCCTGCGCTGCGTCCTGTTCATCAAATCCAGCAAGGAACATTGCCACCTTTGCGGCCTCTGCCCGGGTTAAGTTGTCATCGGGGTAAAACAGACCGCTTCCTCGGCCGGATAATACACCCAATTCCACCATTTGTTCTATGGCACTCCTGTGAGGATTATTCTCTATATCAGTCATTGGCTCGGCAGCAGTTGTTACCACTGCACTTAAAAGCAGGGATAGAGTTATGAATAGTGCAATTCTTCTTTTTAGCATACTATTTTCCTCCTTTCAAACATTATTGCCTTTACGTCTTTTTATAAGCATATCATATCTTTCACGCAATTTCCATAATTCACACAGTTCCTGCGGGTTGTTTTACCTGCTGGTAAAAAACAGGCCCTTGCAGCATGGTTTTGGTTGCTTTAGTTTGCCGGAATAACCATTCTATTTTACCAAAGGCTATGTATATTCTTATTCCTTTTCCTATACATCAATACCATGCACTCGACATGGCCAGATGGTTCTGTGAAATGGGTATTAGTAAATTTTCTGGTTGATCTGCCCGGGAACAATGAAAAGAAAATTACTATGAGCCTTAACGAACCCGCTAACGCATCTCCTGAAATACCAGTAT
>JAAYTG010000179.1 GCA_012518075.1 Clostridiales bacterium | reverse complement strand
TGGGTTGTTGCCTTGCTGCTAGATAAATTATCCTTTACTCCATGATATTCTCCCTTAGGATGGTTATCTAAAATAATCATTTACTCATTCCTACTTCATGGTTATAGCGTCCAAGCTATATTTCTAAACATATTGTTCCTAGTTATCTATCCCCTTAAACAAAGACTAAACAACTGCATGTTCAAAATCCGCATAAATTGCCTTTGTAGGACATTTTTCTGCACATACCATACAGTCTACACATTTCTCATAATCTATAGAGGCTATATTATTCTCTACCTTTATAGCATCATAGTCACAGACCTTTTCACATATTTTGCAGGAGATACATCCAACCTTGCATGCCTTCCTTACATCCTTCGCCTTATCCTTTGACTTACATGCAACTTGAACTAGACTGCTATAGGGTATTATCTCTATTAGATCTTTAGGGCAGGCTGCTACACATATTCCGCAAGCAGTACACTTCTCCCTGTCTACCTCTGCGATACCTTTCTTGGTTATATAGATTGCATCGAATGGGCATACCCTTACACAAGTGGCTAAACCCAGACATCCATATCCGCACTCCTTGGATCCATCTGCCAACATGGATGCAGCAACACAGTCCTCAATACCATGATAATTATACTTTTCTACTGCATTATCACAATCTCCTGCACATAATACCCGTGCCACCTGTTTTTCATTTACTTCCGACTTCTGCCCCATTATCTCCCCAAGTTTTTTGGCAACACTGGCTCCACCTACCGGACATCCTGTAACAGGAGCATTGCCTGCTATTACAGCTGCAGCAAACCCGTCACATCCAGGATATCCACAGGCACCACAGTTCACCCCAGGTAGAGCTTCCTGGACCTCTTCTTCCCTAGGATCAGTTTCAACACCAATTTTTTTTGATGCAAGGGCAAGCCCTGTCCCGAATAATAAGCTCATACCCCCCAAACTTAAAATAGGCATTAATATTTCTTTTAGCATAATACTCTCTCCCCCTACTTAATAAGTCCTTGGAATCCTAAAAACGCTACAGACATTAGTCCTGCAGTTATCAAAGTTATAGGGAAACCCTTTAAGGGTTCTGGTATATCTGAAAGTTCTAATCGTTCCCTTATTCCTGCCATTAGTACTATGGCTAGAGTAAAGCCTAATGCTGCTCCCGTGCCATTGATTAGGGTCTGAAGTAGATCGTATTTCTCTTGAATGTTTATAATTGCTACTCCCAACACCGCACAATTAGTAGTAATTAGAGGGAGATACACACCTAGGGCTTGATACAAAGTTGGACTCATCTTCTGGATAACCATCTCTACAAACTGTACTAGGGCGGCAATAACTAAAATAAAGGCTATAGTCTGCAGATATTCAAGGCCCAAAGTATCCAAGATAGTATACTGAATAATATAGGTGAACAAGGAAGCTAAGGCCATAACAAAAGTAACGGCAGCCCCCATACCCAAGGCCGTGGATACTTTTTTGGATACTCCAAGAAACGGACAAATACCTAAAAATCTTGATAGAACGAAATTATTAACTAATAAAGTGCTAAGTAGAATCATGAACAACTTTCCTGCGTATTCCACACCTAATCCCCCTTACTCAGCTTTTGCTGCTAGTTTATTCAGGAGTCCCAATAGTAATCCAAGAGTTATAAAAGCTCCTGGTGGTAAAATCATTATTACAGCCGGGTTATATCCCTGGGGCATTGCCTGTATTCCAAATATAGTACCTACCCCTAGCAGCTCCCTAATAATGCCCAAAAGTGTTAGAGATAGGGTAAAGCCTAATCCCATGCCTATTCCATCAACCATTGAAGCTAGAGGAGTATTCTTTGAAGCAAAGGACTCTGCCCTACCTAGAATTATACAGTTAACAACAATTAGGGGAATAAATATACCTAGACTATCATATAGTGCTGGTACATACGCCTCCATAATCATACCAGTCATAGTAACAAAAGTGGCAGCTACTACTATGAATGCCGGAATTCTAACCTGTTTTGGAACAAAATCCTTTATTAGAGATATTACAAGATTAGAACATATTAACACAAAGGCGGTAGCCAGTCCCATGCCCACTCCGTTGGCTGCTGTAGTTGTGACAGCCAATGTGGGACACATACCAAGCACCAAGCGAAAGGTAGGATTCTCTGTAATGATCCCATTCTTAATTATCTTTAACAGCTTCATTTTCGCCACCCCCACTTTGCAATACTTCACTATAATATTGGGAAGCCAAGTTAACACCATTAGTTACGGCATCAGATGTTACTGTAGCACCGCTAACAGCCTGAATCTCTGAATCACCGGGTGAATTTTTGGTGACAGACAAGATATTGTCTGCACTCTTTCCCTTATACTGATCCATAAAACTGTCATCTTGTGTCTTTGTCCCCAAGCCTGGTGTCTCGCTATGAACTCCTATTTGAATGGATTCCACTTGATTATCACTATTTATGCCTACAATTACTTCCATATCACCACCAAAGCCCCTGGTTATCACCTTAAATGTATAGCCTACAATGTCATTGGATGCTTTTCCTGCATTGATTTCTACTATCTTGGCCGATTCCTTTTCAGCTATTTCAGTCATAATTCCAACTTCAGTAAATTCATCAGCCTGAGGTAATACAGTCTGTTTGGCCAGATTTGCATTTGCTATTCTCTGCTCTTCTATAGGCCCTTTAGTGGCTAGATTGGTTATACCCATACAAACGGCGGCTATAGCAGTAATGATAAATAGTCTTAATCCGGTTTTTATAATATCAGACATTGCCTTTCACCTCCCCATATATTCGAGGTCTTGTATACCTGTCTATAAGCGGAGTTGCTATGTTCATAATCAAGATTGAGTAGGATACCCCTCCAGGATAACCTCCTACCAATCGAATAACCGACGTTATAATACCGCAGCCCACTCCCATAATAAGCTGTCCTTTGGGGGTAACAGGAGAAGTGGAGTAATCTGTAGCCATAAAAAATGCTCCTAGTATAAGACCACCTGAGAATATATGGTATATTCCATGGCCAGTAAATAAACCATCTCCGCCAAATGCCCAGGTCAATAGGGCTACGGTTGCTATAAATGTAACAGGTATTCTCCAGCTTATTATCTGTCTTATAAGAAGATAGCCTGCGCCTATTAATAGTGCCAGGGCAGATACCTCACCAATACAGCCACCGACTTTGCCTATAAAGACATCCCATAGGGGTGGCAGCTCTGCCCATACCCCTTCTCCACTTTTTAATATAGCCAAAGGTGTTGCACTACTAGTAGCACCACTAGTTGCATTGCTAACGGCATCAAAATTGGATGACTCCCATGTAGTCATCTCCGTTGGCCAAGCAGCTAACAAAATAGCCCGTGCTGCCAGTGCAGGATTCATAAAATTGTGGCCTATTCCACCAAAGATTTGCTTAACAAGGACAATAGCTACAACCGAACCTAGGACTGCAATCCATAAAGGAATAGTGGGAGGCAAATTATATGCCAGTAAGATACCAGTAACTACCGCACTATAATCCTTAATGGTAACAGGTCTTTTCATAAGCTTTTGTACTAGAGCCTCGGTGATTACCGCCGATAAAACGGACACGGCTATTACCAATGCCACCCTCCACCCAAAACTTATTACAGCTGCAATGGCAGCCGGAATCAGTGCTATGACCACATCTAACATTATTCTAGATACTGATTCTTTAGACCTTATATGGGGTGATGAGGAAACTGTTAAAGTACTATCCATTTCTTTCCCTCCAAACCTCTTACATAAATATACAGCTCTTTTATTCTATTTACCTGTAGCGCTTCTCTTGCCTTTATCAATGATTTCCCTTTTTGCCAGCCTAATAGATTGCAGTAAAGGCCGTTTTGAAGGGCAGACAAAATCACAGCAGCCACATTCTATACAATCCAATGCATTAAATTCTTCACAAACTTCAAAATTCCCTTTTAGTGAATGTGCATTAATAGTTAGGGGTAACAGATGAATGGGACAGGCTTGTAAACATTTTCCGCATCGGATACAAGGCCATACTTCCTCATCCTTTGTCTCTTCATGGGACAAGATCAAGATACCTGACGTGCCTTTAGTCACTGGTACTTCTAGAGAATACTGGGCCGCACCTGTCATTGGCCCTCCGGCAATAACTTTGCTGGGAGTGCAGGTTAAACCACCACATTCCTCTACTAATTCGCTAAATAGAGTTCCTATTCTTACCAATAGATTTTTAGGGTTTTTTACCCCTTCACCTGTAACCGTGACTACTCTTTCTATAAGGGGCATACCTGTTTTAACCGCTTCATAGATCTGTGCAGCAGTCGCCACATTATTTACTACTACCCCAACATCTATAGGTAGGCCACCTGAAGGGACTTGTCGGCCAGTTATTACCTCAATCAATTGTTTCTCAGCACCTTGGGGATATTTGGTTTTCAAGGCTATTGCTTTAAGATTTGATTCATCGCTTATTGCCTTTTCTATAGCAGAAAGGGCCTTGGGTTTGTTGTCTTCAATGCCGATATATCCCGTTTTTACATCCAACACCCTCATTATTAGCTTTAAACCTTCAATGATCTTTTCAGGCTGTTCCAGCATCAAACGGTAATCGGCTGTCAAATATGGCTCACATTCTGCACCATTTAAAATTATAGCGTCTATTTCCTTCTCTGGAGGTGGAGATAGCTTGACATGAGTTGGGTATTGCGCACCACCCATCCCCACAATACCTGCATCTAAAATAATGCTTTTTATGTCTTGGGGAGAAAGAGACATAATCTCCCTTGGGGTAATGGATTCGTCCAAAGTATCTAGACCATCATTTTCAATAACTACTGTCATTACCCTGTCTCCCTTTGGGCTGGCATATGGAGCTATAGACTTAACCCTACCCGACACACTGGAATGAACTGCCGCACTAACAAAGCCTCTTTGCTGTCCGATTATTTGTCCCATTTTTACATAATCACCTGGCTTTACCACGGCTTCACAAGGCGCACCAAAGTGTTGTTGAAGTGGAATGTAGACCAAGAGAGGGATTTTTGCTCTCTCAATGGATTTGCTTTGGGTAAAATGCTTATTAGTAGGCGGATGTGTACCTCCTTTAAACGAAAATAATTTGAACCCCATTAACAAACACCTTCCTTTACCTATTCCTTTACCTATTCCTTTACCTAT
>JAAYTG010000026.1 GCA_012518075.1 Clostridiales bacterium | reverse complement strand
TTCGATTCAAAGCGCTTTAGCTTAAGCTTTCTACTAACCTGTTGTTTATGAGATGCCATCCAGAGACGAACAAGGAGGTCGTAGTATGAAGCAACAGAGGGAGCATTATTAGAATCGAATCCACAAATATCAAATAAAAGCAAATCATTCCTTACCCTTAAAGCCCATTTTGTGATAGAATATTCTCGTAGTTCAAGCATTAATATTAGAGATCGAATGATCCCTTGCTGATTTTTGGCTGGGCGGCCGCAATCAGGATATAAAGGCTTGACTATGGGAAGCAGGTTATCAAGATCTAGAAGATAAAGCTTGTTGATAGCTTTATCTAGACTTTTTACCCTGCTTCTTTCTATTTGTAGATGAATTGCTAGCTTCTGTCGTAGACCATCCTGATAATCCAAATGAAGTTGCCAATCACGTAACATATCAAAACCTCCAAAAAAGATTTAGTTAACATAATTTTATTTTGAAGGAAAATGCGTTAGATTTTAAGCTGTAATATTAAGTAAATAGTGAAAACAATGGTAAATACAACTGGAAATTTTAAAGCTCAAATTAAATAAAAAGTAGGGGTGAAGCTAAAAAGCCGAACCTTGAAATAGACTAAAATTAAGCTCTTCGAGTTTTCGAGAGCGTACAATAAATACTAGGAGGTATGATTAGTGGATAATTTTAGCTATCCAAAGAGTGTAGAGATTTTTGAAGTGGGACCTCGTGATGGACTTCAGCCAGAACCAGAATTTATAGATACTGAGAAAAAAATCAAACTCGTTAATATGCTAAGCGATGCTGGTTGTAAAAAAATAGAAGTGACCTCATTTGTTCATCCTAAGTGGGTTCCTCAAATGGCCGATGCCAAGGAAGTATTTGCAAATATTGATAAAAAGCCGGGTGTTGTGTATAATGCCCTGATTCCTAATATGAAAGGTTTGGAAATAGCAATTGAATGCGGGCTTGATGAAGTTGTAACTATAATGAGTACCAGTGAAAGTCATAACAAGGAGAATCTAAATAGAACAGTATCTGAATCATTAAAAGAAATTGAAGAAATCAATAAAGTTGCTAAAGAGAAGGGTATTAAGATTAGATCATATATTGCTACAGTATTCGGTTGTCCAATAGAGGGCTACCAGGATCCTAAGAAGGCATTAGATATAGCCTTGGCACTGGAGAGTTTTGGTTCCTATGAAATATCTCTAGGAGATACAACCGGGATGGCAAACCCAGTATCAGCATACAAGATACCTAAAATGATTTTATCAAAACTAACAAAAGCCAGTCTTGCTGTGCATTACCACAAATACTTTGGTCTTGAGCACGCAAACAACCTTGCCTCTTTACAAGCTGGAATAACTGTATTTGATAGTGCTGCAGGGGGGCTGGGTGGTTGTCCTTACGCACCCGGTGCAAAAGGAAACTGTGCAACGGAAATAATGGTTGAAATGTTCCATAGAATGGGTATTGAGACTGGAATTGATCTTGACAAGATTTATAAGGTAGGGGAATACGCAAAGAGCTTGAGTACACTTTTAAATAAAGAAAATTAAAGATTATAGAGGAAGGATGGCAAAAGAATGGATCTAAATCGCATATTTAATGATTACTATGAAGGTAAAATAAAGACTCAACATCTAGAATCGACAATATTCAAAGAAATCTATAACTCCGACCCTGACAAGCTTGCTGAGGCCTGCAGAAAAGCTGCTGAAATCAGAAGCAAATTCTTAGAGAAAAAGACAGGTGCTGACTTGTCTCTTATCAAGAGTAGCCATGTAGACACGTTTTCTTTGGCTGGAGAAGGAGCCATATTAACAGGAATAGAATCCAAAATTGGTGCAGGACTTATTCCCATGGGTGTTGTAGGGCCCGCAAAGATTGATGGGGAATATGTAGATGTCAATGAAGATGTATATATTCCACTTGCTACAAACGAAGCTGCATTAATAGCAGGTGTACAGCGTGGATTAAAAGCTATTAACATGTCCGGCGGTCTAAAAACATTGGTTCATTTTGATGGTATGACCAGAGCTCCGTTAATTGAAGCGCCTGATATTTACGCAGCAAGAGACTTTTGTGATATGTTAAAAGACAATGAGGATTTTATTAAAGAACTACAGACCTGTGTACCCGATCCATTTGTGGTTCTTAAAGAGATTGAAACATATCAATTAGGAACAAAAGTATTTCTAAGGCTTGTTTTCAAGACCGGCGATGCTATGGGAATGAATGGTGTAACAAAAGCTTCTGCTGAGATAACAAAATATATACTTGCAAAAATGGAAGGATGGAAGCTTATCACCATAAGCAGCAACCTATGCACTGACAAAAAGAATGCCCACATAAACGTATTGAATGGACGAGGAAAATCAATTCAAACAGAGGTATTTATCCCAGAAGATGTGCTTACATCAGTATTTAAGAAGGGCACAACCAGCCGGAGCGTTGAGAAGACGGTGTTCCATAAATGCTACTTGGGTTCGACTCTTAGTGGAACCGTATCCGGATTTAATGTTAATGCTGCTAATGCCGTAGCTGCTTTCTTTGCAGCAACCGGTCAGGACCTAGCACAGGTGATATCTTCATCAAGTAGCTTTGTACAGGCTGATGCTCTTGATGGTGGCCTCCATTTTATGGTATCATTACCCTGTATGGAACTAGCTACCATTGGCGGGGGAACTATGTTCGGGACGGCAAAAGAGGCGCTTAAACTAATAGGCTGTGGCGGATTTGGTGAAACTGTGGATGACAATAGAAATGTGTTAAGGTTGGCTGAAATTGCAGCAACTGTTGTAACAGCACTAGATTTAAACACAGCTTGCGCTCAGGCAGCAGGTTATGAAATGGCTGACTCACATGTTAAGTTAGCTAGGGGTGAAAAATAGAATAATATTAGTTTAGGAGTGAGATTTTTATGAATGAACCATTAAAGAAATACATGAAAGTTGGATTAATTCATTTTATGGCTTATCCTGAAACAATGAAAGGTGAAGGTCCTATATTAGAAACTCTTAAGAAAATTGTGACGGATAATTACTTTGATATTGTTGAGGTTACCTGGATAAAGGATAAAAGTGTAAGAGAGAAAGCTGCAAAAATGATAAAGTCCGGACATATGAGCGTAGCATATGGTTCGCAACCAAGAATGCTAACGACTGGTATGAATATCAATCACCTTGATGAAGAAGAAAGGCTTGCTGCCCTGGATTCCCTAAAGGAAGGCATTGATGAGGCTTATGAAATAGGAGCTACTGGTTTTGCATTCTTGTCAGGGACTTATGAAGAAGAGACCAAGGAAGAGTCATATCAGCAGCTTGTAAAATCAACCAAGGAGCTTTGTGCTCATGCAAAGAGTAAGGGTGATATGCCGGTTATTTTGGAAATATTCGACTATGACCTAGATAAAAAGTCTATAATTGGGCCAGCTGATCTTGCGAGGCGCTTTGCTGAAGATATAACAGCCGAGTATGACAACTTTGGTCTTATGGCTGATCTGAGTCATATACCCCAATTACATGAAACTAATATGGAATCCTTGGTTCCAATTAAGGACTATATAAAGCACATTCATATAGGGAACTGTGTAATCAAAGAGGGATACGAAGGATTTGGAGATACCCATGTAGGATTCGGATTCGATAATAGCGAGAATGACGTGGATGAACTAGTAGACTTCCTAAAAGCCTTGTTTGAAATCGGCTACTTAGGAGAAGGAAAGCGTCCTGTAGTTAGTTTCGAAGTTAAGCCTTGGGGGGATGAGGACCCTGATGTTGTCATTGCAAATGCAAAGAGAACCCTAGACGAGGCATGGATTAAACTAGAATTATAGGGGTGAGAAAATGAAGATTGTTGTCTTGGATGGGTATACTTTAAATCCTGGGGATTTATCTTGGGATGGACTTAGAGAATTGGGGGAGTTAACTGTATATGATCGTACTCCTGTCGATAAGGTCATAGAAAGAATAGAAGATGCAGACATTATTTTTACCAACAAGACTCCTTTATCCAGAGAAACCTTTGAAAAAGCAGCTAACATTAAGTGGGTTGGAGTTTTGGCTACAGGATATGATGTGGTTGATGTGAAGGCTGCAAAAGAAAAGGGTATCCCTGTAGCTAACATCCCAACATATGGAACAACTTCAGTGGCACAAATGGTCTTTGCCCTATTATTAGAAATCTGTCATCATGTGTGGGAACATAGCCAAGCCGTCAAAGCTGGAGAATGGACCAATAATGATGATTGGTGTTTCTGGAATTACCCACTCATAGAGCTTGCAGGGAAAACCATGGGGATAATTGGATATGGAAGGATTGGGCAAGCCACCGGAAAGATCGCACAAGCTCTAGGAATGAATGTATTAGCCTATGACCAGTACCAGAATAAAGAACTAGAGTCTGATACAATGCAATACGTACCCCTGGACGAGCTTTTAAACAAGTCCCATGTTATTAGCCTACACTGTCCATTATTTGACAGCACCAGAGGGATTATTAATAAGGATACCATAAACAAAATGAAAGATGGTGTCATTATTATAAACACATCTAGGGGTCCTTTGGTAGTAGAAGAGGATCTTGCAGAAGCCTTGAATAGAGGCAAGGTGTATGCAGCCGCTGTTGATGTAGTGTCAGCAGAGCCAATAAAGGCAGATAATCCCTTATTGAAGGCCAAGAATTGTATAATTACTCCCCATATTGCATGGGCAACCAAGGAAGCCAGAGAAAGATTGATGGATATTGCTGTAGGTAATCTAAAGGCATTTTTAGAGAATAAACCTATAAATATAGTCAATAGTTGACCATATTCATAGGTGCAAAAGGGCTTGATAAAATGCAAGTCCTTTTGCACCTTAATAATTATATTGTCAAAGGTAGTTTTATAGC
>JAAYTG010000025.1 GCA_012518075.1 Clostridiales bacterium | reverse complement strand
TGAGTCTTTAAATAGTCAGAACTTTTTTTTATTATCTCTAAGTCAGTCATATTAATAATAGAGGTTGATTTTTGTTGAACTTTTGCCTTAGGTTCCTCAGTGCTATGGTAGATAGGATCAAGTACCTGATTTTTGGTGCAGCCTAGGATTATAATAACTAGAATTAAAAGAAAGATAAAAATTAGAAAATTCTTTTTCATTATATCCACTCCTAATGTATAATAGCACTAAAGGACTAATAAAAGCCATTACTGATAATTATATATATGTTAGTTAACTAAAGTCCTATTCCATATTCTTACCTTGTATAGAATTTTATTTATGGGGCTATAAAAAAACCAAAAGTTGAAAGGAGGTAAAGCGGTTTTATTCCGCTTATACACATGAAGAAATCAAATGCAGGAAAGCTTCCAAAAAGAGATGAGATTCCCAGTGAATTTAAATGGAGACTAGAGGATATGTATCCATCTATCAATAAATGGGAAGAGGATTACAAATGGGTAAAAGAACATCTGCCTGCCTTAGAAGAATATAGGGGGAGATTAACAAACTCGGCAGAAGACCTATTGCATGGACTAAATATATATATAGGTCTGATGGAGAAAGTAGAGAAGCTCTTTGTATATGCTCATATGCTAAAAGATCAGGATAATGCTAATACCAAAAGCCAGGGCCTGTTAGATCGTGCCCAGGGACTTGCGGTAGAATATGATAGTGCTATATCCTTTTTAGTGCCCGAAATATTAGAAATCTCTGAAGAAAAACTTAATGAATATATAAGCACTTTAGAAGGATTGAAATCTTACAAGCATTTTTTAGGGGATTTAATGAGAAAGAAAAAGCATATTCTGTCCGAAAAGGAAGAGAAAATCCTGGCTATGGCCGGAGAAGTGGCTAATGCGCCTGGAGATATATTTAGTATGGTTAACGATGCAGATATGCGCTTCCCCTATATCACTAACGAAGATGGACAAGAAGTGGAGCTAACCCATGGAAGATATATACAGTTTCTGGAGAGCAAGGAACGGAAGGTTAGAAAGCAAGCCTTTAAGGCCTTATATGAGACATACGGCAAGCAAAAGAATACTATAGCAACAACCTTTAACTATTCTATTAAGAAAGATCTTTTCTTTAGCAAGATACGGAATTATCCCTCTACTCTAGAAATGGCCCTTCATGGAGATAATATTCCTATAAGCGTATATGATAATCTAATTAAGGCTGTAGAAGAAAACATGGATGCACTTCATAGATATGTATCCATTCGCAAAAAGGCCTTAAAGCTAGATGAACTTCATATGTATGACCTGTATGTCCCTATTATCCAGGATATAGAGATGCAGATTCCCTATAGTCAGGCAAAGGAGATGGTTGCTAAGGGTCTCGAGCCTTTAGGTGATAAGTATCTCAACATTTTAAAGGAAGGCTACAATAGTGGATGGATTGATGTATTAGAAAATCAAGGCAAGACTAGCGGAGCCTACTCATGGGGCTGCTATGATACCCATCCTTATGTATTACTTAATTACCAAGAAAATGTCAATAATGTGTTTACCTTAGCTCATGAGATGGGTCATGCTATCCACAGCTACCTGTCAAACAAAAAGCAACCATATATATCCGCTAACTATAAGATATTTGTTGCTGAAGTAGCCTCAACATTGAATGAGATTTTATTGACAAACTACCTCCTAGAAACCCTTGAAGATGATCAACAAAAAGCATATGTGCTCAACCACTACTTAGAGCAGTTTAGGGGCACTGTATACCGGCAAACCATGTTTTCAGAGTTTGAAAGGATAGTACATAGCATGGCTGAAAGAGGAGAACCATTAACGGTGGACAGTTTGTCTGAGATCTACTATAACTTAAACCTTAAGTATTATGGGCCTGAGATGGTAATCGATGAAGAGATAGCATTAGAATGGGCAAGAATCCCTCACTTTTATTCATCATTTTATGTATATAAGTATGCTACTGGCTTTGCTGCAGCAGCAGCTTTAGCAAGACAAATTTTAGACCAAGGACAGCCGGCGGTAGAGCGTTATCTAGATTTCTTATCCAGTGGTGGATCAGATTATCCTATCGAGCTCTTGAAAAAAGCTGGAGTAGATATGACTTCGCCTGAGCCAGTAGACCAAGCCTTGGAAACTTTTGCTACTTTAGTGGGAAAAATGGAGCAATTGATTTAGAGGTAAAAAGATGTGAAAAATGCAGGTGCCAATTAAAGAGGCACCTGCATTTTAATTGGGTTAATTCATTACACATTAAAGCGGAATAGAATTACATCCCCATCCTTTACCGTATAATCCTTACCCTCAGACCGCACTAAGCCATTTTCTTTGGCTGCGTTGTAGGATCCTAATTTAATTAGTTCATCATAGGCTATGGTTTCAGCTCGTATGAACCCTTTTTCAAAGTCAGTATGGATCTTACCCGCCGCTTGAGGCGCCTTTGTTCCTTCTACTATAGTCCATGCCCTTACCTCAGTGGGACCAACAGTTAAAAAACTAATAAGCCCCAGAAGTCTATAACAGGCTTTTATTAAACGATCCAGTCCTGACTCCTCCAGGCCCAGTTCCTTCAAAAACATATTTCTCTCATCAGCATCTAGCTGGGCAATTTCCTCTTCAATCTTGGAACATATCACTAGCACTTCAGAATCTTCTTTAGAAGCAAAATCCACTAGCTTTTTTGCCATAGGGATGTTTTTATAGTCTTTGCCAATATCCTCTTCTGAAATGTTTGCAGCATATATTACCGGTTTGCTGGTTAATAGAAAGAGATCCTTCACAATCACTCTTTCATCTTTATCAAACTCCATATTTCGAATGGGAATATTGTTTTCCAAGCCGATTTTTATTTTTTCTAGAAGGGCTAACTCTTCCTTATAGCGTTTCTCTCCAGTTTTGACCATCTTTTGAGTTCGTATTATTCTTTTTTCCAAGCTATCTAAATCAGCAAAAATTAGCTCAAGATTGATGGTTTCAATATCCCTTATAGGGTCTATATCCCCATCCACATGGGTGATGTTTTCATCTTCAAAGCAGCGAACCACATGAACAACGGCATCCACCTCACGGATATGAGATAAGAATTTATTACCCAATCCTTCGCCTCGACTAGCTCCCCGAACTAATCCGGCTATGTCAACAAACTCGATGGTTGTTGGAACAGTTCTTTCACTGTTATATATTACTCTAAGCTTTCCCAGACGCTCATCTGGAACTGAGACCACACCAACATTGGGTTCTATAGTACAAAAGGGATAATTGGCGGAATCGGCTCCAGCCTTGGTAATAGCATTAAAAAGGGTACTTTTGCCAACATTGGGTAGTCCTACAATACCTAACTTCATTGTCTTTCCTCCAAACGACATAAATTACTATAAACAAATCCAGTTATGAATTATAGTTCATTTTAGCTTAATAATCAACAAATCCTTTTAAAGATAATGTATTAATGATAAAATGATAGAAATACTAGATAGGGGGTAAATTTATGAAGATTAGTTTTTCCACCCTAGGATGCCCTGAGTGGCCATGGAAGGAGATTCTGGTTGCTGCCAAGGATTTAGGATACGATGGGATTGAAATAAGAGGAATAGAAAAAGAGGTTTATGTTCCCAAACTAGATCCTTTCTTGCCTGAAAATATTGAATCCACGAAAAAAGAATTAAAAAGAACAGGGCTTGACATTTCATGCTTAACTTCATCCTGCTTTTTATTTGATGAAAATCAAGATAGATATCTAAAAGAGGGCAAGGAGTATATTGATGCAGCTGCTAATTTGGGTGTTCCCTATATTAGAGTATTAGGAGATAGGGATCCACAACCAGATCAAAATGTAAATAAAGCACAGGTGGCTCAAATGTTGCTTGAATTGGGAAATTACGCTAAAGATAGACAGGTTACGGTTCTTATTGAGAGCAATGGGGTCTATGCAGACTCTAAGGTAATGCTAGATTTAATGTTGGAAGTGAATCATCCTTGGATAGGTGTTTTGTGGGACATACATCATCCTTATAGATATTATAATGAACCAGTAGAGGAAACCTATTCAAGACTCAAAGAATACATACGCCATGTTCATATTAAGGACTCCATTTTTCTTGATGGAAAAAATAAATATTGCCTATTGGGTCAGGGCGACATCCCTGTAAAGCAGGCACTCAACATTTTGAAGGAAGCTTCATACAGCAATTACATATCATTAGAATGGGTAAAAAGATGGTATTACGATTTGGAAGAGCCGGCTATAGCATTTTCTCATTTTATCAATATTGTGAAGGAGATACTAGGGGGATGATCTAGTCTTGTATACAACAAAGATGCAGTGTTTTAGGATGTTAGCTTTGGCTGTCCTATTAGTACTTTTTACTATAAACCTCCTAGGTATTTATTTGGGGTTTATACTGAATAGGACTATTCTTCAGCCAACATTTTTAGTAAAAATATTAAAAAGTCAGGGAGCATATGCCCAGGTACGGCAGCTTATGTTCCGAATGGTTAATAAAAGCTTACCTAATGGACAGGATAGTATACCCTACCTGGATAAAGCAATATCTGAAGACTGGCTAGAAGAGAACATTAATAACTTATTAGACAATTTTTATGTCTTTGCAAAAGGAAGAAGAAGTGACACCCCTACTATCCCTTTCCATGATCTAAAAAAACAAGTAGTAGACATTTTGGACGATAGTAGATCCTATCAAGAGAGAACTAGATTAGTGCAGTTTTGGTTTGACCCTCTGCCCGATGAAGTCAATCTAGAAGATTTTATGTCCGTTGATCTTTTATGGGGAGTCCGAAATGCAATTACTTTCATGACATGGTTTCCATGGATAATATGTGCAACTTGTTTAGTCATTATTCTATTAATGTATTTGACTCTGGCAGACTGGAAGCAATTACTCTTGTGGATTAGTGCAGGGCTTATTACTACTGGATTATTGTTAGTTTCTATAGACCTAATGGCACTATGGATAGTCCAACGGATGAGCATTGTAATGAATATAACGGATAGGATTAGCGCCTATGGAATTCCTCGAACAAGCATGAATAATTTTTTTACTACTTTATTAAGTGGAATTACCAGCCCTATGAATATTAGTGGCATTATATCTATATTAGTAGGTGGAATCCTAGGATACCTAGTTCCCATCGATGAAAGAGTCCTCACTTTGATAAAGTGAGGATTTTCTCATTCCTACCTTTGCATGTATTCAAACTGTTGAAATTGCTAATACTTAATAGAACAAAGACTTTTTAGAATTTATATTTTCAAGATACTTTAAGAAGCAATAGATTCTTACCATGCAAAGGGGAGGAATATAATGACAGAAAAACACGATCTCTATTCTCAGGCAAAGTATCTAGCCGATAAACATAAAAAAGTGGAATACAAAAGATCAGTAAGACGGGACTTACTAGATATTGAGAGGAATAGTCAAGTTTTACTTGATGCCTACAAAAAGATTAATGAGCAGGTTAAGGCCAAACAAAAGGTGATACCTGCAGCAGAATGGTTATTGGACAACTTTTATATGGTGGAAGAGCAATCTAAGCAAATCCAACAGCAACTTCCTAATAATATGCGAGAACTACCCATGCTTGACTCAGGAATACCTAGGATTTACGCTATCGCTGAGGAAATTGTTGTTTATAATAACGGACAATTGGACGAGAAGATCCTAATTGATTTCTTGAAAGAATACCAATCTATCACTCCCCTAAATAGTGGTGAATTATGGGTTGTTCCTTTAATGATCAAAATTGCCCTAATCAAGAAAATTAGAAGCATTGCAGTACATATTGCAAAATTGCAAAAAGAAAAGAATGACGGACATAAATGGGGGACCTTACTTCTGCAAAAGATAGACAGTTCAAAGGATAAGTTACAAGGACTTATTATGGAACACGATAGAATTCATGGCTATATGTCCCCTTCCTATACAGAAGCCATGTTGCGGACTTTTCGCAATAGTGGAAATAAAAGCGCATCTTTGATGACTTGGCTGGATGGAAAGCTTGCCCTACAAGGTACAAATATTGATGAAATTATACAGGAGGAACATCAAATACAGGCTTCTTACCAAGTTTCCATAGGGAATTCCATTATCAGCCTAAAACATCTCTTATCCATTAGATGGGAAGATTTCTTTGAGTATTTAAGCCTATTAGAAGAAATTCTAAATGAAGACCCTTCAGGTTTTTATCCTCAAATGGAATTTGCTTCCCGGAATTATTATAGGAATGAACTTGTCAAGGTGGCGAAAAAATATAAAGTTAGTGAGTTTGAAGTAGCTGAAATAGCCATTGAATGTGCCTCCAAAGCAATGGCCTCGTCAGAAGAGGATATAAGAAAAGGGCATGTGGGTTATTATTTGGTGGGGGATGGTAGACCCCAGCTTAAAGCTCAGTTAGGGGATAAATCTGGAAGCAATGGATTCCTTAAGGATTATTCTACCAGTTTTTATTTAGGCTCAATTGGATTAATTGTTCTTGTAACTATGAGTCTTATGATAAATTACCTATACAAATTGGATCCTGAGCAAAGTATACTTTTATTAATACTGTCAGGAATTGTTCTCCTGGTTCCTGTTATCAGCTTGACAGTAGGATTAATGCATTGGATTGTTCCCAGGCTTATATCACCATGTTATTTGGCGAAACTGGAATTAAAAGATGGGATACCAGAAGAATACCGTACCATGGTGGTCATACCCACTCTCTTATCCAGCGAAAAGAGGGTATGGGAACTTATAGAACAAATGGAGGTGTTCTATTTAGCAAACCAAGAAGAGAATATTCATTTTGCTTTGCTGGGAGACTTTAAAGATTCGAAGAATGAAAGAGAAGCTGATGATGAGGCCATAATAAATGCAGCAGGCAAAGCTGTAAATGAGTTGAACCAAAGATATCAGCGTAATGGTGAGGGTATTTTCTACTTCTTTCATCGTCATAGACAATGGAATGAAGCTCAGGAATCATGGATGGGTTGGGAGAGAAAAAGAGGAGCTCTAGTTGAATTTACCAGTCTTCTAAGAGGCAATGATAATACACACTTTTCAACACAAGTTGGTGATCTTTCCATTTTGCCAAAAGTAAAGTATGTTATTACTTTGGATGCTGATACCAATCTTCCAAGAGATGCAGCCAAGCGTCTCATTGGTACCCTTGCTCATCCTTTAAATCGTCCTATAGTAGATGAATCTTTAAATAGGGTAGTAGAAGGCTATGGATTATTACAGCCTAGAATTGAAGTAGCAGTGGATAGTGCTAGTCGCTCTTCATTTGCCTTGACTTTTTCAGGACAAACTGGGGTAGATCCCTATACTACTGCCGTTTCTGATGTCTATCAAGATCTATTTTGTGAAGGGATTTTTACTGGAAAAGGCATTTATGATGTAGATGTCTTTAATGATGTGCTAAGGGAGGCTATCCCTGAAAATAGTGTATTAAGCCATGATCTATTGGAGGGCTCCTATATCAGAGCGGGATTGGTCACTGATATCCAGTTGATAGATGGCTACCCCTCTAACTATATTTCCTACGCCATGAGACTCCATAGGTGGGTAAGGGGAGATTGGCAACTTATCCCATGGATGTCTTCGCGTGTGTTCAACTTTAAGAAGGAAAAAGTAAATAACCCTTTGACAATCATGTCTAAATGGAAAGTATTCGATAATTTACGAAGGAGTCTATTATCACCATCACTATTTCTATTATTAACCCTCGGCTTGACAGTATTGCCAAGATCCGATTGGTTTTGGCTAGGCATATTCTCTATTACTTTGGCATTGCCATTACTGATGGATCTAGTGAGTTCTTTGATCGGTAGAATGGGATCCTACAAGCAGTCCCCGATTGACATACTCCATGATACTAAAAATTTGGCAATGCAGATAATACTGACTTTTGTTTTTCTTGCTCATCAGGCCTACTTGATGACTGATGCCATAGTTCGGACTCTTGTTAGGGTGTTCTTTACTCGGAAAAACTTATTGGAATGGGTAACTGCTGCGGATACTGATAGGAGATTTAAGGGATCATTAGAGGACTATTGGAAGAAGATGTTACCGGCCATGATTGTAGCAGTGGGATTTTTTATTTGGGTAGTGCTCTTAAGAAGTTCTAGTCTTCTTATTCCCCTTACAATATCTATTATTTGGCTTTTGTCCCCCCTAATAGCTCACAGGATTAGTCAGCCCAAATATAAAGAAACACCTGAATTATCGGAAGAACAAATACACAAATTACGCATGATCGGTAGAAACACATGGAAATACTTCGATGAATTTGTAAGCAGTCAGGACAACTGGTTGCCTCCTGACAATTATCAGGAGGAGCCTAAGATAGGATTAGCTCACAGGACTTCACCTACCAATATAGGCATCGCTTTGGTTGCTACTCTATCAGCCCGGGATTTAGGTTATATTAGCAGCTCCAATGTATTGGACAGGTTGGAGAATACTTTTAAGAGCCTAAGGAAACTGGAGACTTGGAAAGGTCATTTCTATAATTGGTATGATACCTTAACTCTCCAGCCCTTAAAACCACGATACGTCTCATCGGTAGATAGTGGAAATCTAGCCTGCTACTTGATATTACTTAAACAAGGTATAAATGAGTTATTGTCAAGACCATTAATAGGCAGGGAGATGATCTTAGGACTCAAAGATAGTATAATATTAGATTTCGAAAAAAAAGGTCGATCAATACCATCTCTTATAAGGATGTTGGAGGCAAGGGAGACAGTTACTTTAACTGAATGGAAACTTACATTGAATCAATTAGATGAAATCGGCGATTATACCGATAGGCAGATAGAAGAGTTTAAAAATGAAATTGAAGAAGTTGCCCCCTGGGTGGACCTATTGTTAGAGACTCCCAAGAGTATTTTAGGCGAAAACGGCTTATCTGAAGAGATAAAGGAAAACTTTCATAAACTGATGGATAGCTTAAATAGGGATTTTTCCTTCAAGAGAATTCTAGATGATTACAATGATATTTTAGATAACTTGTCCAAAGTAATATTATCTTTGCGTCGAACTAGACCATCTGAAAAGCAATATCAGGAAATTACAAGCTGGCTCAAGCAACTTGAGATAGCCTTGGGTGAATCCCATATGGAAGCCCGGAAAATTGCTAAAAGAATCAAAAGACTAGTAGCTTGGATAGAGGAAATATTCCATAAAATGGACTTTGGTGCCTTATACGATGAAAAAAAGGAGCTATTTTCTATAGGTTATGATATTGAGGCCGATGAGTTGCAGGATGTTCATTATGATCTATTGGCTTCAGAAGCGCGACAAACAAGCTTTATAGCTATCGCAAAAGGGGATATTCCCCAAAAGCATTGGTTTAAACTAGCACGTTCACTGACATTAGTAGGGGATTCCAGATGCTTGCTATCCTGGGGTGGAACCATGTTTGAGTATCTAATGCCTCTGCTTATAATGAAAAACTATAATAATACCTTGTGGAATGAAACCTATCAGACAGTTATAAAAGGGCAAAAACAGTATGGCGATCAAAGGCATGTCCCTTGGGGAGTTTCCGAGTCAGCCTTTTATGCATTTGACCTTAAACTCAACTATCAGTATAAAGCCTTTGGTGTACCTAAACTAGGGCTCAAGACGGGCTTAATAAAGGATATTGTGGTGTCACCATACGCTTCAATTATGGCATTAACTATAGATCCTTTAGCTACTATGAAGAATATAGAGAATCTGGTAGCTGAAGGCATGCAGGGTAATTATGGCATGTATGAATCCATTGATTATACCCCTGAGAGAGTTCCTCATAAAAGAAAGAGCATGATCGTTAAGACCTATATGGTTCATCATCAGGGAATGATCTTTTTGGCTCTCAACAACTATTTAAACAACAATATTATGCAAGAGCGTTTTCATGCTCTACCAATGGTAAAAGCTACGGAGTTATTGCTCCAAGAAAGGATCCCACAAAAAGAAATCCTAATCAAGGATTACAAGGCTGATCACGAGATTATGGATATAGATACAGAAAAGAAAAGCTTCCATGAAATTCAAGCTAGACATATTATTGATACGGCCCATACTCCTATACCCGAGGTATGTGTTTTATCAAATAACTTTTATTCAACCATTGTAACCAACAGTGGAGGTGGATTTAGTCAATATAAGGGGTTAGGAATTAATCGCTGGCGAGAAGATGTAACCAGAGACAACTGGGGTATGTTTTTCTATATTAAAAATCTCAACTCCAATCATTATTGGTCATCTGCCTATCAGCCCTGCCTAGATGCTGGCGAAAAATATGAAGTTGTTTTTGAGGCAGATAAAGCAATTTTTAGTCGAAAGGACGGTAACATAGAGACAAAGACAGAAGTTGTAGTCTCTCCAGAGCATAATGTAGAGATTAGAAAGATTTCTCTAAGTAATCATAGTAAGCATAATAGGGTATTAGAAGTAACCAGCTATTTTGAGCCAATACTGGCATTTCAGCAGGATGATGGTGCTCATCCTGCTTTTGTGAATCTCTTTGTAGAGACTGAATTTGTCGAAGAACACGATATACTACTTATGACTAGGCGACCTAGAAGAAAAGAGCAAAAGCAGATGTGGCTGGCCCATTGCCTTGTTACTGAGGGTAATGCTGTAAGCACAATACAATACGAGACTGATAGGGCCAAATTTATAGGTCGTGGTCGAAACTTAAGTAATCCTAGGGCTATGGATTCGGACCAGCCTCTTAGTAATACTATAGGCGCCGTATTAGATTCTATAATGAGCCTTAGACAGCGGGTAAGCATAGACCCAGGGGAAGCAGCAAAATTGTCCTATGTAGTGGCTATTGCAGATACAAGGGATGAAGCTATAAGTCTGGCTAGGGATTATCAGAACAGAGCTGTCATATCCAGAGCCTTTGAATTAGCCTGGACCCATAGTCAAGTTGAAATGAGATATCTGAACATCTCATCTTCTGAGGTCAATTTATATCAAAAGTTACTTTCATATATTATCTATACTAGTCCAACTAGAAGATCCATTTTGGAATCTGTAGAAAACAATAAGGGACAAAGCGGGCTATGGACCTATGGAATTTCAGGTGACTTGCCAATAGTTACTATACGAGTAAGCGCTATAGATCAATTGGAAATAGTTAAGCAAATGATATCCATCCATGAGTATTGGCGGCTTAAGGGGATATATGTAGATCTGGTAATACTAAATGAATACGGCAATAGCTATGAGCAGCCTGTACAAGAAGGGATCAGGGAGTTACTCACCATTAGTCATTTAAGAGAACTACAAGATAAACCTGGTGGTGTATACTTATTGTCAGTCAGCTTGATGTCAGAGGAGGACGTAAATCTTTTAGTTTATGCATCAAGGATAATAATTGATGGACAGCGTGGTTCATTGGCTTCTCAAATTGAGAGTTTAGATACTGAGAAAGACCTTCCTGATATTAAAGAGAAAGAGTATGATAATTTGGAAGAAGAATTTGAGTATCCGGTAAAAAAGGAGCCAAAGCTTGTGTTCTTTAATAATATTGGTGGCTTTAGCTCCGATGGCAGGGAATATGTGATTAGGCTTACTAATAATATAACCACACCTATGCCTTGGAGTAATATTGTGTCCAACGAAGAATTTGGATTTTTAGTTACCGAGTCTGGGGCAGGCTATACTTGGTATGGCAATAGCCGGGAGAATA
Organism: Clostridiales bacterium; assembly: GCA_012518075.1. Taxonomy (GTDB): domain Bacteria; phylum Bacillota; class Clostridia; order Caldicoprobacterales; family UBA3941; genus JAAYTG01. The sequence goes on along the minus strand of JAAYTG010000025.1, from coordinate 32,245 downwards.
AACTTACACCGTGGTCTAATGATCCTATTGTGGACCCCCCTGGTGAAGCAGTTTATATACGAGATGAAGATACAGGAGTTATTTGGTCTATTACTCCTGGACCTATCCGTAGTTCAGGAGAATACATCATAAGGCATGGCCAGGGTTATTCTGTCTTTGAGCATGATAGAAAACGTCTAAAACAGAGACAGATTATGTTTGTAAGTCCTGATCAGCCGATAAAGTACTACCACATACAACTAGATAATAATTCCCAAAGGACAAGGAGAATTTCTTTGACTTTTTATGTGGAATGGGTGTGCGGAGTAAATCCTATTCCAAGCAATCAGTTTATCACCACCATGGAGGATAAGGAATTAAACGCTATCTTTGCCCTTAATCCCTACAACGAAGAATTTCAAGGAAAGATTGCCTTCATCGCATCTAACAGGTCATGTGCCGGAATAACAGGGGATCGGACTGAATTTATTGGAAGAAATGGCTCTATGGAGACACCATTAGCCCTCAAGAGAGAAGCTTTATCCGGAAGGGTTGGTTCGGGATTAGACCCTTGTGGGGTTATACAAGTAACTTTGGATATTCAGCCAGGCCAAGAAGAGGATGTAATCTTTGTTCTAGGACAGGGGGAGAATGAGGAAGAGATTAAAAGTATCATAAAAGATTATACCAATGTTGAAGAAGCACATAAAGCATTAGAAAGGGTTAAGAAAGCTTGGGATGACAAGCTAAGGACAATAGAGGTTACAACTCCCGATGAGTCTATGAATATTATGTTAAATAGATGGTTACTATATCAAACTCTCAGCAGCCGGATCATGGCTAGAACAGGATTTTATCAAGCAGGAGGAGCTTTTGGATTCCGAGATCAACTGCAGGATGTTCTAGCTTTGGTATATAGTGATCCCAGCAGGATGAAAGAGCAGATTCTCCTTAGTAGTGAACATCAATTTACAGAAGGAGATGTCCAACACTGGTGGCATCCTCCTCACAGGGGGATTAGGACTAGAATCACTGATGATCTCCTATTCCTGCCCTACGTTACAGCAGATTATATTATGGGAACAGGTGATTGGAGTATATTGGATGAAAAAACCCACTATTTAGTAGACCAACCATTAAGAGAAGATGAAGAGGATAGATACAATACGCCTGGGATATCTGAAGACACAGCAAGTATCTATGAACATTGTATAAGAGCAATAGAGAAATCCCTATCCTTTGGTCAGCATGGATTACCATTAATGGGTGGAGGGGATTGGAATGATGGAATGGACAAGGTTGGTATTGAGGGTCGAGGAGAAAGCGTGTGGCTAGGCTGGTTTTTGTATACTGTCCTAGATAGATTTATTCCAATATGCAGGCAACGTAATGATTTAGAAAATGCAAAGAGATATCTAGAAGTAGCGGAAAAGTTAAAGGAAGCAATTAATAGGAATGGATGGGATGGAGGATGGTATCGAAGGGCATACTTCGATGATGGAACTCCTCTTGGATCTGAACAAAATGAGGAATGTCAGATTGATGCAATATCTCAATCCTGGGCTATAATATCAGGTGCTGGAGATCCATCTCGAACAAAGATTGCTATAGGAGCCATGGAAAATCATTTAGTACGAAGAGAAGAGGGTATAATACAACTATTAACCCCTCCTTTCCATAAGGCTGCTTTAGAACCAGGTTATATAAAAGGTTATGTTCCAGGGGTACGGGAAAATGGCGGTCAATATACCCATGCAGCCGTATGGACCATACTCGCCAAGGCAATGATGGGGGATGGAAACAAGGCGTGGGAGTTTTTCAATATGATCAATCCTATTAATCACAGTCAAACATGGATTGAGATAAACAAATATAAAGTGGAGCCCTATGTTATGGCTGCAGATGTATATACCGTAGAGCCCCATGTTGGACGAGGAGGATGGACCTGGTATACTGGCTCAGCGGCTTGGATGTATCGGGTGGGAGTTGAATGGATTCTTGGTTTAAAGCTAAGAGATGGGAGACTCCATATAGATCCTTGTATACCCAACCATTGGGAAGGATTTGATATGGTCTACAGATATAAAAGTAGCATCTATAGAATTAGAGTGGATAACCCTGAAAGGGTGAATAGGGGGGTCAGGAAACTATGGTTGGATGATGTAGAAGTCGAAGATAAATCAATAATGCTTACAGATAAAGAGCTTGAACATAAAATAAGGGTTATTTTAGGAACTGCTTAATACAAGCAGTTCCTTCTCTCATTATTTTAGAATTATTGTCCCAAATATGATAAGATGAAAATGGTAAAGGATGCATAGGTCAAGCCCCCAAAGGAATATTTTATAAGTGACATAAATAGTTATAGTGGAGAAAATAGTCTTGGGGGTAGCACATATGAAAGTGTATTTTATCAGTAGGAGACGGCTTTTTGTAGTCTGGATAATAATTGGTGTGGCTATAGCCAGCTTATATGTGGTAAGATATAAGAATGAAAAAGCTTTATCGACTTTCGGTTCTCCAGCTTATGGGGTAACCGTTGCTATTGATGCAGGACATGGGGGTATTGACCCAGGTGCTGTCAGCAAAAGTGGAGTACGGGAAGATGAAATCAACTTAAGAATTGCAAAAAAGCTTCAGACCTATTTAGAAAATGAAGGCGCAAAAGTGGTAATGACACGAAAAAGCGATGAAGGCCTATATGATAAGGACTATACCGGCTCCAGGAAAAGGCAAGACATGTCAAGAAGAGTGGAAATTCTAGAAAAAGCGAATCCAGATATGGTTATTAGTATACATCTAAATCAGTTTGGACAGCCCCAATATTTTGGTGCTCAGACCTTCTACATGAAGGGTAGTGAAGAAGGTAAGCGACTAGCCCAATCCATTCAAGAGCAATTGATTCGTGTATTGAACAGGGGGAATAAGCGGGAGATAAAAGCTTCGGATAGCTTTCTAATTCTAAAAGCAGTTCAAAGTCCTTCGGTGTTAGTAGAATGTGGTTTTTTGTCAAATCCACAGGAAGAAACCTTACTGACTACTGATGATTATCAAGAAGAGGTGGCTTGGGCTATCTATTGTGGTATTATAAGCTATTTATCGGGCTCTTAAGTTTCATACTCTATATGGAAAAGCTCTAATTCACGGCTATAGAGATACTGCTGCCCTTCAATTATTTTGTATACTATTAAATAGAAAGGAAATCATTAAATGGGAAAAATTACAGGTATATACTTAACCCCTCATCCACCAATAATTATTGAAGAAATAGGAAAAGACCAAGAGGGAAAGGCGCAGGCAACAGTTGAATCTATGGAGACAGTTAGCCTAGAAATACAGGACAAGAAACCCGATACCATTGTAGTAATAAGTCCTCATGGTCCAGTATTTTCTGATGGGATTGGAATAAGGTCAGAAGCCATGCTCAAGGGGGATTTCTCATGGTTTGGTGTACCCAAAATCTCTATGGGCTTTCATTGCAACCAATCTCTAATTAAAGGGATCATTTATGAAGCTCAGAAGATGGATGTTCTAGCTATTGAATTAGATGACATCATGTGCTCTACATATGATATAGACAGCCTTTTAGACTGGGGAGTTTTAGTTCCTCTATACTTTATCAACCAACAATATTCTAACTATAAACTGGTTACCATGGGCATCTCACAATTACCCTTTCATCAATTATATGCTTTTGGGATAGCCATGAAAAAAGCTATAGAAAGCCAAGATGAAAATGTTATAATTATTGCTAGTGGGGACCTATCCCACCGCTTGAAGGAGGATGGACCATATGGTTATCATCCCGCAGGTGAAAAATTGGATAAAGAAATTGTTTCCTTGATAAGAGAAGGGGATGTTGAAGGTCTATTAAAGCTTGATCCCCAGTTGATAGAAGAAGGTGCAGAATGTGGACTGCGTTCCATTATCATGGCTATGGGAGCTTTAGAAGGACAAGCCTTTAGCTCGAAAATCTTGTCTTATGAGGGGCCTTTCGGAGTTGGTTACTGTGTAGCATCCTTTGACCCTGGGCAAGCAGATAATTCTCGTTTGTTAATGGATAATCTACTAAGAGATAAGGACTTGGAAATAAAGAAGCTAAGAGAAAATGAGGATGCATATGTTAGGTTGGCGAGGCAGTCAATAGAAGAGTACATCCGACATGGTAGGGTGAAAGCCATAGATAAGGAATTACCAAAAGCTATGCTAGAAGATCGGGCAGGTATTTTTGTAACCATAAAGCAACATGGTCAACTCCGGGGGTGTATAGGGACCATGGAGCCTGCCAGAAGTAGTATTGCTGAAGAGATTATTCATAATGCTATAAGTGCTGGGACAAGGGATCCAAGATTTCTACCTGTAGAGGAAGAAGAACTCGATAGCCTAGTATATTCCGTAGATGTGTTAAAGAAACCAGAAGCTATCCAGTCAATGGATCAACTTAATGTAAAGATGTATGGTGTCATAGTAAGTTGTGGTTCAAGAAATGGGCTACTTCTCCCTAATTTAGAAGGTATCAATAATCCAAGAGAGCAGGTAGCCATAGCCTTAGAAAAGGCAGGAATTAAAGAAGATGAACCCTACAAAATGAAAAGATTTGAGGTGATTAGGCACCAGTGAAAGAAGCACTATTTTATTCAAAAAAAGAGGAAGGATTGGGCTGTAGACTATGTCCCAATCTCTGCTTGATAAAAGAAGGGGAAGCGGGCACCTGTCATGTGAGAGTGAACCAGGATGATAGACTAATTGCTACAGGTTATGGGCGAATATCTGCCATAGCAATGGATCCTATAGAGAAAAAACCCTTATATCACTTTTATCCAGGCACTGATATTCTATCTGTGGGTGGCCTTTGGTGTAACCTAAAATGTTCATTTTGTCAAAACTGGCATATTGCACATCAAGAAGGCAGTACTAGGTTTATTTCGCCTGAGGAACTAATAGCCATAGCTAAAAAACATAATAGCATAGGTATCGCTTTCACCTACAATGAACCTATTATAAACTATGAATATATTTTTGATACAGCAACCTTGGCAAAGGACTATAATTTAAAGATTGTGTTGATTACCAATGGTTATATTATGCCAGAGCCTCTTGAAAAAATACTACCATTGATAGATGCTATGAATATTGATGTAAAGGGTTTTAATCCCCGATACTATAAAGAAATTTGTGGTGGAAGCCTGAATCCTATAAAAAGGACTGTAAAAATAGCAGCAAAAAAATGTCATATAGAGCTGACTACCCTGGTTATTGGTGATCTTAACGATGATGCTGAATTAATGGAGAATATGTTTCAATGGATAAAGAGAATAGATCCCAACATTCCTTTGCATCTTTCTCGTTATTATCCAAATTATAAGATGGATAGACCGACGACTCTAATAGAAACTATGCTATCATTAAAAAAGCTGGCAGACAGATATCTCAACTATGTATACTTAGGAAATCTACAGGGAATAGATATCAACTCCTACTGCCATATATGTGATGAATTATTAATCAATAGGGACTATTATAGGGTAGATGCTATGGGAATTAGTAATGGTAGGTGCAATAATTGTAATCAGTTTGTACCGGTAATCATGTAAATTCTTTAAATTTCAAGGATACGTGAATAATGCTATAGGATATAAACATAATTTTTGCACTAACTATGGTAAAACCCTATGTAAAAGTGTTATAATTATTAATAATACAAAAGCTTAACCGTTTACCGAAGTGGGGGTGGAAGTATGTGGGCAATGATATCTGATTTGCTTCAACGATTGGAGCCTTATTTGCAGTTTCCCTATGTCATACAACATGTTATAGATATTATTATTGTGGCCTTCGTAATGTACCAGCTTCTTCTACTCATTAGAAAAACAAGAGCGGAGCAAGTACTTAAGGGCTTGATTTTCATATTTTTTATATACTTTATAAGCAAAGGTCTAAGACTTAATACTATAGCATGGATTTTAGAGAATACCATTAATTTTGGTATTACCGCGGGGGTAATTGTTTTTCATCCTGAGATTAGGCGGGCATTGGAACAGATTGGAAGAGGCCGTATCTTTGATAGATCTCTTTTGATTCGAGATGATAAGGATAGGGATGCCATAAGTATTGTAGATGGGATAGCAACCGCTGTAGCCAATATGTCTAAAACAAGAACCGGCGCCCTTATAGTAATAGAAAAACAGACAGGAATAAGCGAAATAATAGAAACTGGAATTTGGGTTGATGCACGACTAACCAAGGAATTGCTAGAAAACATTTTCATCCCTAATACACCATTACACGATGGTGCTGTTGTAATCCGAGGAGATAGAATTGCCGCAGCTGGATGCTTCCTTCCACTAACAGAAAACCCTAATTTGAGCAAGCAATTAGGGACACGACATCGGGCAGCACTAGGGATATCAGAGAGTTCAGATGCCCTGTCTATAATCGTGTCTGAAGAGACGGGTGTAATATCCATGGCTAGTGGTGGCAAACTGACACGTTATCTGGATATAGATGGCTTGAAAAGTGTTTTGGAGTCAATATACTCTCCAGAAACTGATATGGGGCCTTTTAGTTTCTTAAAAAGGAGGTCCAAAAATGACTAGATTTTTTGAGAGAAATACAACCTTAAAAGTTATATCCATAATAATTGCCCTTATATTATGGGGTATGACTCCAAGTAACCGGGATCCTGTTAGGGATATGAGTTTTAGAGAGATCCCTATTAGGATAGAGAATCAGCAAAAACTATCAGAAAATGGGTTAATGATATCATCAGAACTACCTGATACCTACAGCTTTGATATTCGGGCTAAAGGAAGCGCTATTCAATATGTGGACAAGAGCAAAATTGTAGCTGTAGTTGATTTATCAGACGTAAATAAGACAGGTGAGCAGAGTATTGATGTTGAAATACAGGGTTTGCCTGGTAATATTGAAAGAAAATCGGTACCTAATATAAAGATCAATGTAGAGCGAAGACTTTCTAAAACAGTTCCAGTTCTTCCGAAGGCAGCTGATAAGGACAACCTGGAATTGGGTAAGCGGCTTTATGAAATCAATCCTAGGTTTATTGAGGTGAGGGGTCCTGAATCCTTAATTCACACCGCTGCCTATGCCCAGATCTCTATATCTATGGGAGACAAGGACAAAAAAATAGAACGCTCATTAATGGTTCAACTTCTAGATGATAATGATGAAATCTTAGATTCAGATTTCATTACCATTCTTCCAGAATACTGCATTGTAACCGTCTATCCCAATAAAAATGTTAGTGTAGACCCTATAATAACTGGAGAGCCTGCCGAGGGTTTTGTAGTCATGGGAGAAGAAGTAAAACCTGGAGAGGTTACTATAAGTGGGGAACCAGAGGTACTGGAAGCAATTGACGCTCTGTCTACAGAGATATTGGATATAGAAGGAGCTACGGATAATGTGGTCAGAGAACTAAAACTGCAAGACAAAGAGGATATTAGATTAAGTCCGGGTCAATCCTCCTTGGTTCAGGTGTTGGTGAGGATTGAGAGGATAATCGATAGACCTATCAGTATTAGTGACATAGAATTACGAAACTTGCCCGATGACCTAGAAGCTAACCTCAATGAAAATGAAGAAGTCATGACTCTAACAGTGAGAGGACCTCAAAGCTTAGTGAATGCTTTTAAACCCGAAGACTTGAAGGTGTATATGGATTTAGAAAATACATCTAGGGGTGCAAGAACCTACCCTCTAATGGTAGAAGACTTGCCGGCAGGGTTGGAAGTATTAGATATAGAGCCAAAACAATTAGAAGTAGTTGTAGATTAACAAAAAAGCTGTCGGACTGCATATTTCCATGTCCCACAGCTTTTACTTTAGAAAAATTTACGAACACCGGTTTCGATTTCAATCTTAGCTCGTAATAACACCTGGTTTATTTCATCTATCTTAACGGGTTTCAGAATATAGTCATAGGCCCCAACTTTCATTGCTTGCCTTAGATAATCAAAATTATCGTAATTGCTAACTATTACATATTTAATATTGGGCCACCGCCTTTTAGCTGTTTCAATAAAGGTGATCCCGTCCATTTTAGGCATCCTAATCTCTGTAAATATTACGTGAGGGGATACATGGGGTAGAAGAGATAGAGCTTCCTCACCATTATTGGCTTCACCCACTAATTCGAAATCATTTTCTATCCATTCTATCTTACTGTCTAGATCCCTCCGGGCATTGTAGCTGCTGTCTACCATTAGAACTTTTAATAACAATATATTCATCCCTTTCCAAGTGAAACTATACAAGTAAACATAAAGGTTTATTCAGAATAATTATAGCATTTATTGTGGAGTTTTGGAACCCGTTTAGTATAAATTCAGATTTAACTCCTTGCCTTGGTTAACCCTACAATGATAATATATACTAAGCTTACATTTTTGTATAGTCATAAATTTCAGCTAATACAATTGTTACATTAGCTGAGATTTGTTGATGAAAAATTAAAAACTCAGAATTATCAGGCACTTATAGAAGTGCCTCTTTTTTGCGGTGCGCCACGCATGGGCGAAATCTAACGCGTGAGAATCTCTAACACGCCTAGTAGTGGGAAGTGTATAGCTTAAGAGAAGGTTAGTCGATTACCTACTGGGGTAAAGCAAAAGTAATGTCAGATCAACATCAGTGTGATATAATATTAGTCAGGAATTGATACTAATTAAGAGAGCTATCCATGATGCAAACTAACAATATTACCGAAGAATTACACCTGTTGTTTTAGTTGATTGTAAAAACATTGAGTTGAAAGGTTGTGAAAAGGTGTCCAATAAGAAATTTGAAATAATATCTTTGACCATGCGATACTGGTTTATTGGGCTGATAGTATTCATTTCCTTGAGAATTTTTATGGAAGCTTTCAAAACCAAACAAGAACAAAGCTATAATGAAGAAGGGCCCTTTGGGCATATTATTTTTTTCTTAGCTGTTTTTCTTAGTTCGGCTTACATGTTATTAGCTTATAATAATCCAATAGGATTTGAAAAATATACTGCTATTTTAGGATTAATAATTAGCCTAGGCTTTGTTGTCCAATATAATCTTTTTAGATTAATCTTTCCTAGAATAGATAGGTTGCTGCTGATTATAGTGGATACTTTAACAATCTTTGGTTTTATAATGCTTTATAGATTTAATGCTGATTTAGCTATAAGCCAAATAAAATACTTTTTACTGGGCAATGCTGGGTTTTTGTTTTTTATTATCTTTACCCATAGGATACGAATAGGTGAAAAATTAAGCTATATTCTAATGGCTTTAGCCTGTATTTTACTATTATTGCCTATTCTCTTTGGAAAAGAAACCTATGGTGCAAAGAATTGGATTTCTATTAAGGGACATAGCCTACAGCCATCAGAATTTACAAAGATTATCTTAGTCTTTGTTTTTGCTTGCTGGTTCAGAAAAGATAGGAAATTATTGGAACATTTGCCAGCTTTAGTTTTTGCTGGAATAGCTGTTTTACTTGTTGTATTACAAAAGGATTTGGGAGCGGCACTCTTATATTTTTATATATTTATATTTGTTTATTATGTCGCTACTTCTGATTGGATTATTACATTATTAGCCGGGAGCGCGGCTTCACTAGGAGGTATTATTAGCTACCATATATTTAGCCATATTCGGGTAAGAATAGAGGCTTGGAAAAATCCCTGGAGAGATATTGAAAATAAAGGTTATCAGATAGCTCATTCTCTTATAGCCATAAGCAGTGGAGGGCTTATAGGGATAGGTTTAGGGCTAGGGTCTCCTCAGGTAGTACCTGCTTTTAAGACGGATTTTATATTTGCTACCATCTGCGAAGAGTTTGGGATAATAACAGGTTTTTGCATTATTGGACTATATGCTATGATTGTCATTAGGGGTGTATCCATAGCCTTGAAAAATGCGGATCCATATAAGTCACTGCTTGCTTTTGGTGCTACTGTTGCTCTGACCCTTCAGGCTTTTACCATTATCGGGGGAGTTATTAAAATGATACCCTTAACTGGTGTTACAATGCCCTTTGTAAGCTATGGAGGTAGTTCAATGGTGGCTTCACTGGCCCTAATAGGAGTTTTGGAGGGTGTGGCCATTAGTGCTGAAGATTATGAGGATGTAGATAATGACGTCCATGAGAAAGGCGACCAGGCTTTTTTAGAGGGGGAGTATGAATAATGAAGGGCATAGAGCAAAATATTAAGAAAGCACTTATAGTCTTGTTAGTTGCCTTTGGGTTTCTAGCTGCCTATTACTGCTATATCTTATTCTTTTATAGTGATAGATGGTTTGCCAACTCATATAATCCTCGAGTACGAATGGATGCTTGGGATCCAAAGACAGTACCAGGAGATATAAAAGATCGAAATGGGAGGCTCCTGGCTAGTACTATCAAGGAGAGACGGCAAAATCCGGACACCAAACAAGAACAAACATATTATTACAGGAGTTATTTAGGGGGAGGACAGCAAGCCGAGAGTATATCACACGTAGTAGGATACAATAATGCCAAATATGGGAGATCTGGGGTTGAAGCCTTACAGGTACGATATCTTATGGGCCATAACAATCCATTCTTTGAAAAAATATATCAAAAAATATTTCTAGACAAGGAAATTGGTAATACTATACACCTTACTATAGATATTGATTTGCAGCAGTATATCCATGAGTTACTTGGGAAATACAAGGGCAGTGTGGTAGCCATGGATGGGCAAACTGGAGAAATACTTGCTATGGTTAGTCACCCTTCCTTTAATCCTAATAATTTAGTAGAGGATTTAACTGGAGATGTATTGGTAAGTAGGGCTACAGAAGGGCTTTACATTCCTGGCTCTATCTTTAAAATATTAGTTTCCGCATCGGCATTAGAGAACATGGAAGATGTTGTTAGCAGCAACTTTGATTGTCAGGGCACATATAGGATAGGATCACAGGATATTTCCTGTTATGGCGGTGAAGCTCACGGACATGTTGATCTTACCAAAGCTATGGTTGTATCTTGTAATGGTAGTTTTGCCGATATAGGGACTAAATTAGGGAATGAAAAACTTCTCAAAACTGCCGTGGCCTTCGGATTTAACCAGGAGTTTATATTCCCTGATTTGAAACTGGCTGCCAGTCGATTACCATTAAAGACAAATACCTCTGAGGAAAAGCTGGCTTTAACCTCTATTGGGCAAGGAGATGTACAAGTGACCCCTCTGCACATAGCAATGATTGCTTCTGCAATAGCAAATGATGGGGTTATGATGGAGCCTAAGCTAGTTTATAAAGTAATTGGTAGAACTGGACAAAGCCAGAAAAGTGTTAAACCAAAGGTTTATCGCAGGCCCATGAATCAAGAGAATGCTGAAACCATGCGGACCATGATGGAAGACGTTGTTAGTCAAGGTACTGGAAAGGCTGCAGCTATAAAGGGGAAGCAAGTAGCTGGTAAGACTGGTACTGCAGAGGTGAAAACTAAGGACTCTGAAATAAGAAATAATGCCTGGTTTATAGGCTTTGTTCCAGGAAGCAAGTCAAATATAGCTGTTGCAGTAGTTATAGAGGACCTGCCTTCAGGTCAGACAGGAGGGAAGGTGGCAGCACCTTTAGCCGGAAAAATATTAAAAAAAGCACTGGATTTAGGCTACTAATAAGAAACCAAAGGTGTAAATACACTTGACATTACACATCCCCGGCGGTATAATTTCATAAATACTGTCGGGGAGAGATTTTTATGAACGCAAAAAAAATAGTAATTGGTGGAATGCTTACAGGTTTAGCTATAATGATCCCTATAGTTTTTGGGGGGACCCCTTTAATGGTGGTAATACCTCCCGGATTTACAGCAACTATTGCTTCTCACTTACCTAGCCTGCTGGCTATGGCTATTAGTCCTGGGGTAGCTATTATGGTTGGAATAGGTTCTGCCTTAGGATTTACCTTAAGGATAAATGCAATGATAGGAGCCAGAGCTTTGACTCATTCTATTTTTGGTGGGATAGGAGCACATTGCTATAGAAAGGGTTTTCCATTTTGGTTAGTCCTTCTGATTACTGCACCAATCCATGCTATTTTAGAGGGGCTTGTACTTTTACCCTTTGGTGTAGAATTTCATCAGGCTATGATAGTAACTACTGTGGGTACAGCACTACACCACCTAATAGATAGCGGTTTAACCCTTACTGTATATCATTCCTTAACCAGGCTTTCTATATTAAAGAAACCATCTTTAAGTTCATATAAGCATTGATAATAAACAAGAAATTAGAAAGAAGTCTTTTAGACTTCTTTTTGTCTTTTATCTTGCATAATATATATATTTGGATATATTATTAAAGTAAGATCTTGCCTTAGACAAAGAATGATATTATAAAGAATGAAAATTATTGATAAAAGGGAGCACTCTTCAGTACTATTATTAAAAACAGGTTTCATCTAGCACACCAGTTAAAAAGTTGGCTATGTATGAAAGATGTTTAAGGGTGCGTTAGTACAATTAGGTCGCAACATGACGATAGAAAGGTAGAAGATTAATGATCCACTTAAAAGAGAAGCTAAAAACCTTACCTGATAATCCTGGTGTTTACCTTATGAAGGATGAAGCCAACAAGATAATCTATGTAGGAAAGGCTATATCCCTTAAAAATAGGGTTCGCCAATATTTTCAATCATCAAAAAGCCATTCGGCTAAGGTAAGGGCAATGGTTTCTAATATTAGAGATTTTGATATAATAATGACTGATTCCGAATTGGAAGCTTTGATTTTAGAATGTAATCTAATAAAAAAACATATGCCTAAGTATAACATACTATTAAAAGATGACAAGCAATATCCCTATATAAAGATAACTATGGAAGAGGATTTTCCAAGGGTGGTCTTAACTCGCAGAATTGAAAAAGATAAGAATATTTATTATGGACCCTATGCTAGTTCCAAGCTAGTTCGTGATACTATTGATGTGATAAAGAAGCTGTTCCCGGTTAGGACCTGTAAAAAGAATCTTAATTCCATGAGAAAAGGGGATAGACCCTGTCTTTATTATTACATCAATCAATGCCAAGGACCATGCCAGGGGAATATTGATAAAGAAGAATATAGGAAGGTTATACATGATGTCTGTAGATTTTTAGATGGTAAATTTGAAGATTTGATTATGGAACTTAAAGAAAAAATGGAAGCTGCCGCAAAAGATTTAAACTTTGAAAGGGCTGCAAACCTAAGGGATAAGATAAATTCTGTAGAAAAGGTTATGGAAAGGCAGAAGATAATATCCGTGGACATGTTGGATCAAGACGTTATTGCCATTGGATTAGGTGTGAAGGCTAGTATCGTTCAAGTCTTTTTTATCAGAAGTGGAAAGCTAACGGGCAGCGAGCAATTCATGCTGGACACTAAGGACGAAACTCATGTAGAAGAAGTATTAGGCTCTTTTATTAAACAGTTTTACTTGACATCTTCTTTCATCCCCAAGGAGATTCTATTACAAGAGGATATAGAAGAGGCTCTAATCATTGAACGATGGCTTACATCTAAGAAGGGATCTCGTGTTTATATAAAGGTGCCTCGAAGAGGAGATAAGAAAAAGCTGGTAGATATGGCCCTAAAGAATGCCATGGAGGCTTTGGAGAATTTAAAACAAAAGAAAGTAATAGAGCGAGCTCGAACAATAGGGGCTTCCGAGGAATTAGCTAGGCAACTAGATCTTCCTTATGTACCAACAAGGATTGAAGCCTTTGATATCTCAAACATACAAGGAACGGACTCAGTAGGATCCATGGTTGTTTTTGAAAAGGGCAAGCCTAGCAAACAAGACTACAGAAGGTTCAAAGTCAGATGGATAGATGGACCAAATGATTATGCCAGCATGGCACAAGTCATTGAGAGAAGATTTAAAAGAGGATTGAAAGAAAAGATGGCTTTAGAATCTCAGGGCAAGGATGCCGATATGGGTAAGTTTTCCAGATTGCCAGACTTGATACTGGTTGATGGAGGGAAAGGACAGCTAAAGGCTGCAGTTTCCACTTTGAGAAAGCTGGGTATAGATTATATTCCTACTATAAGTCTAGCTGAAAAGCATGAAGAAATTTATGTGGAGGACAAAGATAAGCCAGTGATTATCCCTAAAAACAGTTTAGGCCTTCAACTATTGCAACGAATTAGAGATGAAGCTCATAGGTTTGCTATAACTTATCATCGAAGTTTAAGAGGTAAAAATACTATACGTTCAATACTAGAGGATATCCCTAACATAGGACCTAGTAGAAGAAGGGCTCTACTTAAGCATTTTGGTTCCATTGAGACAATAAGAAAGGCCAGCCTTGAAGAATTATCTCAAGTAGATGGAATGAATAAAAGAGCTGCACTTAGTATTATAGAGTATTTTGGTTTGAATACCAGCGATTAAATATACTAGACATGGAAATTGATACAATATATACTATAGATTACAATAAGCTTTCTTTATAATTTATTTCTTGTGCTACTTAACCCTATAATTATAATGTCGATTTATTGTTAACTTCATCACTAATCAATAGGACATCATCTTTCTTTAGCCATAATATATGTACTAGCACAATAGATTATTTCGATATGAGGTGAGATGCTTGCAATACAAACTCATAGCAGTGGATCTGGATGATTCCCTGCTAGGAACTGACTTAATGATAAGCGCAAAGAACAAGGATGCCTTAATAAAAGCTAGGGAACAAGGAGTAATAGTTACAATTGCTACTGGTAGAATGTTTGTATCAGCCATGGTATTTGCTCAGCAACTAGGTTTAGATGTTCCTATAATTACCTATCAGGGAGGATATATAAAAAATGCATTTTCCCATGAGGTAATATATAATCGAACTTTGCCTATAGATGTTACTGAGGAAATCATTGGCATATGTAAAGGTAAAGGTGCACACCTTCAGATCTATATTGGGGATGAATACTATGTTGAAGAGCATAACAAATATAGTGAGTTATACCATGAAAATGTAGGAGTTAAGGGGAAATCAGTAGGCTCATGGGATAGATTCGATCTTGAAGCCCCCAACAAAGTTTTGATCGTTGACGAGCCCCATAGAATTGTTGAGCTCAGGGATGAATTTTCTAAAATCTTTGGTGAAGAAATCGAGATTACAATGTCAAGACCATTTTATCTAGAATTTACTCATAGAGAGGCTACCAAAGGAAAGGCTTTAGAATACTTAGCTAACCTAAAAGGAGTTTCCAGAAACAATATTATGGCCATTGGAGATAGCTACAATGATATTTCCATGATCCAATATGCCGGATTGGGAGTCGCCATGGGAAATGCCCCTGAAGACGTAAAAACTCATGCTGATTACATTACAAGCTCAAATGACGAGGACGGAGTGGCTAAAGTTATTGATAAATTTATATTGAAGAGGGGTTGATGTTATTGACAACTATACCTATAGAAAAAATTATAAAAGAAATGAATCTAGAGATTATTACCTGTTCGGAATCCGAGACCATGGATATAAGTACTAGCGATGTCAATAGACCTGGCTTGCAATTTGCAGGTTTTTTTGACTATTTTGCTTCGGAAAGGATACAAGTCCTTGGGAAGGTGGAAATGACCTATCTGCAAAGCATGGACCCTAGTTTTCGACAGCAACAACTAGAGAGGTTCTTTGATTATGAATTTCCCTGTCTCATTGTTTCAAGGAATATGGATATTCCCGATTATCTTTTAGAATTAGCAAAGAAAAATAAAAGATGCCTCTTTAGATCGGCCTTATCTACTAGTACTCTAATAGAGAAGCTTATTAATTATCTAGGTTCTGCATTGGCACCTAAGATAACTCGCCATGGAGTACTGGTTGATGTATATGGGGCAGGAGTATTTCTCATGGGTGAGAGTGGAATTGGTAAGAGTGAAACTGCATTGGAATTAGTAAAGAGAGGTCACCGCCTAGTGGCTGATGATGCAGTTGAGATAAAGAAAGTTGCTGACAGCCGTCTTATTGGCGAGTCTCCAGAACTAATTCGACACTTTATGGAGATAAGGGGTATAGGGATAATTGATATAAAATCCATGTACGGTGTAGGTGCGGTAATAAATAATAAACCATTAGACATAGTCATCTATTTAGAGTTTTGGGATAACAGTAAAGAATATGACCGACTGGGTTTAACTGAAGAATATACAGAGATTTTGGGTGTAAGATTGCCTAAAATTGTAATTCCTGTTAGACCTGGTAGGAACCTTGCCATTATTGTAGAAGTGGCTGCTCGTAATTGGAGACTTAAGCACTTAGGTTATAATGCAGCTCAAGAGCTGGATAACCGGTTAAATGCTTTGATCGAAAAGAACAGGGAACAATAGCTATTCTTATATAGGTTATTGTGATAAAGGAGAGCAGGACATGTATATTGGAGTAGATTTAGGTGGAACCAACATAGGAGTTGGTTTAGTTGATGAAAAGGGAAAAATAGTTTATAAAGGGGAAATCCCCACGGGTGTAGGTCGACCTTTTGAAGAGATAATTGGGGATATGGCCAAACTAATACAGGATGTCATTGAGGAATCTGATTATAAACAGGAAGATCTAAAAGCTATAGGTATAGGCTCCACTGGCTTACCAGATAACAAGAAAGGAACTATTGTCTTAGCTAGCAATCTGGGATGGGAAAATGCCCCTATTAGGGATGAATTACATAAGTACTTTGATTTACCCATACATCTTGATAATGATGGAAATACTGCTGGCTTGGCCGAGGCAGTAGCTGGTGCTTGCCAGGGAGCAGAGAATTCTATTACATTAACCCTAGGCACTGGTATTGGAGCGGGTATTATAATCAATGGCAAACCATATAGTGGGGCGCATTCCGTTGGGGCAGAGCTAGGCCATTTAATCATTCATGTGGATGGAATTCAATGTACATGCGGAAACAAAGGGTGTTGGGAAAGGTACGCCTCTGCTACTGCTCTTATTAGTGAAGGGAAAAAAGCTGCGAAGAATCATTCTGATTCTCTAATCTACCAATTGGTAGATAGAAATCTGGATAGGATAACTGCAAAAACGGTTATCGACGCTGCAAAAAAAGGGGATGTGACAGCCCTTAAACTATTTGATAATTATATTTATTATTTGGCAATGGGTATTATTACGATAATAAATTCTTTTGATCCGGCTATTATTGCTATAGGTGGGGGTGTAGCTGGAGCAGGAGATTTTTTGTTTGATGCGTTAAAGAAAAAAGTCAAAGAGCATATATTCTATAAAGAAGCACCATATGCAGAAATAACCCAAGCAGTGCTGGGGAATGATGCTGGCATAATAGGTGCTGCTATGCTAGGAAAATTATAATAGACTTTGCTGGAATACCCCCTAAAAGGCGCCCATATAAATGGAGTAAAGGGTTTTATTAGGAGGAGTGGTCGTGAAAAGACGCATAAAACCGTTTACTCTTTTTCTATGCATGCTTATAGGAATTTATTTACTAATAGGTACAAAGATCTTTCTATTTGATTATAATAAAGACAAACATCGCTATAATAATGACCTAGAATCAGCTCCATTATGGACGGGCATAATAACACTTTGGGACGTATCCTATGTTGAAACTGGGACGGGCTCTAATGCCAACTGGCTGAATCCTTGGATTGACAAATTTGAAAGGCAAAACCCCGGAGTCTTTATCGATGTGAGAAAACTGAATCCACAAAGGGCAGAGATGTATTTTTCGGGGAGTATAGATAAAGATATATTACCAGATATTATCACTATACCTCCTCACCAGGTTTTTAATTCTTCTACTTTATATGAAGATTTAAGTATATACTTTAATCAAGAGGAGCTGGAGAGAATAGTTCCTCTAGCACAAAAATCTATACTGGGAGAGGATTATATACGAGGTGTCCCTATTATGATGGGGACGTACGCATTATTTTTCAACAAAGATTTGTTAAGGGAACAAGAAATATCTATAGAGGATACTGAGATTAATTATGCAGCCTTGGATAATATAATGAATAGGTTTCCCTATACAAAAGGGGAAAGAGGCAAGGAAATTAATTATTATGGTTTCGGAAGCTACAACACGAGATATTCAAAACCTATTCTGAGCATGATTTATAATAATAAAGGAAAGATACAGGATGACCTTGGATATAAATATATACATAGCTGGCTGGGCAAGGAAAAGCTAGTGCCGGAAGATATAGCAAACTCTGATAAGGATACTGCAATGAAACTGTTCCTAGAGGAGCAAAGGGTTGGGATGTTCCTAGGTAATACTAGAACCCTATATAGGGCTAGGGCTTTGCAATCTCAGGGCAAAGGTTTTGAGCTTGGGATATCCATCCTACCTCTGGAGGGAAAAGAAGGCTTGTTTCAGGATCAAATTATCTCCTATGGACTAATTAAAAAGGATGACAAGGAAAAAACAGAAATGGCCATTGCCTTTCTAAAATCCCTATTAAATGATGAGGCTCAAATAGATTTGAAAAGAATTGGTATGTTCCCTATCGTAAAAGATATAGACGGTATTTATGAAAATGATCCTGAAATGCAAATACTGGAAGAGAGACTTGAGAATTTTAAATTTTATCCTAATGATAGTTATTGGCAAGATAATATAGATGAGATAATGAAAATATTTAGTGTTGAAAGTAATGATGAGTCCGGTATGCTAGAATAGCTGTTGAAGGAAGATAAGAAATAATGTAAACTAGAAGAAATGTGAATAGCTATGAACTATTCCTTAGCAGGGAGTGAAATGCAATGACTATAGATATAGAAAATGTTTATAAAAGGCTTAATAGAATCATACCATCTGGACAACTCTTATTAAATGAACCTATGAAAAACCATACATCTTTTAGAATTGGAGGGCCGGCTGATATTCTAGTTCTTCCAGCCAATGAAGAGGAGATTGTTCACACATTGAATGTATGTAATGCATTCTCAGTTCCTATTTTTGTTATGGGTAATGGATCTAACTTATTGGTAAGAGATAAAGGAATAAGGGGCATAGTCCTAAAAATATCAGAGAATTATAATCAAATTGAAATATATGATAAGCTAATAAAAGCTCAATCTGGCATACTAATGTCAACTCTGTCTAAGGCGGCAGTAAAGAACAGCCTAAAGGGACTAGAGTTTGCTAATGGGATACCTGGGACCTTAGGCGGTGCAGTTACCATGAATGCAGGTGCCTATGGTGGTGAGATGAAGAGCGTAGTATCAAGGGTAAAAGCAGTTGATCCCATGGGCAATTTTCATCATTTAAAACTAGAAGATATGGAGTTTGGATATCGCACTAGCTGTATACAAACAAATAATATGATAGTATTGGAAGTAGATTTAGAGCTAGAATATGGGGATAAACAAGAGTCCCGATCTTTAATGGCTGATCTTGCCAGAAGAAGAAGGGAAAAACAACCTCTTTCTTATCCTAGTGCAGGAAGTACTTTTAAACGTCCTGTAGGATACTATGCGGGCAAGTTAATTCAAGATTGTGGTCTAAAGGGGTTACGGATAGGAGAAGCACAGATATCAGAGCTCCATGCTGGATTTATAATCAATCTGGGTAATGCTACGGCACAAAATGTGATTGATCTGATAAAAAAAGTTCAAGAGATTATTCTGGATAAATATGGAGTAGAAATGGTTCCTGAAGTTAGAATAATAGGGGAGGAATAATGTATCATATTACAGCTGATTATCACACCCATACTAGATATAGCCATGGTAAGGGTACTATAGAAGATAATGTTCTAGCAGCGCGTAAAAAAGGATTGAAAAGAATAGCTATAACTGATCACGGATTCGGGCATATTGGATTTGGAATAAGACCTAAAGATGTAGACATGATGAGGGAAGAAATCCAAAGGTTAAGTCTTAAGTATTCGGATATAGATATTTTGCTAGGTATAGAGGCCAACCTAATTGGGATGGATGGAACCATTGATATACCAGAGGACCATATGGATAAATTCGATATTATTCTAATGGGCTTTCATAAAGGGGCAATACCTAAGTCATTCAAAGACACTCTAGACTTATTTGGCAGAAATGCTGTTTCATCTTTTTTACCAGTGGACAAAGATAAAACAAGAAAACAAAATACAAAGGCTATGATAAAAGCCATTTATAGATACCCCATAAGGATCATAACTCATCCTGGTGCAAAGATCGATATTGATACAAGATTACTGGCAAAGCATGCTGCAAAAAGAAATGTTGCCTTAGAAATTAATGCAAGTCATGGATTTATGACTGCAGAATATGTTAGAATAGCTATGAGGGAAGGTGCTAGTTTTGTTATCAGTAGTGACGCCCACCATCCTTCCAAGGTGGGTGACTTTGAAACCGGCATTCAGATCGCTATGGAAGCAGGTTTAAGCCCGGATCGAATAGTTAACGCTGGCATTGCCAAGCTAACTTAGGAAGAAGGTGTATTCATGAAATTTTTAATAGTTACTGGTCTATCGGGGGCTGGTAAAACCATGGCTATTAGATATTTAGAGGATATGGGTTTTTTCTGTATTGATAACCTACCACCTAAACTGATTCTCAGATTTGTTGAGCTGTGTCAAGAATCTGAGGGTAGAATAGATAAGGTGGCTATTGTTGTGGATAT
Organism: Clostridiales bacterium; assembly: GCA_012518075.1. GTDB lineage: Bacteria > Bacillota > Clostridia > Caldicoprobacterales > UBA3941 > JAAYTG01. The sequence goes on along the minus strand of JAAYTG010000025.1, from coordinate 11,667 downwards.
TCGTGGACGGGGCTTCTTTGATGATCTTTTAGGATGTCTATCAGAAATGAAAGAAGAAGGATACACTTATGAAATACTATTCTTAGAGGCAGCAGATAATGTTTTGATTAAAAGATATAAGGAAAGCCGAAGAGCCCATCCTTTGGTAAAAGAAGGACGAGTTATTTCTGGAATACAAAAGGAGAGAGAAAGGCTAGAGATAATAAAGGAGATATCAGATCATATAATTGATACCAGCAACCTTTATCCCAAGCAATTAAAGGAGAATCTCACTGAATTATTTCACGATCATCAATACAATGAAGGATTGCTAGTATCTATAATTTCATTTGGATTTAAACATGGCATCCTGTTAGATGCAGATTTAGTCTTTGACGTAAGATTCTTGCCCAATCCATTCTATATAGATGAGCTGAAAATACACACTGGTCAAAAGCCTGAAGTAAGGGACTATGTCTTTAAGTTTTCCGAAACAAATAAGTTTATGGACAAACTAGTAGATATGCTAGATTTTCTGATACCTTATTATACAAAAGAGGGGAAGCTGCAGCTGGTTGTAGGTATCGGATGCACTGGAGGAATGCACAGATCCGTGGCTTTAGGAGATGCCCTTTACGAGATTCTGCAGGATAAGGGATACCGGGTTTCCATTGAGCATAGAGATATTTCCGATGCTTAGAGAAAGCAAACAACTATTATATATTATTAGTTTTATAAAGGAGTGAAGCAGATGACCTTTTCATCTAGAGCTAAAAATGAGCTTTGCCATATAACAGACCAAAGGTCATGTTGTACTCTTGCTGAATTGGCTGCCTTAATACAGATTTGTGGAACTATTCATCTAGGTGGAAGGAAAAAGGTAAGTCTGCGGGTGAATACCGAGAACCCAGCAATTGCTCGACGAATTTACTCATTGTTAAAGAAGCAGTATAATGTTCAAATGGAGGTAATGATTAGAAAAAATCAGCGATTAAGAAAAAACAATAATTACTATCTAGTTCTATCAAATGATCAACAAGTTATGAGGATTTTAGAAGGTATCGGCATAATAAGATGGAAGGAGGAAGGTGATTTATGGATTAATCGTGCAATACACCCTGAACTTATTAAGAAAAGATGCTGTAAAAGGGCATATATTAGAGGCGCTTTTTTAGGTGGAGGATCGGTTAGTGACCCGGAAAAAATTTATCATTTGGAAATTGTGACCCACAATGAAGTCTATGCCAACAGTTTACGTGATCTTATTAATCAATTTGGCTTGAGTGCCAAGACTATAGAAAGAAAGAATAATTATGTAGTATACCTAAAGGAAGGAGAACATATTGTAAATTTATTGAGCATTATAGGAGCTCATTCAGCCCTTCTGGATTTGGAAAACATTAGGATTTATAAGGATATGCGTAACAATATAAATAGGATTGTTAATTGCGAGACGGCTAATTTAAGTAAAACCATAAATGCAGCTGTTAGACAGATAGAGAATATCAAATATCTAAGTAAACATTATGGATTATCCAAGTTATCACCTGCTCTTAAAGAGGTTGCTGAACTTAGGCTGGATAATCCCGATGCTAGCCTGAAAGAATTAGGAGAAATGTTAAGTCCTCCAATTGGCAAGTCAGGTGTAAATCACCGTCTAAGAAAATTGGATAAGATGGCAGAGGACATAAGAAGCAAAAGGGGGAGAACCAGTTGATAAACACAGATTTTAAAATAATGCATGAAGATGGTCTTAGTGCGAGACCGGCGGCACTGTTCGTCCAAGTTGCTAGCAAGTTTGACTCTAGGATTTGGGTGGAAATTGATTCAAAGAAAGTCAATGCTAAAAGCATTATGGGTATAATGTCTTTGGGTGTTGGTCAAGATGATGAAATTACTATTATTATCGAAGGTGATGATGAAGAAAATGCCCTTAAAGCTTTAACAGAATTAATAGATTCGAATTTTAGTCGGGTGCCTGAAGTTTAGAAGGCTTAAAGAAAATATCGACTAGCTATATAAGGCAACTATTATGGTTGCTTTTTTTGTCTTTTGATTTGTAATAATTGTACCTTTTCATATAAAATGATAGAATATTAATAAAGAATAGATTATTTTCTTGTGCTAGTTAGTCCATAAATCATACATAATCTTCATTGGGTTATATGTGTCAGACTAGTACAATGCATAGACAATCCTATATGGATAAATTATCATGGATTAAGAGGTGAAAAAATTGACCAGTTTTGTCCATCTCCATACTCATACCGAGTATAGTCTATTAGATGGTGCAGGTCGTACTACCCATCTGTTAGATAGATGTAAAGATTTGGGAATGAATAGTTTGGCCATTACTGACCATGGAGTTATGTACGGGGTAGTGGATTTTTATAAAGAAGCAAAAGCCAGAGACATAAAACCAATAATTGGTTGTGAAGTCTATATAGCCCCCCGTTCTATGACTGACAAAGAGTCACATACGGATAGTAATTATGCTCATCTGGTCCTCCTTGCCAAAGATCAAATCGGGTATCAAAACCTTGTAAAACTTGTATCTATGGGCTTTACAGATGGCTTTTATTATAAACCAAGAATAGACTACAAAGTATTATCTAAGTATAGCCAAGGGCTAATTGGGCTAAGTGCTTGCCTGGCGGGAGATATCCCTAGGTTGCTACTGTCTGGTCAATCGAAAAAAGCAGCAGATTTAGCCTTAAATCTGGAGAAAATTTTAGGTAAAGATAATTTCTTTTTGGAATTGCAAGACCATGGAATGGAAGAGCAGAAAAGAGCTAACCAGCTTATTGTAAACTTAAGTCGTCAAACTGGTATTCCTCTAGTTGCAACCAATGATGTTCATTATGTTATGCCTGGGGATGCCCAGGCTCATGATGTTTTACTTTGTATACAGACTGGGAAGACAATAGAGGATGAGAATAGAATGCAATTTGATTCTCAGGAATTCTATTTGAAATCTCCTAAGGAGATGCAGGCATTATTTGCTTCCTATCCTGAAGCAATAGAAAATACAATTAAAATTGCTGACAGCTGCAATGTAGAGTTTGACTTCGATACAATACACCTACCCAAATACCAGGTACCCGAAGGCTATACTTCTTCAGAGTATCTAAGATATCTATGCAGGCAAGGTATAAAGGAAAAGTATTCTGAAGTTACCGACGAGGTAAGAGAGCGCCTTCAATACGAGCTGGATACTATCGAAAAAATGGGATATGTCGACTATTTCTTGATAGTATGGGATTTTATAAAATTTGCAAGAGATAATGGAATTATGGTAGGACCAGGTCGTGGAAGTGCAGCAGGAAGTTTGGTGGCCTACACTCTTAACATAACTCAAATTGATCCTCTAAAATATAATCTACTTTTTGAGAGATTTTTAAACCCTGAAAGAATAAGCATGCCTGATATAGATATTGATTTTTGCTATGAAAGAAGGCAAGAGGTAATAGATTATGTAGTGCAAAAATATGGTGCTGATCGAGTAGCTCAAATAATTACTTTTGGTACCATGGCAGCTAGGGCGGTAATACGGGATGTAGGAAGGGCACTCAACCTTCCCTATGCAGATGTTGATAGGATTGCCAAGGCCATACCCATGGAGCTGGGCATGACAATAGATCGGGCGTTGCAAGTTAATGGTGAGCTTCGTGATTTATATAGAAATGATTCTACAATAAAAAAACTAATTGATACCTCTCGGAGCCTAGAAGGTCTTCCACGACATGCATCTACACATGCAGCAGGAGTGGTAATATCCAAGGATTCTATTACTGAGCATGTACCACTCCAAACGAACGACGATATTATCACTACACAATTTGCTATGGGAGTCCTGGAAGAATTAGGTCTTTTGAAGATGGACTTTTTAGGCCTACGAACATTAACTGTAATTCGGGATACCATCGAACTTGTAAAGAACAATAAGGATATAGAAATTGATATTCATAATATATCTCTGGATGATTCCGGTGTATATACAATGATAAGTCAAGGTGATACGGATGGGGTTTTTCAATTAGAAAGCGGGGGAATGAGACACTTCCTAAAGGAGCTAAAACCCAGCCATTTTGAGGATATTATTGCAGGGATATCCTTGTATCGACCGGGGCCAATGGATCAAATACCCAGATATATCGAGAATAAAAACCATCCTGAATCTATTGAATATACCGATCCCTGCTTAACAAATATTCTAGAGGTTACCTACGGCTGTATGGTGTATCAAGAACAGGTCATGCAGATTGTTAGGGATTTAGCTGGTTATTCCTTGGGTAGATCTGACTTAGTGAGACGTGCTATGTCTAAGAAGGATACGAAGGTTATGGAAAAGGAACGCCATCATTTTATATATGGGCTTGAAGACGAAAAGGGCAATGTACTAGTACCTGGGGCCCTTAAAAATGGTGTTGAGGTGGAGCAAGCCAACAAGATATTTGATGAAATGATGGACTTTGCAAAATATGCCTTTAATAAATCCCATGCTGCTGCTTATGCTCTGGTTGCATACCAGACAGCTTGGCTAAAATATCATTATCCTGTGGAGTTTATGGCGGCTTTGATGACCAGTGTCATGGGAAATAGTAGTAAGGTTGCAGGCTATATTCAGTATTGTAGAAAAAGAGGCATTGAAGTGCTGCCTCCCGATGTAAATGAAAGTTTTGCAAAGTTTTCGGTTGTTGGCAATAAAATTCGCTTCGGTCTGGCTGCTGTTAAAAACGTAGGTTTACCTGCTATTGAGGGTATTATAAAAGCTCGTGAGGTAAAAGGCAGTTTTACAAGCATTTTGGATTTTTGCCAAAAAGTGGATAGGGCTGGAATAAATAAGCGCTTGTTAGAGAGCTTGATAAAATGTGGAGCATTTGATTCATTAGGAGCTTATAGGTCTCAGCTAATGGCGGTATATGAAAAAGTTCTTGAAGGTGTTGTACAAGATCGGAGAAAGAATCTTGATGGCCAAATGTCCTTATTTGATCAAGCCATGGTGCAGCAGGAAAAGCCAATGGACTTTGAGATATTGCCTGACATTAAAGAGTTCCCTAAAAACATTTTGCTTAAAATGGAAAAGGAAATTACAGGAGTATATATTAGTGGACACCCTTTATCGGAATACAAGGACGTATTGGAAAGTCTGACCACTACCCTAGACCTTCAACAAGTCGATTTTGAAGAAGAAAATATGATTGCAGTCAATCAATTAAAAGATGGTTTAATGGTCAAAATTGGTGGTATTATTGTGGATCATAAACGAAAGAGTACAAGAACTGGAAATATGATGGCCTTTGTTACTTTAGAAGATCTCTATGGATCAATTGAGATAATAGTATTTCCAGCAATATATAGAAAATACTCTAAGCTTTTGGACAATGATAGTACAGTTGTTATAGAAGGTAAACTTAGCTTAAGAGAGGATGAAGATCCTAAGATAATATGTGATCGGGTGACACCCTTGAACCTATCTATGAATAAAAAGCTGTACTTAAAAATAGCCGAAAACAGCAAGATTAATATAAGCAATCAGCTTAATCCCATATTGAGAAGATATAGGGGAAATATACCGGTTATTTTATATATTGAATCAACTAGGAAACAAGGCCTTGCTGAACGTGAATTGTGGATAAGACAAGATAATACATTGATAGAAGAACTTTCTAGATTATTAGGCAAAGAATGTGTTAAGCTTGTATAAAGTTGTTTAAGATAGTAGCATATTGCTAAACATATATGATATAATGTGATGACAAAAGCTATTATAGGACAGTGGTTTCAACTGTTTAGACACCATTATTTTATTAGCCACTTAGGAGGTAATGAAAGATGGAACCAAAAAAAATTATTAGTGACTACATCTGTATTCTTGCTCAAGAGGATGGAGTAAGTATAATAGGGTTGACACGTGGGAAAGATACCAAATTTCATCACACTGAGAAGCTGGACGAAGGTGAAGTTATGATAGCTGAGTTCACTGAGAATACTTCTGCTATAAAGATACGGGGTAAGGCACTTATTTACACCAAACACGGTGAGATTAGTTCTGGTAAATGAATGAAAAGTGAGAATATAAAGGGAGGCCTTATAATGTGGATAGTAATATATATGGCACATAACAAAGCAATTTCAGAAGCCATAGAAAATCTCCTGCGAGAAGAGGATATTCTATTCCATATGAAACCGGTATACCAGAATGTGACTCCCGAAGAGAATTGCTATGAGGTGTTAGTCCCTCAATCTGAAGCAGAAGAGGCCCATGATATACTGATAGAAAATGGATATTAGATATGTTTTAGGAGGTTCATTGAAAATGAAGACAATTGGAGTTTTGACAAGTGGAGGAGACGCTCCTGGAATGAATGCTGCAATACGAGCAGTAGTTCGAACTGCAATTTATAACGATATGAAAGTAATAGGAGTTCGAAGAGGATATAATGGTCTTATAAATGGGGATCTTCGAGAGATGAACATTGCTTCTGTAGGAGATATAGTACATAGAGGCGGAACCGTTTTGCATACCGACCGATCTGATGAGTTTAAGACTACTGAGGGACAGAACAAGGCTCGCAATATTGTCGAGATTTTTGGAATTGAAGGAATGGTAGTTATTGGTGGAGATGGGTCACTGAGGGGGGCAAAAGATTTATGCCACCTAGGTGTTCCAACTATTGGAATTCCCGGTACCATAGATAATGACATCAGTTGCACCGATTATACAATTGGTTTTGATACCGCTACAAACACTGTCGTAGACGCTATAAATAAAATTAGGGATACTGTTACTTCTCACCAAAGGGCCAATGTTATAGAAGTCATGGGTAGAGGTAGAGGGGATATTGCCCTCTATACAGGTGTTGCAGGGGGAGCGGAGCATATAATCATTCCTGAGATTCCTTTTGAGTTAAACGATTTATGTAAACGACTAATCCAAGGGAGAGATAGAGGCAAGCGTTCCCATATTATAGTGTTGGCTGAGAGTATGTTCAATGTTAACGATTTGTGTGAAGAAATTGAAGAGAAGACTGGAATTGAGACAAGGGCTACGGTTTTAGGACACATCCAAAGGGGTGGTAATCCTACGGTGGCAGATAGAGTTCTTGCAAGCAGAATGGGCTACCATGCTGTAAACTTGCTCAAAGAAGGAATAGGAAATAGAGTGATATGTATACGGGATAATAAAATCATGGACTGTGATCTTGAGGAAGGTTTAGCAATGAAGAAAGAGTTTGACAAAGAGATGTACAAGATGTCAAAAGTGTTGTCAATATAATCGGAGGATAAGATGAGAAAAACGAAAATCATATGCACTGTAGGGCCTGCTAGCGAAGATCCTAAAATTCTGAAAAGCCTGTTAAAAAATGGAGCAAATGTTATACGTTTAAATTTTTCCCATGGCGATTATGAAGGACACGGAAGACAAATAGCTTTGATAAAAAAGATCAGGAAGGCCATGGGGCTTCCTGTTGCCATTCTTTTAGATACCAAAGGGCCAGAGATTCGCATAGGCAAGTTTAAAGATGGCAAAGTACAACTCTCAGAGGGCCAGAAATTCATTCTAACCACTGAAGATATTGAAGGTGATGAAAGCAAGGTAACGGTGCATTTCAAAGAATTGACTGGAGATGTTCGTAAAGATACTACTATCCTTTTAGACGATGGATTAGTAGAGCTAGTAGTGGAGGATGTTACCAGTAAGGAAATACATTGTAAAGTAGTCAATGGTGGTACACTGGGGAGCGGTAAAGGGGTCAATATACCGGGTGTATCCACAAGCTTACCTGCTATTACTTCTAAAGATATCGAAGATATTAAATTCGGAATATCTCAGGGAGTGGATTATATAGCAGCTTCCTTTGTAAGAAAGTCGGCAGACGTTTTGGCAATTAAGGAAGTACTAGAAGAAAACCATGGTACTAATATAAAAGTTATAGCAAAAATCGAAAACCAAGAAGGATTAGAGAACATAGATGATATAATTAAGATATCAGATGGCATCATGGTGGCTAGAGGAGATTTGGGTGTTGAAATCCCTACTGAAGAGGTTCCTATTGCCCAAAAGACTATTATAAAAAAGTGTATTGCTGTAAGCAAGCCGGTTATAATTGCTACTCAGATGCTGGATTCTATGATCAGAAATCCCAGACCAACACGTGCAGAAACTAGTGATGTGGCCAATGCAATATACGATGGAACGGATGCAATAATGCTTTCAGGAGAAACGGCTATAGGGAAGTATCCCGTTGAGGCCTTATTGACTATGGCTAAAATAGCAGAAAGAGTAGAGAGTAGTATAGACTATATAGGCGCTTTTGAAAAACGAATAGTAGGTGAGGAACCAACGGTGACAAATTCAATAAGTCATGCTACATGCTCCATAGCTCATGACCTTAACGCCAGGGCTATTATCACCGCTACTAGGACTGGACACACAGCTAGAATGGTATCTAAGTATCGTCCATCCTCCCATATTATTGCCACTACCACTGATGAAACTACCTACAGGGAACTCTCTTTGGTATGGGGTGTATGGCCTTACAAATCTCCCAACATCGATAATACTGACAAGATGATAGAGAAGTCAGTAGAGATTGCTACCCATACAGGAATAGTAAAGCGGGGAGACGTAGTTGTAATAACAGCAGGAGTTCCAGTGGGTATAAGTGGATCAACCAATTTAATTCAGGTTAATGTTATAGGGGATATTTTAGCCAAGGGTACGGGTATTGGAAATCGATCAGCACATGGCAGGGTATGTGTCATAAATAATGTAATGGATGCTAGAACCAGGTTTCAAGAAGGAGATATTATAGTCACTAAAGCTACGGATAATGCCTTACTCCCATTTATAAAAAAAGCTGCTGCTATTATTACAGAGGAGGGAGGAATAACCTCTCATGCTGCAATAGTAGGGCTTTCCCTAGAGATACCTACTGTTGTAGGTGCTCAGGAGATTACCGAGATACTCCACGACGGGCTATATGTAACCATCGATCCGGTTAAGGGATTTGTATATAATGGTAAAACCAAAGTGGTATAGGAGATGATCAAACTGTTGACGGTGGATACAGAGATACGGGTGAGATATAAGGAGACTGATCAGATGGGAGTGGTTCACCATTCCAATTATTACGTCTGGTTTGAAGTGGCCAGAACCGAGTATATGAGGGAACAAGGAATTACTTATAAGCAAATGGAAGAGAGAGGATTGATGCTTCCCTTGACGGAAACCCATTGTCAATATCTCCAAGGAGCGCTATACGATGACACTATAGTTATAAAAACATCTATGACAAGATTCTCAGGTGCACGAATCACCATGGAATATGATGTGATGCGACGTGATGATAATTGTCTGCTAGCAAAAGGTAAAACAGTTCATGCAATAACCGATAAAAATTTAAAGCCAGTCAATATACGAAAAGCAGATTTTGAACTATATCAATTGTTCTTGCGCTGTACAAACAAGGCCTAAAACAATTAATTATAGAAATAATAAGAAGGAAACAGCTAAGGAATAATCATTCCTTAGCTGCTTTTTTTAGCTGCCTTTTCTAGGGCTTTCATTACCGCAGCTTTAAAAGTCTTGGTTGTACCTGTTGCACCAGCATAGGTATCTATATTGTTTACATCCTGTTTTTCAATAAGAATGTCAGGAAGATCTTCAAAGGCGTTTAAAGCTTGTTCATAATCATATCCGCCTTCACGGGATTTGGGCTTATCATCATCAGTGTATTCGGTATATTCGGCTTCGGTTATTCTTCCATCATTTACAGTGATCTTGGCTACGCCATAGTTACCCCGTTCGTCTTTTTCAGTTCTTCCCTCATACTCACCATCTTCTGCATTCTGAGCTGTTGTAGGTCCATCGGGATTTTCGTCATTTTTGGGAGTTTGCTCTTCTTTTTCCTCTTCGGTGGGAGCTTTATCAGATGGACTTAAATCAGAAGATTTGCCTTCATTGCTAGGAGGCTGTTTTGTAACAGCGCAGGCCGCAACTGTTAGAGAAAAAAGTATTAGCACCGTAATAAAAAGTATGCTTTTTTTACTATTCAAATATCTTTCACCTCCTTCCAATTCTGTTGATGGTCTCTAAACATCCTTAAATATCCCTAAATATCTTGTCTAGTTTATCAATAAACCTATTTTGGACAAAAAAGTTTATCTAATCTCATGAGAGACAACCGTGTTATATATCTAGCTTAACCAATTTTACTATAATATTTCATGTCATTTACTAGATAAAATAATAGAAGAAAATATTTGTGGAATTCTAGTATTAAATATATAATATGGCTAGTAGTTTATTATTTAAGATTAATTCTTAAGTTTGGGAGGAAGTAATTTGGAGCAAGTTCCAGTAGCAAAAAACCGAGACTATGAGATGAAAATAGATAATCTTGGGATGAATGGTGAGGGAATAGGTAGAATAAAAGGATTTACCATGTTTGTTCCTGGTGCTCTACCTGGTGAAAAGATTAGGATTAAGGCTGTGAAGGTAGGGAAAAGGTATGGATATGGCAAGCTATTAGAGGTAATAGAGCCATCCAATCAAAGGGTTAAACCTAAGTGCTCATATGCCGGAAAATGTGGTGGTTGTCAGTTGCAGCATATGTCATATTCACTACAATTGGACTTTAAGAGACAATTAGTTGAGGATGCCTGTAAGCGAATCGGGGGGTTAGAAGATGTTCATATTTACAATACTATAGGAATGGAAAAACCATGGAACTATCGTAATAAGGTGCAGCTTCCCGTAGGTACTGCACATAATAGATTGACTATAGGTTTTTATGCACCTAGAAGTCACAATATTATTGATATGAATACTTGTGATATACAGCATAGTATTAATGACAATATTATTAAAGCTGTACGAAAATATATGGATGAATATAATATTATGCCTTACGATGAGATCCCACATAAAGGAATTGTTAGACATGTAGTTAGTAGGATCGGTTTCCGCAGTGGAGAAATCATGGTTATAATTGTTACAAATGGTGATGTTCTGCCCCATAAGGACAAATTGATTGAAGATTTAAAGAGGAATATCCCTAATATAGTAAGCATTGTACAAAATATCAACTCTAAAAAGACCAATGTTATATTAGGTGAAAAGAATATCCTACTATGGGGTAAGGATCATATAGTAGACTATATAGGGGAATTAAAGTTTAAAATATCTCCTCTATCCTTCTTTCAAGTAAATCCTATACAGACAGCTGTCCTCTATAATAAAGCTCTGGAGTATGCAGGGTTAACAGGCAATGAAGGGGTAATAGACGCTTATTGTGGTATTGGCACCATTTCATTGTTTATGGCTGAAAAGGCCAAAAAGGTATATGGCATAGAAATTGTGCCACAGGCAATCAAGGATGCCAAGATTAATGCAATGGAAAACAATATTGAAAATGTAGAGTTTATTCAAGGGCAAGCCGAAGTCATCATTCCTAATATGATAGAAGAAGGCCTTAAGGTTGATGTAGCGGTGGTCGATCCTCCAAGGAAAGGTTGTGATCCTAGGTTGTTGGATGCTTTAATTCATGCTCAGCCAAATAGAATAGTATATGTGTCTTGTAACCCAGCCACACTGGCCAGGGACTTGAAATATCTGACAGATGGGGAGTATAAGGTGCAAGAAGTTCAACCTGTAGACATGTTTCCTCAGACGAATCATGT
>JAAYTG010000178.1 GCA_012518075.1 Clostridiales bacterium | reverse complement strand
ATCCACGAGAAGTCTGTAAAAAAATAAACTTGAGTATCTAATGAGTATGTAAAAGAAAAGCACAAAAAAAGCACAATAAGTACTATAGTTATCAGATATGAAAGCATGCATATATTAGGTTTGGGAATATTCATATTCCACCTCCACAAAAAATGGAAATCCAATATAAATATGCGTAAATATACAATGTAAATATATGATATATTATTTTTAATCTCCCGTCAATTGTAATCTCCACTCAGCGGCGTAATACGGGGGAAACTGGGAAAAACCCAATATATTGCTGAAATAATGATTTGAATTTCTAATCAAATAAGTATTGTTTTCGTATATAAATTGTAGATAGATTTAGATTAAGTACCCCTAAAGCTGAATAAGATCTCAATATGTATAGAATGCCCATGTGTACAGTCAAAAAAGCCAGGATATCAAACATTGATAGAATGCGATGATAGCTTATTCTTAAAGCTCTATTTATATTCTTTGATTCAGAATCTCCTTTAAGGGTAAGAATATATATAAGATTTACCTATTAGTAGGACATAAATTTCTTAAAGAATAAGGTTTAATAGACAATCAATAATTATAGAGGAAGGGGATATATAATGGTGGATAGAAGAAAAGACTTAGTGACCATGGAAGGTAATCCGATAACCCTACTGGGAAAAGAAGTAAGAGTAGGGGATACGGCCCCAGATTTTTCAGTACTTACTAAAGACATGGAAGGATACTCACTTAAAGATGCGGGTGATAAGATAAAAATAATAAGCGTGGTACCTTCTTTAGATACAGGAGTATGTGAGTATCAAACCATAAGATTTAATCAAGCAGCGTCGGACCTAGATGATGTTGTAATATTGACTATAAGCGTTGATCTACCTTTTGCACAGAATAGGTTCTGTAGTACTAATGGAATCGATAAAGTCATTACATTATCCGACCATCGAGATCTCGACTTTGGTATGAACTATGGATTTGTTATAGAGGAACTAAGACTTTTAAGCAGAGGTATAGTAGTTTTGGATAAGGGAAATATGGTAAAGCATGTGGAATATGTTAGGGAAGTAACTGAACATCCTGACTATGATAAGGCTTTGGATCAAGTAAAGCAAATGCTATAGGACCATTAGGATTGCTAGTATATGTAATCTTCTGTTCGGATGTAACAGTCAAGGCTATGGCCTATTAACAGGTCATAGCCTTAACTATTATCATTTTTAATAATTATGTCATAGGTGATTGAAGTAGCTTTCTTTAACATTGCGCTGACGCCACAATATTTATCTTGGGATAGTGCTACAGCCCTCTCTAGACTCTTTCTTGAAAGATCCTTACCTCTAAAGATATATGAAAGATGAATATTCTCATAAACTCTTGGATGTCCTTCTGTGTTATCGGCTTCTACTTGGATAGAACAATCATCAATCTGAACTTTCATTTTCTTGAGTATAGACATAACATCAATTCCAGTACAGCCGATAAGACCTGCCAATAAGAGTTGCCTTGGACGGGGTCCAAGATTGTTTCCTCCAATATCCTCTGAGGCATCGGTAATCAATTTATGCCCATTTAGATTCATTTCAAAACCCATATTACCTTTTAAATTTGCCGAAATTCTGGTTTTGCTCATTTGAAACGCCCCCTATAGTAATTATCCTTATAATATCATTAACCTAATTATTATGAACTAAACCTAAGAATTATGTAAGTCTGAGAATATGTTAGATTCAAAATCCTATTAAATTATACTAGCGTATGTGATATAATATAAAAGATCCCATGGACAGGTTTATAACATAGCAGTAAACAAGCTAGGTTAGGATGGACGCCATGAGTATCCAGTAAAGATGATAAAAGGAGTTAATGCAAATGGAAATTGATGGGGCTCTTCATTTAAGACAAGTAAAGTTACTAAAGATGGAGTTTACTCGATTTATGATGCCCTACAAGTTTGCTATGGACGAGGTAAAAACCAAGATAGACATTTTAAACCAAGAGTTTAATTATGTCCATGAGTATAATCCGATAGAACATGTAAAGTCTCGTCTTAAGACACCTGAAAGCATTTTAAAGAAAATATATAGAAAAGGCTATGAGCTTTCATTGTCTTCCATAAAAGAGAATATATATGATATTGCTGGAATTAGAATTATATGTTCTTTTGAATCGGATATATATAAGCTAAGAAAAATGCTAGAAAATCAAGAAGATATTCAGGTTATTATGTGCAAGGATTATATAAAGAATCCTAAGCCTAACGGGTACAGGAGCCTACATTTGGTCTTACAAGTTCCAGTGTTTATGTCTGACAGGGTAGAGAAAGTAAATGTAGAGCTTCAGATTCGAACTATAGCAATGGACTTCTGGGCTAGTTTAGAGCATAAGATTTATTATAAGTACGATAGAGATGTACCTGGAAATCTAATGGGTCAACTAAAAGAGGCGGCTATTTCAGCAGCGGAATTAGATAGAAAAATGGAGAGTATTCATAGACAAGTTATAGAATTTAACAATAATGGTTATGAGGGTGATTATCAGGATATATTCTTAAGTGAAGAAGAGCTTCATATACCAGAAGCTATATTGCAACTTTTTTTGATTAATGATAAAGAATGAGAAATATTAATGATGACAGGTAAATGGGATAGGATACTGGAGGAAGATTATTGAAGGATACATATAAACAAACATTGCATGCATCTTATTTAGGATTTATTACACAAGCTATAATAAATAATCTAGCACCTCTTCTCTTTGTTATATTCCATGACCAGTTTGGAATTTCCTTTGAGAAGATCGGCCGACTTATATTTATTAATTTTGGAACTCAGATTATAACGGATATATTGGCTATTAAGTATGTAGATAAGATAGGTTACAGAAGAGCAGCAGTGCTAGCTCATTTTTTTGCCTTTTTAGGACTTGTAGGGTTGGGTGTTCTACCCAAACTCCTTCCCGCTCCATATGTAGGTCTTGCAATTGCTGTAATGGTATATGCTATAGGTGGTGGACTAATTGAAGTTATAATTAGCCCAATTGTAGAGTCCCTACCTGGTGATGCCAAAGCATCATCAATGAGCCTACTTCATTCTTTTTATTGTTGGGGACAAGTAGGTGTTGTTATTATTACTACTCTGCTAATAAAGATATTTGGAAGCCAGATATGGTATATATTGCCTATTTTATGGTCTGTTATACCTGCTTATAACATGTTTAAATTTATGAGGGTTCCTCTTATGCCGGTGGCATCAGAAGAAGAAAAAATATCAATTAAAGGATTATTATCCTCACATCTCTTTATCATAGCCTTAGTTCTTATGATGAGTGCTGGTGCATCCGAGCTAACTATGTCCCAATGGTCTTCATTATTTGCAGAAAAAGGATTGCAAGTACCCAAGGTGGTTGGTGATATATTGGGGCCAGCATTATTTGCAGTTTTTATGGGTACTGGAAGAACGATTTATGGACTTTGGGGGCATAAAGTTAATCTTAGAAAGGTTCTTATATCAAGCAGCCTCCTTTGCATTATATGCTATGGTATTACTGTTTTTGTTCAGGTGCCTATCATCTCTTTACTAGCTTGCGCCTTTTGCGGATTATCAGTTAGCCTAATGTGGCCAGGCACTCTCAGTTTATCAGCTGATAAATTCCCCAAAGGGGGCACAGCCATGTTTGGTATGCTTGCTGTATTTGGAGATATTGGAGCTTCATCCGGCCCCTGGATAGCGGGTTTTGTATCAGATGTGGCTCAAAAATCCAACAGACTCCTGGCCATTGGACAGGCAAATAATTTAAATCCAGAACAATTAGGACTAAAGGTAGGATTATTAACAGCTATGATTTTTCCGGTTATGATGCTTATAGGCATTCTCTTAATAGGTAAAGAGAAGACACTATAAAGTATATTAAAGCCTTCTAAAACAAAGAATAATGAGGAAACAATGGTTTTGAATATAGGAGGCTTATTAGATGACAGATAAAGATGTAAAACAATCTTATGAACGAAGTGCTCAAAGGATGAGAGGAGATCAGAAAACTTTTGCAGCCAGCTTGACTGACCAGGACTATAATGATCCTAATTTGCACCAAGATATCCATGAGAGGGTAAAAATAGACTATAATAAGATGGACAAAATGCCAAACATGGAAGAGGTACATAAATGGCAGAGAGACCACATCGCAAAGGATGATCAGTCTAAAGAGGGATACCCCCTAAATGTTATAATCGATCCTGCTATGAGGGAAATGTATCAGGTGGTACACGATGCAGGAATGACCAATGTATTTGATAGATTTAGTCAGCAACAGCCTACTCAATGCAAATTTTGTATAGAAGGATTGTCCTGTCAGCTCTGTGCAAATGGGCCTTGCCGCATTAGCGCAAGGACTCCAAGGGGAGTTTGTGGAGTAGATGCCCACACTATGGTAGCTAGAAACTTTGTGTACCGTCACGTAACTATAGGTACATCGGCAAATATATTTCACTGCCATCAAGCTGCTAGGACCCTAAAAGCGGCTGGAGAAAATCCGGAAAGTGGACTTAGAATTCGTGATCTTGAAAAGCTTAAAAAATATGCTGATATGGCAGGATTAAATGTCAATCAACCTATTGATAAACTTGCAGTGGAGTTTGCACAGTGGGTAATGGACGATATCCATTTACCTCATCATATTGAATCCAAGTCAGTAGAGACTTTTGCTCCCACTAGAAGAAAGAAACTTTGGAGAGAACTTGATTTGTTTCCCGGTGGTGGCTACAGTGAAGTAGCTTATGCCCAAACTCGTTGTATGACGAATTTCACCTCTGATCCGGTAGATTTCTTACTAAATAGCGTACGGCTAGGCATTGCTAATGAATACCAAGGCTTATTTCTATTGGATATAATTCAAGAAATTCTAATGGGCACCCAAGAGATTCAAATGAAACAGCAAAATATGGGATTATTAAAAGAGAATATGGTAAACGTAATCACTAACGGACATATGCCCCTTTTAGCTCATGTTGCAATTGACCTTGCATCTACCGATGAGTGGCAAGAGAAAGCCAAAAAAGCAGGGGCAGAGGGCATCCAAATCCTTGGTCATGTTTGCGAAGGACAACAACTTATAAATTATGAGGGCATGCATAATCAAAAAGCATATGGTGGGCAAGAAGGTGAATGGCTATCTCAAGAGTACTTATTAGCTACAGGGGTGGTTGACCTGTTTATGTTTGACTATAATTGTACCGTACCTACCATGCCAATCTTTGCTAAACGATTTGGTACAAAACTTCTAAGCACCCATCCAGTTATTAAACTGCAAGGTACAGAGACCTTAGATTTTATACCTGAAAAGATGAGCCAGCAGGCAGAAAAGGCTTTGGATATGGCAATTGAAGCCTTCATAACTCGCAAATCCCAGAACAGACAAACCTATATTCCACCTCATGTTTCCGATTGTATGGTAGGTTTTAGCACAGAGTCTGTAAAGAAGGCTTTGGGCGGTAGCTTTGATCCATTGATAGAACAAATTGCAAATGGTAACATTAGGGGAATAGCAACTATAGTAGGGTGTACCACTGCAAGATATGGTCAAGGTGGAAGTAATATATTCAAGATAACAAAGGGTTTAATCGAGAACAATATACTTGTACTATCTGGAGGTTGTACCTCTGCAGTAATGGAGTATACGGGTCTTACGAACCCGAAAGCTGCCGAGGAGTGTGGTGAAGGATTAAAGGCAGTGTGTCAGCAATTAGGAATACCCCCGGTACTATCCTATGGTGCTTGTGTAGATATTGGTAAGATGACTCATACTGCTAAGGAACTGGCAGATGCCCTAGACGTAGATACCAATAAGCTTCCCTTAGTTATCGGGGCACCGGAATATCTAGAGCAAAAGGCTGTAGCTGATGCCTGTACTGCTGTAGCACTAGGCTGGCTTGTTCATATTGCTCCGGTCCCATCAATTACTGGTAGTGACCTGGTTGTAAAAACCTTGACTGAAACCACAGAAACCCTAGGGCTAGGTAAGGTTGTTGTGGAAATGGATGCAGAAAAGACTATCCAAATATATGTTGATCATATTGAGGAAAAGAGAAAAGAATTGGGACTCAATTAGTTAGCAGATTATTCTGACTGAATATAAAACTCTGATTGAATTAAATAGAAGCTTACCGTTTCCTATCCGGAGGTTTGTTATTGGAAGAATACTAGTGGTTTTTAACTGGTATTCTTCTATTTTGGGCAAAAAAGTGATATAATGTAAACTTCAGGAAACAACCAAAGGGCAATCAAAATCTGGGGGTGGAATATGATTAGGGTAGAAGGCTTATGCAAAACATTTAAAGTTCCTAAGCGTCCTGCTGGCATTAAAGCCGCAGCAAAAGCACTGTTTAAAAGAGAATACATAGAAATAGAAGCACTGCGTGAGGTATCTTTTAATATCACGGCAGGAGAAGTAGTAGGATATATTGGACCTAATGGTGCTGGAAAGTCCACTACCATAAAGGTGATGAGTGGAATTCTTGTCCCAGATAAGGGAAAATGTGAAATACTAGGGCGCACACCTTGGGATGATAGGATTGCCCATGTGAAAGATATTGGAGTAGTTTTTGGACAACGCTCCCAGCTGATGTGGGATATCCCAGTCATAGATTCTTTTGAGCTCCTTCGAGATATTTATAGAGTCCCGGACAACCAATATAGGGTAAATTTAAGTAAGTTGAGGGATATACTAGACCTTGGTGACATTCTTGAAAATCCTGTTAGGCAACTAAGCCTAGGGCAGCGCATGCGCTGTGAAATAGCGGCATCTCTCTTGCATAATCCAAAGATTTTATTTCTAGATGAACCTACTATAGGACTAGATGCCGTATCCAAAATAGCTGTACGAAGATTTATAAAGGATATAAATCGGGAAAATGGTGTTACCGTCATACTAACAACCCATGATATGGGCGATGTAGAAGCTCTAACTGATAGGATCTTGCTCATAGGAAAAGGTGAAATATTATTTGATGGTAGCTTTAATAAGTTAAAAAGTAGTTATAATTCTTACAGCATTTTAACGGTGGATCACTCGGGATGTGATAATGCGCCGACTATTGCAAACACGAGTATGTTATCAAATATAAATGGAAGGATGGTTCTGCAAGTGGACACAAAACATAGATCCATATCCAGCGTTATAAATCAGCTCTCTGATATCCTAGAGATTCGTGATATTTCAGTAGAAACCCGCCCTATAGAAGAGATAATAGCTGCACTTTATAAGGAGTATCATATATGAAACCCTATATTTCGGCGCTTAGAGTGCGTTTTTTAAATGGATTACAGTATCGAGCAGCCGCTCTTGGTGGACTTACAACCCAATTTTTTTGGGGAGCAATGGCAATATTTCTCTATCAAGCTTTCTATCAAAGTGGTAGCCAACCCCAAGCCTTTAAGTACTCGGAACTTGTTACTTATATATGGCTCCAACAGGCTTTTTTAGCTTTAATAATGCTTTATGATTGGGATTATGAACTATTTGATATGATAACATCGGGCAATATTTCCTATGAACTCTGTAGGCCATGCCATATATATGGACTCTGGTATACCAAACTTCTATCTAAGAGGCTAGCTAGTGCTACCCTTCGTTTTTCACCTATCGTTATTATAGCCTTACTATTGCCTACACCCTATAGGTTATCCCTACCCCATAGTATCATGTCCTTTCTTCTCTTTATAATAACCATGATTTTAGGTCTGCTGTTACTTGTCGCTATATCCATGCTTATTTATATATCAGTTTTTAAGACAATGTCTCCGGTAGGATCTATGGCGTTTATTGGAATAACAGGAGAATTCTTTTCAGGTATGACTATCCCCATTCCTTTAATGCCCCAGTGGCTGCAAAGGGTATGTTATATTATGCCATTTCGGTGGACTGCGGATCTACCCCTTAGAATTTATTCAGGAAATATAAGGGTAGAACAGGGGTTAGTGAGTATAGGTGTACAATTATTATGGATTCTTATATTGGTTAGTGTTGGTTCCATAATGATGAAACGCATAACAAAGCGTGTTGTGGTGCAAGGAGGATAAATTATGGAGTTATATGTTAAATATATTGCATTGTTGTTAAAATCCCAGCTACAATATAGAGCTTCCTTTGCAATGACAGTATTTACACAATTTCTTACACCTTTTACGGCTTTTGCCGGGATATATCTATTATTCGAGCGTTTTGGAAATATTGACGGATGGACTGCATATGAAGTATTCCTTTGTTTCGCTATAATGGGAGCCAGTTTTTCCATATCTACTTGCTTAGCACGGGGCTTTGATATATTTCCAAATATGATAAAAAATGCTGGATTTGATAGGGTTTTAGTTCGTCCTAGAGGCACCATCATCCAAGTATTGGGTTCAGGGTTTGATTTAAAACGCTTAGGGCATCTTATCCAGGCTATTGTGGT
>JAAYTG010000177.1 GCA_012518075.1 Clostridiales bacterium | reverse complement strand
CTCTCCGCCAAGTATGATATTTTGTATGCAGGGATAGGTATCCATCCCCACGAGGTTAGTAAGGTAGAGGATGGATACTTAGATACCTTAAAATCTATGGCAGAAGGGGAAAAAATAGTAGCCATAGGGGAGATAGGCCTAGACTATTACTATGAGTTTTCCCCCAGGGAAATACAAAAGCAGCGTTTTGTGGAGCAGATAGAACTATCGGCCCAGCTGGGACTTCCTATTATAATACACAATCGTGATTCCCATAAGGATATGCTGGACATTCTGACAGCCCATAAGGATCTGATAAAGGGAGGGGTAATGCACTGCTTCTCCGGAAGCTGGGATATGGCCAAGATAGTGCTGGATCTAGGGCTTTATATCTCCCTGGCAGGACCTGTAACCTTTAAAAATGCCAGAAGGCCTTTAGAGGTTGCCGAGAATATTCCCCTTGACAGACTGCTGATTGAAACCGACAGCCCCTACCTGACTCCGGTTCCCCATAGAGGAAAGCGCAATGATCCCGGACATGTAGGTCTGGTAGCCCAGAAGATTGCAGAAGTCCGGAACATGACGGGCCAGGAAGTGGGAGAAATAACCACAGCCAATGCATTAGACTTGTTTAGCATAGATTAATCTGAATTATTTAAACTGGTTAATAATCAGTGATGTGATGATAAATAGCTATAACTCAATAAGGGGGAGGGGAATAATATGGACACCTTTGTATATAAACTGGGCGATGCCTTATATATAAATCTTACCAACCAATGCACCAATGCATGTGATTTTTGCATCCGAAAAGGGAGGCAGGGTATGGGAGAGTATCATCTATGGCTCAAGAAGGAACCTACGGCACAGCAAGTTATAGACCAAATAGGGGATCCTAAGGCCTATAGTGAGATTGTATTTTGTGGCTATGGTGAGCCCACCATCAAGATAGACCAGCTGGTTCAAATAGCTAAAAAGATAAAGGCAGATGGGGGCAAGGTCCGGATTAATACCAACGGCCATGCAAATATCTATCATGGTAGGGATGTGGTGCCCGAGCTAGTAGGATTAGTTGATGTAATGTCCATAAGTCTTAATGCACCTGATGCCGAGGAATATCAGAGGATATGCAGATCCAGATATGGTCTGGAATCCTTTAATGCAATGTTGGATTTTGCAAGAAAGTGCCTAGGCAATATACCTGAGGTGGTGCTATCAGTAGTAGATGTCCTTTCACCTGCGGATATTGAAAAATGCAGAAAAATAGCAGAGGAAGTGGGAGCAAAGCTGAGGGTACGACAAAAGGAGTAGGAAGAAGAAAGAAGAAAAAAAGAGCTTCTCAAATAAAAAGAGCATCTTTATTAAACTAAATAGAATACCTCCAAGGTATGCAGTCTAATTAAAATAGACTAGCAACCTGGAGGTGTTTTTTATTCTTGATTATCAAAATAATATTCGGTGAGTATCTCCTTCACAATATCCAGCCTAACTCCCCCTTCTCCGGCTGGAACTTCCAAAGCTATGGATATTACTAGGGGCTGCGGGGTATCTAAGGTAAAAGCCACCAGCCAACCTATTTCCTCCTTACCTTCATCATCCCTCTCAGCAGTACCGGTTTTAGCAGCAATGGTCAGGCCTTCAATAGCCAGCCTATTAGCTGTTCCCGTATTGTCTTCCACCACGTTGATAAGGGATGGAAGGATAGTATCTATCCATTTTTCCGGTATGGCGGAGGAGAGCCAGATTTCCCTTTCAAAAGCTTCCATAGTTTCACCCTGGGGGCTTTTAATCTCTCGGACAATTTGAGGTAGCACCATATCTCCCTTGTTGAGAAAAGCAGTATACATGGCGGCCATCTGAAGCGGGGTCATCAGCACTTCTCCCTGACCTATGCTGGAAGTAGCCAGCAGGCGTTTTGTCCAGGGCGTGTCCTCTCTTTTAACCATAGATTGGGATACGGGTATTTCAAAGGATAAGGGCTGACCAAGCCCAATCTTTTGTGCATAGGACTCGAAAGTTTCGTAGGATAGTCCTAGAGCTGCCCATGCGAAGTAGATATTGTCTGACCATACTAGGGCTCGATCCAGATTTACCGGACCGGCAGGATGGTTGGTTCTGGTGATAGGTGGTGCATTCCAATCACTAATGTCCGGAGTCCATGAAGTACTTTCAGCAGCCTTGACGGTGGTATCAGGATTGATTCTTCCCTCTTCCAAAGCCATAATGGCACTGAAGGGTTTAATAGTAGAGCCAGGGGGATAAAGAGCATAGGTAGCCCGATTAATAAAGGGCTTATCCGGATGCTCAGACAACTCTTTCCATATGGAAGGGAGTACACCGTTAGGGAAGACATTGGGATTATAGTCTGGGCAGCTGACCATAGCCAGTACCTCGCCTGTTATGCCATCCAGGGCCACCACTGTCCCTACATGGTCTCTAAGAGCCTTATGGACTATTTCCTGGAGCTTTGAATCCAAGGTTAGGCTGACTGTATTGCCATCCTTAGGAGGCCTCTCGGCTATAGTGGACTTCTTATTCCCATCTGGATCTCTTATAAAAAGACTATAGCCGGAGATGCCGTGAAGCTCCTCTTCCATAGCGGCCTCAATACCTTGTCTGCCAATCAAATCCTCAGCCAGATAGCCTTCCTTCTTCTCAAGATCCTCTGCACTTATTCTCTGTACATAACCTACTACATGGGAGTATAGTTCGTTATCCAGATATCGGCGAGAGTCCTCTACAATATTTGTAACCAGCATTACTCCCTTAACCGATAAGAGGCTATCTTTGAAATCCTGGCTGATACTCAAAGGCAAGTTTCGCAAAGGTACCAGGGTGTCATCCCTTACCCAATCCTTTGACAGTTCATCTAGAATCCTTTCTTCAGATATTTCCAAGAGGGGAGACAAGGCCTTAGCGAATGCCTCTTGATCTGGGATCTTGCCCGGAACTGCACCTACCGTATAGGCTTCTCCCTCTCTCACAATAGGGCTGCCTTCCCGGTCAGTAATATCACCCCGAAGAGCATGCTCGCTAACTATCCTCACTTCATCCCCTGGATCTAGATCGGGAAAGATAAGAGAAGGACTCCAAACTATCTTCCATTCATTCTCTTCTAAGACTAAAGGAAGGGTAAATTGGGCCTCAAAAGAGTCTACGGTGTCGGTATCAAAGATTGCATCTACTGGCAGGTAGGCATTATCTTTTTCCTCTACTATATCCAAGGGTTTCAGTTCTATATCATTTAGTTTGATGGCGGAGAATATTGTTTCATATCTTTTAACAAACTCATCCTTGGATATAGAGTCTTGACTATCACTGGATAGGATGTCATAGATACTGTCAAAGTTAAGCTTGGACCAACCATCTATGTAGGCTTGGGCAGTATCCATAGGGCTGACCTGTTGACATCCTGCCAGTAAAGCTACGATAAGGAATATGGATAAAAAGCTTATAAATCTATTCTTTTTTGCCATAGCTAGTCTCCTTTCTTTAGACTCTAGTTTCTGTCTTAGTAAAAGGGTTGTTACCATATAATAAGGAATTTTCCCATATAAATAGACAGACTTAAATTCTAATACTATATTAAACTGTAGTTAGGTGAACCATTAATCAGACTTTATGATTATATCATAATAAGCTCTTTATATCTATCTATGAGGGATTTAGCCTTTGGACGAGAAGTAGAAGGTAAATTACTTTGTAATTTGATGTATTATTAGGTCTTACGAAGAAATTCAATGACATACTGGACAAACTTTATTAATAATGATATATTAGACGACGTGCAAAAATCTAGTGGCTTTTTTTGCTAAGCTAAGGTATGAAAACCCAAGTTTGGGAAATAATATTTTAGTACAAGCTAGATTTATTACAAAAGCTTGACAAGATGTTAAAAAACTATTACAATGACCCTATCAACTTCCTTGTATCTAAAATTAAAGGAGGAAATACAATGGAATCAGAGGAAGAGAACATGCTAAGAAGCAAGCTTATATGGTTTGTCTGCATTGTTCTAGTCATTGCCGGGGGTATCTCGGCAACATTTGCCCATTATATAGACAAGGCTTATCATGAAGTAACCTTAAATGATAATGGGTATATTGTCCAAATCCAAACTATGGATAAAACAGTTGAAGAACTTTTGGATAAATATGAAATAACACTAGGACCTGGCGACGAAATAAGGCCAGACCTAGAAGAAGCTATAGAGGAAGACACCGAGATAGAAATCAAACGGGCCTTCAAGGTCACTATAGAAGCTGATAGCAGGATAAAATCAGTTTATGTAACCGAAGGAACTGTAAAGGATGCATTAGACAAGGCCTATATAGTTTTAGGCGAAAAGGATTTTACTAATCATGACTTGACCCGTCAAGCAGCACCTGGAGATCATATAAAGGTTACCAGGGTCAAAGAGGAAGTTTTGGTAGAAACTGAGACAATACCTTATCGGATAATAACCCAGAACAATTCAAAACTGAATAAGGGAGTAGAAAAAGTAGTCCAGGAAGGGAAAGAAGGTAAGAAGGAAAGAAAAATACTCATAGCCTACCATGACGGAAGAGAAGTCAATCGGGAGCTAGTAGAAGAAAAGGTAGCCCAGGAACCAACCAACAGAATTATTGATAGAGGAACCTATGTGGCTCCGCCGGTTTCGAGGGGAAGTACTACAAGAGATAAAGAGGTTAGCAAGAGTAACCAAAATAAGAGCACAAGTCAAAAGTCCAGTAATAGTAACAATACCAGTAGTAAAGAGGCTAGCAGCCAGCCAGCCAATGGGGTCAAAGGGAAAACCTTTGAGGCAACAGCCTATACTCATACTGGCAACAAGACTAGAACTGGCATATGGCCCAAAAAGGGAATAGTTGCTGTTGACCCCAAGGTAATTCCACTATATACTAAGATATATATAGAATTTCCCAAGGGCTGGACCCACTTAAATGGCTATTACCAGGCCATGGATACTGGTGGGGCTATAAAAGGAAATATAGTTGATGTTTTTGTAGATGATAAGGCAACTGCAAGGAAGTTTGGAAGACGAACCGTAAAGGTTAGTTACTAAATTAATAGTTGTCAACCAGATAAAAACAAATTGGATAGATCTATAAGGAAAAAGGCAGGATATTTCGTATCCTGCCTTTTTAAGGAGGAAATTTATGAACTTGCTTACATCTCCTAGGGTTGTAAAGGAAATCATTGAAAAGTATAATTTTAGATTTAGCAAAAGCCTTGGCCAAAACTTCTTAATAGACCGGAATATTGTAGAAAAGATTGTGGAAGGGGCAGGTATCACCCCGGAGGACAGGGTGCTAGAGATAGGCCCGGGAATAGGGACCCTGACCCAAGAACTTATAGCTAGGGGCGGCCAGGTAGTGGCTGTAGAAATTGATAGAAATCTTTTGCCCATTTTAGAGGAGACTTTGGCCTATCCAGCTAATCTTACCATTGTCCATGGGGATATACTCAAGATAGATCTAGACAAATTGGTGAATGAGTTTTTTAAGGGGCAGGATTTTAAAGTAGTTGCAAATCTACCCTATTATATAACCACCCCTATAATAATGCGTTTTCTGGAGGAGGAGCTACCATTTAGCACATTGACGGTCATGATACAGAAGGAAGTAGCCCAAAGAATGGTGGCACAACCAGCTACAAAGGAATATGGCGCCCTATCCCTTGCCATACAATACTATACTAAGCCTAGGATAGTATGCAGTGTGTCTTCAAGTGTTTTTATGCCCAAACCAAAGGTGGATTCTATGGTTATAGCATTAGATAGACGGGATAGTCCACCTGTCCAGGTAGAGGATAGGGATATGTTATTTCAAGTAATTAGATCGGCCTTTGCCAAGCGCAGAAAAACCCTTCTCAATAATTTAGCCTCTGGAGTGCTTAAGGAATGGGACAGAGATAGGGTGGTAGAAGTTCTTGAAGCAGCCCAAGTCGATCCTCAAAGACGGGGGGAGACACTAAGTATAGGGGAATTTGCCAATATTGCTAACAATATTCTCCACCTACAATAAGTATATTTATAATTATATGGTAAAAAGAAACCTGATTTATTAAATTAGGTTTCTTTTTTTATATTTTCCTTCATATACTAGTACAAACAATAAAAAAGGGGGGAAGGAAAGTTGGCAAGAAAATCTAATTACCATCGTTCCTTCATTATATTAAAAGGCGGAAGCAAGGGATATGGATTTGTACCTAACAGGAAGCCGGCTGGGTATTGCAAATTTGAAATTAGAAGAGGAATAGGTAAGGCATATATATACATTCAAGATATTAAGCCTAGCAGTGCCTTAGATGGTGTTTATGAGGCCTATTTGATATCAGTAGATGATTCCATAAAACCTTGCAAATTGACAAGTTTACATATAGATGAGCAAGGACGGGGAGAGTACATGGCTTCATTTGATGCTGATGATATTAACGGTTCAGGCAGTTCTCTAGAAGATTTCCATGCCCTGGTTATAGCTGTTAGATCTGAGGAATCAGGGAAAAATATGAGGATGTCCTATCCCTTAATAGGATATTCCAGCAGGAATGTAAAAATAAGTCCCCATAAGATAACTGAAAATCTAAAGCATATCTATGGAGAGGATATAAAGCTTCAATCCCAGTTTGATCCGGAAGAGGAGCTTTTAGAGAGCGTTAAGGCTGAAAGGCAAGCTGAAGTAGAATCTGAAAATCAAGAAGCAGCAGACAAAGTAAGCCCATCTAATACTACAATCCAGGCCGAAGCTGAGCTGGATACAAAAGAGGACAGCACAATCGGGTCAGCAGAAGACGATAAGAAAGGAATCGTACCAGAAGATAAAGTGGAAGAAGAACAAGATTTTCTTAATAAAAGAGATCCTGAACCTTTTACAAGCTATCCAGAGGCTTCAGGACAATCAGATGATGAGGGTGAAAATTTACACAAACGGGATCATGGGCCAGAAGATTTAAAGAAAGCCTATGAGGATACTTATCAGAAATATTTGGACGATTATTCTTTTCAAGACAAACACTATCTATATAGGCAAGCTACTTATTGGGACAATGTAAAGGATTATTTTATGGGCCTCTTTAAAAACTATAAGAGGGTATATCCCTTCGATAACGATTTAAAAGATGTAGAATGGGTGAGGGTTCAACAAACAGTTGCTGGGACTGACTCATACTACTCTCAATCCCCTTATCGATATCCCTACTACGGCAGCCTCTATCCTGATCATTATATAGTAGGACTAGTAAAGGAAAGAGGAAGAACAAAATATGTAGTATATGGTATTCCCAGCATGTACAGCATGATTCCTCCCATATCCATAAATGGCTTTTCACGCTGGGCCTCCATGAAAGAAGGATATGGTACGGGCTACTGGTTATTATATATCGATGCCATTAGTGGACAGGTGGTTTACCCTTACGAGAAAGAATGATTTTTTAATCATTCTTTCTCGATTTTTCACTTTATTTTTATAAGCATATATGGTAAAATATAATAAAGAATTACATATATTTCTATAAATGTAATCATCCGACATATAAAAACATAATAATGCATAATTCGATAAAATAATTAAACAGTGCCAGTCTAAGAAGAATAAGGGGAGGAATAGGTAATGAAACAAAAGATACGGGTTGCAATAATAGATGACAACCTAGGTATACGGGATTTGGTATCCTCATATATTGAAATGCAGGAAGACATGGAGATAGCGGGTATGGCTGAGGATGGGATAGAGGGCATAAATCTGATCCATGAAACAAAGCCAGATGTAGTCATTTTAGATATGATAATGCCCCGCTTGGATGGACTAGGAGTGCTGGAGCATATAAGCATGTCTACTAGGCTAGACAAGCCCTTCTTCATTTGTTTGTCCGCAGTTGGACAAGAAGAATTGATACAAAGGGCTGTAAAGCTGGGAGCTAAATACTATATGATAAAGCCCTTTGATATGGAAATGCTTATGAGGAGGATTAGGGAACTAACCACCAATAAGCAGGGTCTAGGGGATGTAGAGTATAAGCAAATTACTAGGGATAGGACTAAAAGATTGGAGGAGAAAATAACCGATTTATTCCTCCTTATTGGGATTCCTGCCCATATAAAAGGCTATCATTTTCTGCGGTCAGCCATTACAATGGTAGTAAAAAATGGAGATATAATAAATCGGATTACCAAGGAACTCTACCCCGGTATAGCTAAGGAGTATAAAACAACACCTAGCAAGGTGGAAAGAGCCATTCGCCATGCCATAGATGTGGCTTGGAATAGGGGTAAGGTAGAGAATATCAATCAGGTTTTTGGATATGTTGTATATGATGAAAATGACAAACCAACCAATGGGGAATTTATCGCCCTAATAGCCGACAAGTTAACTATGGATGAATCGGCCTAAAATCGGCACTTCCTTGACAAAGCCTATGAAACCCTATATAATCACAATATAATGATAATAGGATATAGCATTAGCCTTTTGTGCTAGCTAAATTTATCTGTATAAGCTAAATAGCCTGTGGATAGTTTAATAGCTGTGGCTATAGGAATATAATCTTCTATTAATAAGCCAACTACTCCATAGACATTGCGATTTTAAGGTTAGCTGGCACGGCTAGTAATATACCTAGGAAGGTAGGAGGGTGCAATGGCATCAAGGTTGGCCAATTATGAGAAGAAGGCAGAAATACTCAAAGTTCTAGGACATCCGGTCCGATTATGCATTGTAAACGGTTTAATTACCAAGGAATGTAATGTATCAGGGATACAAGATTGTTTAAAGCTTCCTCAATCCACTATATCCCAGCATTTAGGCATATTAAAGGCTCATGGGATAATTAAAGGGAAGCGAAATGGTCTAGAGATTACCTATTCCGTGGTAAATGAGGATGTAATTCGTTTGGTAAGAACATTTATGGAGGAGGCCCAACCCTTTCTAAGCAACTAGAAAGTCTAATAGGACCTCCTCTAGCCTTATGGAAATCCTGGCGGGCTATATGGGGCAATATGGCACAATTCTCAAAAAATTAGATCAAATTAAGGCATATTTGACTTGTGGAAAACTATAGCATTATATCCACAGACCAAAATCCGTATAAATAGGAACTTGGGGATAATTCTGTGGATAATGTGGATAAACATTCTGTAAACCTGTGGATAACTTGCCAATAATGTGTGTAAATTAATCTTTTTCTCCTAGAAGGATTTTTCATCTCTATGACGAATAGTTCTTTACAGATGGGAATAATATATTAAAATTGCTTTCTGGAGGGAAGACAAAATGGCTTATAAAAAATGTCCTAGGTGTAGTCTTAACTATATTCAAGATATGGAATTGTTGTGTAAGATATGTCTAGATGAAGTTGACAGGGCAATTCGAGCTAACGGTGAGGACGAAGAAGAATATGATATTTGCCCAGAGTGTGGGGAAAATATTATAAAGACTGGCGAAGATATGTGCTACCAATGTATGGTAGAACATATGAAAGATGAGGTAGACGAGGAAAGTCGGAAGAAGGATGAGTGGGAAGATTTTCTTCCTAAGGGAGAAGATGATGACCTTTTTGCAGATGAAGATCAAGATGATGATTTTAAAGATCTAGAGGAGATAGAGCTAGACGAGGAAGACGATGAATTTGATCATGAATCTGATTAAGGAAAGGATTTTGACTAATAAATATTTTCTTGCATGTTTTATGTAAATTAGGAAATAATAACAATACAATCCAAATCATCCTTGCAAATGATTCAAAGATTGCTTCATTTTCAGAACGCTTGTACCGTTAGGTTACAGCGTTTTTTTTCATGTTTTGCCTTGTCACATATATCCCCAAATGAATCTTAAAGCATATTTCTGGGCATTATATATATAATTTGAAATTAATCTGTTGATTAGATTTAACTGATTCTAATCAACAGATTAAAATAAATATTTTAAAATTCTAATAGGATGTGATTTTGTGATAAATGTAGATGCTCTTGCCAAGGTAAGGGAGACTTTAGAATCCAATATTGGGGAAAGGGTTAAATTGAAGGCCAATAGGGGACGCAGGCGTACCTATGTTGATGAAGGGATTATTAACGATATTTATCCTAGCGTCTTCACGGTGTTGGTGAATATTGACAAGCAAAGCACCAGAACCCTGTGCTATACCTACTCTGATGTTTTAACCTCTAATGTAGAATTGGTGGTATGCAAAAATAATCAAAGAATATAACATATTTTCCGATGGCCATCTATATTTATAGATATGGGACGTTAATATTTTACTGACTATAAATATATCCAAGAGGGGGAATAGAATTGGCCATCAATTTTGAAAAAGGGCTTCTAAAAGTAGATCAATTGATAGGAGAGGAGTTGTCCCAGCACCTAATAGAAGGAGAGCTAATAATCCCTGAAAGCAAACCGGAAATAGCAAGAATTCTGGATGTGGGAGCTAGGATTTACAGCACTGGCAAAGAAGTTGTCCAGGATAAGGTGATGGTAGAGGGAATCCTTAGCTACAACCTTCTTTATACAGGGGTAGGGGACAACAGGACTGTGGTACAGCTAGAGGAGGAGATGGGCTTTACCCAGTATGTAGAGCTAGAGGGTGCTAAACCGAGAATGACCGCTGATATCTCATTTGAACTAGAGCATATAGACTATGACATACAGGATGCTAGGCGGGTAAACGTTAAAACGGTACTGAACATAGGCTGCAGGGTTCAACACTTATTGCAGCTAGAAGTATTGGAAGCATTTGAAGAAGAGGGCCGAATACAAGCACTTAGAGAGCCCTTAAGGCTAGTATCAACAGGAGGGGACGGCAGTGGTCAGACTATTATCCGGGAAGAAGTAGAAGTTCCCGATGATATGCCCTCTGTGGTAGAAGTACTAAGAAAAGATATCAAGGTTAAGATACAAGAGAAAAAGGTTACCGATAACAGGGTTACTGCCTATGGTGAGATTTATTTAAATCTTCTCTACCAATCTCAAGAAGCTGAAGATCCTATACAAACCTTGCAGTATGAAATACCCTTCAGCCATTTTGTAGAGATACCGGGGGCATACCAGGGGTTGACTTGCTTTGCAAAGGTGGAAGTTCAGGATATAGAGATAAGCTTGAGGCAGGATGTTGTGGGTGATGTTAGGTTTTTATCCATAGAGATGATCTTGTTCATGGAGGGAAGGGTTTATGAAAGCCATGAGCAGGATGTAATAGTAGATGCCTATAGTCCGGGTTCAGCTTTGGATTTGACAAAGGAAAAGCTTCTACTTACTCATTCTCTTGGGGAGAAGCAAGCTCAAACGATTATTAAGGAAAATATTGAACTTATAGAAGACATGGCACCTATTGACAGGATCCTATATACGGAGGTAAATCCATTAGTAACTGATTATCAGATAGGTGATAATGAAATAATAGTGGATGGAGTGTTGACAGGCCTTGTACTCTACAAGCCTGAAGATGATCTGTTATTTATAAGTAGCATAAACCTAGATATACCCTTCTCTCAGACCATAGAAATAGAAGGGGCTAAAGAGGATATGGATTGCACTTGCCAGGCATCTATACAGTATCTAAGCCATACTCTGGTTTCACCTAATGAATTTGAGCTGAAGGTAACCATGCTGCTTAAGGGGGAGGCAATCCAAAGTATTGAGAAGGAAGTACTACTAGCTGTAGAGGAAAAGGAAGAGCAGCCGGGAGATGACTCAGGCCTCTATATATACTTTGTACAGCCCGGAGACACCCTGTGGTCTGTAGCCAAGAGATATAATACCACTATAGATAGCATACTAAAGTACAACCATGTAGAGAATCAAGATGCCTTGGAAGAAGGTAGCAAGCTTATGATATTTAAGCGATTGGATACCTCTATTGCATGAATATATGATATTTTTAAGAACTGCCTAGCTCAAAAGCTCACGGCAGTTTTTTGTGGAAAGATCAGGGCTATTTGTGTATAATAGCTATTAGATGTGCTGGTTGATCTTATATAATTATAATAAGCTAACTCCTTGTGCTTTGAATCCTATAATCATAATGTCTATTGAACGTTCACTTCATCACTGATCAATAGCACATTATACTCATATAGCGATAACTATTGCACTGGCACATTAGGTTAAGCTATTGAAGGTTCAACCAAGTGGTTGACTTATTAACAACTCAACTAGATTATAGATATTATCACCAAAACTGGACTACTGATAAAACTAAAACAACAAAGGATTTTAATGATATGGATAATATTTGTATAAGAGCTTATGCAAAAGTAAATTTGACCCTGGATGTAGTGGGTAAACGTGCCGACGATTATCACGATCTAGAGATGATAATGCAGTCAGTTGATCTATGGGATCAGATCATATTGAGGGAGATCCATAGTGGGATAGAGCTGGATACCAATATTGAGGATTTACCAAGGGATGAGGGCAACATAGCTTGGCGGGCTGCCCAGCTTATAAAGAAGGAGTTTGATATAGCTACCGGGGTCCACATTTTTATACAAAAAAATATTCCCCTTGAGGGAGGGATGGCAGGAGGTAGCGCCGACTGCGCCGGTGTGTTGGCAGGCCTTAATCAATTGTGGAATTTAGGAATGGATGAGAAAGAACTTAGGGCTCTGGGTAAAAGCTTAGGGGCGGATGTCCCATTTTGTTTAATGGGAGGTACAGCCCTGGCCCAAGGGATTGGTGATATACTCACCCCCATAGAATCAAAGGAAGATATGTGGCTGCTAGTAGTAAAACCCCAATTCGGCGTATCCACAAGAGATGTATATAATAGGCTTAACTTAAAAAATATCGGGAAAAGACCAGACAACAAAAGGATGGTAGAGTATCTAGAGTCAGGCCGGATAGAGGATCTAGCAAGGGGGTTGGTAAATGTATTGGAGGAGATAACCATACCCATGCATCCTGAAATTTCACAATTGAAGGCAGAGCTTATAGAGCTGGGAAGCCTTGGTAGCTTAATGAGTGGCAGCGGACCTTCAGTATATGGAATATATAAAGATCATGCCGCGGCAAATAGGGCTGCAAAGGCCCTAAGTAAAAAGTATAAGCAGGTATACCTTATAAAGACAAGGGAAAAAGGTATCGATATTGAATTTGGCTATTGAACCTTCACTTCATCACTGATTAGGAGAAAACTAGGGCTTTTCTTTATTCCATAAGCCAAGTTTTCTAAGCCAAATCAGCTAAGGCCTTTACTTATCAATAGCACTTTATGCGTATATAGCGTTAACTGATGAACCAGCAAAAAAGGTTGAATTACTTCTTTCTACCCTACGATAAGCTCTTATTTATGATTCTAGCTATCATATTTGTTCTGCTAAAAGGGGTAATCAGATAAATTCCGTCTGCATAATCCTTGATTTTATTGATCAAGTCCACAGCCATATCTACCCCAACATCCTCTGCTTCCTGTCGGGACATAGAAGGGGAAAATCTGTCAATGTACTCTTTGGGGATATCTATGCCTGCCACCTCATTGTTTAGGAACATAGCATTTCTGTAGCTTACTATAGGAATAACACCGGCTAATATCTTAACATTATATTGGTCTTTTACCTTTATTAAGTAGTCAATAACGCTGTCATGGAAGATAGGCTGAGTTAAGAAAAATTCAGCTCCTTTTTCAGTTTTTTGGATCATTCTTCTAAGCTCTACATCCTTATTCAATACATTTAAGTTTAAGGCACCACCTAATAAAAATGGTTCAGAGGAAAATACCTCCTGGTTCATTTCTTCAATCATCTCTATCAGCTGTATGGAGTTTAAGTTAAAGACACTTTTAACAAGGTTACGTTCAGGGCTAGGGATAGGATCTCCCGTAACTGCAAGTAAATTTCGTATCCCTTCTACATGAGCTCCTAACAAGGATGCCTTTAGGGCAATGATATTTCGATCTCTACAGCAAAGATGGGGCATGGTATCTATACCCACTTCTCTTTGTATTTTAGCTGCTACCATGATGGGGTTTACTCGAACTCTAGCCATAGGTGAATCGGCAATAGTCAGTATATCAACCCCGCTATTCTTTAGTTCCCTGGATCCTTCCATTACTTTCCTTAAATCAGTACCAAAGGGAGGGTCTAATTCTACAGCTATAGGAAATTCCTTATTCTTTAGTTTGTTGGCAAAGGAATTTGGATGTTTAGGGGAGCCATCTTCATCTTGCCCTTCCGATTTTGCAACATGCCCATGGTAGACAGGTTTTATATGGAGTTTCTCTGCCAAGGCTTTTATATGGGAAGGAGTAGTACCACAGCAGCCGCCTATAATATTTACTCCTAGGCTCTTTATGTCCATTAATTTATCGCTGAAGTACTCCGGATTCTGGGTGTATACCGTTCTCTCATTTATAACAACCGGATATCCAGAATTAGGCAAAGCTGAGACCATATCATCCGAAAAGTCCATTTCTTTAATAATATTATATAGGTGTGTAGGCCCAATACTGCAATTAAAACCATAGGCATCTATATAAGGCATCTGCTTAATTTGTCCTTGTATTCGTTTGGCGCTTACACCTTTTCTGGTATATCCTTCTGTATTTAGAGCAAATTGAACTAGGATAAAGGCATGGGCATTTGAGGATTTAATATATTTAGCTACTTCTTCAATATACTCAGTACTGCTAAAGGTTTCAAAGATAAATATTTTAGCCCCCAGGCTTAGAAAAGTCTTTGCAATAAATAAGTATTCATCCAGGATAGTTTCCTTATCAAGGGTCTTGCCTTCAAGTAGCTCCGGTACAGGTCCTATACTGGCAGCTACAAAAACATCCTTTCCTTGGGCAGCAGATTGTGCAAGCTCATATCCAGACTTTATCAATCCTTCAGTATCCCGGCGACTCTTCTTTAGTGTAATGCTGTTCGCAGAAAAAGTATTGGTTCGGATAAGCTTAGCGCCGGCTTCAATATACTGCTCATGAATACTTTTAATTAGCTGGGGATTCTCCTTATTAGCTAGCTCTGATAATGTAGTAGAAGAGCCAGTAATATTGGAGTAATAGGTGCCCATAGCGCCATCTGTAATTAAAACATTATCTTTTAAATATTTCTTTAACATTGGAATAACCCCTTACTGATATTGAGTCCAGATATTATTATATCTGGTACACCTTTATCCTTGTATATGGATATGATATATTAATTGCATATTAATACATACCCTTAGTAATGTCAATTATCTATAGAAGTCTAAAAATTTTCCAGAATTAAATTTCTTCCTAAGTTTAAGACAATAAGATATAATAAAACAAAAGAGAAGGTTTTGGCATTAGAAGATAAATATTTAGGGTAAGAGGGTGACAGCGGTGAATAAAGTAAATGCTCTTGTATTGGCCGGGGATAGCAATAAAGGAGAGTTTGGTCCAGATATAATAAATAAATCATTTATAGAGATTGACGGTAAGTGGTTGGTAGAGTATGTTGTGGATGCACTTCGGGAATCTCATAGAATCCATAGCATTTCTATAGTTGGACCGGTTGAGAGATTGAAGAATAGACTGGATGGGAAGGTTGACTATTTTATCCAAGAGGAAAAACATATACTGGAAAACCTACAGATAGGGTTAGAGCCTTTTAAAGAGGATGATTT
Organism: Clostridiales bacterium; assembly: GCA_012518075.1. GTDB lineage: Bacteria > Bacillota > Clostridia > Caldicoprobacterales > UBA3941 > JAAYTG01. Next base: position 631 of record JAAYTG010000177.1, on the reverse strand, counting down.
TGTCATAGTGGTAACATCAGATATACCTATGATAAATGGGGATGTAATATCGGATTTTATTGAAAGATGCAGCATTTATGAGGCAGACCTCTGCTATCCTATAGTAGACAAGAAAGTAAACAACAGACTATACCCTGGTTTCAGTAGGACCTATGTAAAACTTAAGGATGGTACCTTTACTGGCGGAAATATAGTGGGAATTAATCCAGAAAAGATGAAATCTTACTGGGAATTCGCCAGCAGGATAATCGAAAAGAGAAAAAAACCATTGGAACTAGGGCGTCTATTGGGCCCTCGATTCCTGTTACTCTTGGCAACGGGACAACTATCCATTGCCCATATAGAAGAGCGTTTTTTTGAACTACTAAAAATAAAGGCTAGAGCAATTATAAGTCCCTACCCTGAAATAGCCAATGATATAGATCAGCCTGGCCACATTGAAATAGTAAATCAGTATTTAAAGAAATAGACATGCATGTATGATAAGAGTTTCTATCTGTATTACTAAATTATATACAATATTGAAGGATTCTGACAAAAAATGTAGAATACATGTATAATAGGATTTGCTGGAAGGGGACATTGATATGTTAAGGCTGGAATGGATGATTAGGCTATTCTCAATTATCAT
>JAAYTG010000024.1 GCA_012518075.1 Clostridiales bacterium | reverse complement strand
GTTCCAGGATATACCCATTACAGAAGTGGGGTATAAGGATGGTATGATGGATCTTGAGGCCTTAGAAAAAACTGTTACCAAAGAAACGGCAGCAGTAGTTGTTCAATCCCCTAACTTCTTTGGGATCATAGAAGATATTGAGCCAATAGCGGAAATAGCACATAAGAATAAGGCACTATTGATAGTATCTGCTGATCCTATTTCTCTGGCCCTATTAAAAGCTCCGGGAGAGCTGGGAGCCGACATTGTGGTAGGGGAGGGTCAATCCCTAGGTAACCCCTTGAGCTTTGGCGGTCCATATCTAGGTTTTTTTGCTACCACAAAAAGGCTAATGAGAAGGATGCCGGGGCGAATAGTAGGAGAGACTACAGACAAGGATGGAAATCGAGGCTTTGTCCTTACCTTGCAGACTAGGGAACAGCATATTCGTAGGGAGAAGGCTACCTCCAACATTTGCACTAACCAGGCCTTAAATGCACTTATAGCTACAATCTATCTCTCACTATTAGGCAAAGAAGGCTTGAAAGAAGTGGCATATCAATGTTTGCAGAAATCACACTATCTCTATGATAGGCTTCTGGATACGGGTTTATTTACTCCTATTTTCAATGCGCCCTTCTTTAAGGAGTTTGCCATAAAGAGTACTGTACCTATTGAGAAATTAAACGCTCATCTACTAGACAAGGGAATCATAGGAGGCTATTCCTTAGAAAAGGATTACACAGAGCTTGATGGTGGGTGGCTAATAGCGGTGACAGAGAAACGTACTCGTCAGGAGATGGATGCCTTAGTAGAAAGGGTGGGTGAAATAGCTGATGAATAACAAATTGATATTTGAGCTTAGCTCAGCTGGTAAAAAGGGCTATTCCTTGCCCAAATTGGATGTGGATGAAAAGAGAATAGAGGAGCTTATTCCTAGTGAATTACTACGTGACAAGGATGCAGACCTGCCTGAGGTAAGTGAACCCGAGGTAGTTAGGCATTATACCAGTATTTCTAGGCTGAATCACGGGGTAGATGTTGGATTCTATCCCCTAGGATCCTGCACTATGAAATACAATCCCAAGATCAATGAGGATCTTTCCAGATTACCTGGTTTTTCTTCTGCCCATCCCTATCAATCGGAAGAGACTAGCCAGGGTAGTTTGAAGCTATTATATGAGCTAAATAAGTTGTTATCGGAAATTACAGGTATGGAGCAGGTTACCTTACAGCCTGCGGCAGGTTCTCATGGTGAACTTACAGGAATGATGATTATCAAAGCCTACCATGAAAACAGAGGAGAGGGCGGCAGAAATAAGATACTCATACCCGATAGTGCCCATGGTACTAATCCCTCATCTGCAGCTATGGCAGGCTTCCAAGTGGTGGAGGTGCCTTCCAATAGCCGGGGTGGCGTGGATGTAGATGCCCTGCGGGAAATGGCAGATAAGGATACTGCAGGACTTATGCTTACTAATCCCAATACTCTGGGATTGTTTGAAGAGGACATTATAGAGATAGCTGACATCGTTCATGAGGCGGGTGGCTTATTATACTTTGACGGAGCCAATGCAAATGCCATAATGGGTGTCACCCGGCCTGGGGATATGGGCTTTGATGTAGTACATTTAAATCTACATAAAACCTTTAGCACACCGCATGGTGGAGGAGGTCCGGGTGCAGGGCCCGTTGGAGTTACCAAGGAGTTAGTACCATTTTTGCCTAGTCCAGCGATACAGTTCGATGGAAACAAATACTTCATTAATTATGATCTGCCCCTGTCCATAGGAAGGGTAAAATCTTTCTATGGGAATTTTGGCGTAGCCCTTAAGGCCTATGCCTATATACTGACCATGGGTGCAGAAGGTTTGCACAATGTTGCCAAAGGAGCAGTACTAAATGCTAACTATATCATGGAAAAGCTAAAAGCCTACTACGATCTAAGCTATGATAGGACTTGTATGCATGAATTTGTACTGTCAGCCCAAAAGCAAAAGAAAAATGGTGTATCTGCAATGGATATATCCAAGAGACTGATTGATTTTGGCTTTCATCCTCCCACTACATATTTTCCCCTTATCGTGAAAGAGGCATTGATGATAGAACCTACCGAGACTGAAAGCCGGGAAACCTTGGATAGCTTTATTGAGGCTATGATTAAAATCGCCAAAGAGGCCAAGGACCAGCCCGAAAAAGTTCAAACCGCCCCTCACAAGACAGCTACTGGACGCTTGGATGAGACCAAGGCGGCAAGAACTCCTAAGCTTCGTTGGTTACCGGATGAACAAGCATAAATAGTCGGGATAAAGGAATTGAAAGAAGGACTATATAAAAGCTCATAACATCCCACATTGCATGGGCAGCCAAGGAGGCAAGACAGAGGCTGATGTATATAGCTGTGGAGAATGTAAAAGCAGTTTTGGAAGAGGTGGGAATAAACCATTTTTCTAATAAAAACCACAATGAACTGGTATAGCGAGTTAAACATCTTGGTATGTAAGGGGGTAAGAATGATAAAAAAGAGGAAAATAGTTCAGTTTGTTTTGTTATTTAGCCTGATTGTTATATCTTTAGCTTGGCCATTCTCTATCATAGTAGCTGATGACAGAAGCTATAATATCAGTCATTACGGGGTAGAGATCCATCTTCAAGCTAATGGTGATGCTCATATTAAGGAAGAGATTACTTATGATTTCTATGGAGATTTTAATGGGGTCCTTAGAGATATAGACATAGATAGGACTGATGGCATTGAAGGCCTTAAGGTATCGGTGGGTGAAGCCCAGGGACTTAGAGAGTTTAGACAGTCAGAGGGACAAGATGAGAATGTATATGAGCTGGATAAGGATGATAATCTTATACAGCTAAAAGTCTATGAGCAATCCAGCAATGAGGAAAAGACCTTTATATACGAGTATATCCTTCTAAATGTAGCGGAAAAATATAGTGATATTGGAGTTTTTAATCGGAAGGTTATCGATAGTAACTGGGATGTACACTTAGAGGATATTAGTATAACTATTACAATTCCCCAAGGTGCTAATAAGGAGGAACTCAAGGTTTTCGCCCATGGACCCTTGACAGGGGTTTCTCAGATTGTAGACGATCAGACCTTTAGATTTGAAGTTCCGGAAGTTATGCCAGGCACATTTGTAGAAACCTTGGTCATATTTCCACCCCAGCTGATTCCTAACTCTAACCGAGTATATGAGGAAGAGAAATTAGCCCAGATCCTAGACAATGAAAAGAGACTAGCTGACCAGGCTAACGCCGAGAGGGAGCGAGCTAGGGAAGAGTTGAGAAGGCAGGAAGAAGAGGAGCAGGAAAGACTAAGAAGAGAGGCAGAATTAAAAAGCAAAAGAGATAAATTCCGGCCAGCATTTATTGCCCTTATTTTGGCAGGTTTCTACTCCCTGATCAGATTTATTTCAAGGTATTCTCGAGAAATAGAGCCACAGTTTCAAGGTGACTATTATAGGGATCTGCCTGGAGATTATACACCTGCTATAATGACCTATCTTTTGACCAAAGGAAATATTGACTCCAAGGATATAATGGCTACAATAATGGATCTAGTGAGAAAGAAAAAGATTACTATTAAGAAAATTGAAAGAGAAAAAGGCTTGATATTCAAAAAAACCCAAGACCAATACCAGATATCTAAAGTGGAGGGGGCAGAATTAGGGGACTTATATCCCCACGAAAGCTTTCTCATATCCTGGTTCTTGGGTAAACTGGGAGATAGTGAGGGCTTAGTTTTGGATGATCTAAAGCATAGCCTTAAAAGGAGCTCCCAAGCCTTGGAGTTTCATAAGGACTACCGGAAATTCCAAAATCTAGTTAAAGAAAGTGGAGAAAGCCTGGGCTTCTTTACCAAGAATGATTTAAAAGGCAGTGGCATATATGCATTAATTGCTTTGGGCCTCTTAGCCGCCGGTCTTGTATCAGCTATTCTTCTAAAGTCAGGCTTGGGTATTCTTATAGCTGGGATTGGTTTTATTATTTTGATTTCCATGTTGATAGTATCCAGCATTAGAAAACTTACTAGGTATGGTGTGGAGCAGACTGCTATGTGGAGAGCCTTTAAGAGATTTCTACTCCATTTTTCCAATATGGATAAGGCAGAGATTCCATCTATTGCTATTTGGGAACACTACCTGGTATATGCCATCTCCCTGGGGGTGGCCAAAGAAGTTATAGATCAACTACCCAAGGTATTTAGTCATGCAGAGTTTAACGATCCATCCCTGACCTATATGGGAGGATACAGATCCTTGGGTAACCTCATGCTAATTAACAGCATGATAAGCAATACTACAAGTTCTATAGATAGGGCTATTAGTACAGCCCAAATAGCTGCCTCCCCTAGTTCATCGGCAAGCGGAATGGGTGGAGGTTTTAGCGGGGGCAGCTCTGGCGGCGGCGGTGGAGGCGGCGGCGGTGGCGCTTTCTAGCTGAAATAAAGATCTAAATGAAAACTATATAAAAGGGGGATTACTATGACAGGTTACATTATTTTAGGAATAGTTGTTGTGCTGGCTTTATATGCCATATCTGCATATAACGGATTTGTCACCTTAAGAAACAGGGTGAGAAATGGCTGGGCTCAGATTGATGTACAGCTAAAGAATAGGGCAGATCTTATCCCTAACCTAGTAGAGACGGTAAAAGGCTATGCGCGCCATGAGAAAGAGACCTTAGATCATATTGTAAAAGCCAGGAGCGGTGTTTTAAGTGCCAATACCCCTGAAGAAAGTATGGAGGCTAATGATATTTTATCCCAGGCTCTGAACAGGCTTATGGTGGTAGTTGAAGCCTACCCTGATCTCAAAGCCAATACCAATTTTCTAGGGCTTCAAGGGGACTTAAAAGACGTAGAAGACAAAATAAGATATTCCAGGCAATTCTACAATGATACGGTTCTCAAGTACAATACCAAAATTGAAACATTTCCTAATAATATAGTGGCATCTATTTTTGGCTTTAAGGAAGAGGCTTTCTTTAGAGTTGATGAAGGAGAGCGAGAAGTTCCTAGGGTGCAGTTTTAAGTTCATACATTATAAATATGGAATTAACCATAATGACGGTTTAATCTACTAATAAAGAGAAAGATAGAAGGGATATTCCTTCTATCTTTCTCTCTGGGGTAAGTATTTGTTATGTTGATTATTCTACTGCAATACTTGCCTTGTTACCCCATAAGCCATGTATATTGCAATAGCTAACTGCATAGATAGTTCCACTCTTAGGGATCTTCACTGTAGTAGCACCTTGATAATCGGTGAACACATCGCTTTCGCCATGGGCTGCAAAATCGAAGGAAGCGATTTCAATTGGGAATTTAGATCCTTCAGCTTGATAATATACCTTAAACCAAGAAATATAGTGTTCAAAGGTATTAGGATGTCCAACAGCATCTCCTATAGTTACTTTTAGTTCAAAATTCTCTCCAGCCTTAACCTTATCGGGGCAGTGAATGACAGGTACATGTTTTTCGCCTTTCCAATCTCCAGTTTGGATGAAAGTTCCAAATACATCCATATTTCATTCTCCTCCTTATTTAAATCACTACATTATATTATACCTATAACCACAAATATGATAGTTGAATCAAAAAGAAGGTAGAAGTCAGGGCTTTTAGCTAATTAGTTGAATATAAGATAGAGGATTTTGGGGCAGTCCAGTATAGGTTATGCTTGACTATAAAGGATATACAAGTTATGATATGTTATAAGGTTTTTTGCTAAAAGTACAGGAAAAAGTAGCCGTCCCTTCAATTTATCTAAATGAACCATTCTATAATTGTCATGGCATATCTAATAAGGTTAGGAGTGGATAAATATGTTTGGACCTTCTATTAAAAAGATTGAGAGATGGGCACAGAAAGGTAGAATAGACAAATTGGATAAGATAATATCTGGAACCAATGTTGAATTTCGTAATGCTGCCTTTAAAGCTCTTGGGGAAAGTGGAAGTGAAGAAGCGATAAACCTTCTTACTGGCTATGCTCGTCATCCAGTTGCAGAAATTAGAAAATTAACCGCGCAGGCTATGGGAGAATCTGGTGCCGAAAGGACTATAGAGTTCTTGAGACAGCTTGTAAGAGATGACGATGAGGGTGTTAGAACAGCGGCAGAAGAGGCCATTGCAAAAATTAACGAAGTACGGAGACAAGCTGAGTAAAAGTACGGAATTATAGTATAGGATATGGATTTGAAGGGGCGGCTGTTATATTAAAAAGAAGTTTAATATGGCAGATAATAAGAAGTGTTTCATATAAATATTTAGATGAAGCAAATAAATATAAAAAGAGCAAAAAGTCTGACCAGCGATTAATAGAGATTCTCAGGCATACTAACTATAAGAAGAACTGAAACTGGAGGTCCCGGGGGCAGTTCTTTTCGTTTGTTTAAGATGTATATAGAAATTCTTATTAGGTATAAATATAAGTACCTAGATAAGAAATCTGATTTCAAAAGGTGTCAAAGGATTATCACCAGCGGGAAATATTTGATAGAAGAAGGATGAGGCATTTTAATGAAAAAATTGGATATAATCGCTACTGCTACATTTGGTCTGGAGGCAGTGGTAGCTAGAGAGTTAAGAGATCTAGGCTATAAGGATTTAAAAGTGGAGAACTCTAGGGTAATTTTTAAAGGAACAGCCATGGATATCTGCCGTACCAATCTATGGCTTAGAAGTGCTGATAGAGTATTTATTAGAATGGGCGAATTTGAAGCCTTGAGTTTTGAGGAACTATTCGAAAAGACAAAAGCCCTGCCTTGGGATCAACTGTTGCCCGAAGATGCAGAATTTCCGGTACAGGGTAAATCGGTCAAATCTAAGCTTTTTAGTGTTTCGGATTGTCAAGCCATAGTTAAGAAGGCTGTAGTTGAAAAACTTAAGCAAAAATACAATAGAAGTTGGTTTCCCGAGACAGGACCTCGTTATGTCTTGGAAGTTGGGATACTCAAGGATGTGGTGACACTAACGGTAGATACTAGCGGTGTCGGGCTGCACAAGAGGAGCTATAGACAGCTGGCCAGTCAAGCACCCCTCAAGGAAACCCTAGCATCGGCCCTGGTAGGTTTAAGCTACTGGAATACAAGCCGCCGGCTTATTGACCCATTTTGCGGGTCTGGGACTATTCCTATAGAGGCGGCTATGATGGGATTAAATATAGCTCCGGGATTAAATAGAAATTTTGATGCAGAAAAATGGCCCCAGATTCCGGCCAAGCTATGGGATGAGGCCAGGACTGAAGCCCGGGATAAAAGGAAGAATGAGAAATTTACCATCCTAGGTTATGATATAGATGGTCGTATACTCAGTATCGCCAGGCATAATGCACGATTGGCAGGAGTGGAAGGGTATATAGACTTCCATCAGTTGGCTTTTTCTGATTTTAGCACCAAAACCAAATATGGCTGTATTATTTGTAATCCTCCCTATGGGGAGCGTTTAGGTGAGAGGAAAGAGGTAGAAGAGCTATATAGGCAAATGGGTCAAAAGTTTAAGGATATGGACACCTGGTCTATTTATGTGCTTACTGCAGAAGAAGAGTTTGAGAAATACTATGGCCGTAGGGCTGACAGAAAGCGCAAACTCTATAATGGCAGGATAAAGGTGGATTATTATCAATATTATGGCCCACGGCCGCCCCGTTAACCATTTTTTACACAAAAATAAGCCTATCTATTTTAGTTAAAGGTCTGTATAATATATGTATATCTTTTTATGTCTAAGGAAGCATAATTTAGTTTAATATGCTACTTTCCATGAAGGACATTTCAACAGAGGCTTTATTCTTGTAAAAACACTTTGAACAGGCCTTTGTAATAGACAAAAATAATTTAAGGGCGTAAAGGGGATTGAAAGTGAAGAGACTTAGTTTAATTATTGCAGCGTGTATACTAATTTTTGTGGTCCAGGGATGTACTCAGGATGTCCAGTCATCCAAGGATAATGCTAATGGGTCTAACTCACCTGCCAATGTAGAAGACGGAAATGTGGAAGATAAAAATCTAGACGACCAGGTAGGGCAAGATGAGATCAATGAAGAGGACATTGACGAAGAAGGCAATGAGGAAGATGAAGAAGTAGCCAGCCCTCAAAACTTAGTATATATAAGTGCTGACAGGCTCAATGTCCGTAGTCAACCTGATTCTACAGCTGAGAAGATAGGTCAGCTAATGAAGGGGACCGGTGTTGAGGTTGTAGATGAAAAACACCAAGGGGAAGAGCAAACAAAGTGGTTCAAGATCTCTTATGACATGGCTGGTCAAGCTGTAGAGGGGTGGATATCTGCTGAGCACACTGTCACCGACCGCACTGAACTACTGAGCGAAGGTTATAGAAATTTGGACTTTTCTCCTCAAAAAAAAGCGGAGGAATATCCTGAAAATCCTCGGATTGAGGTAAAAGGAGTTTATTTGACGGTATATTCTGCTAGTGGAAGTCGTTTGGACAGCTTGATTGAAACGACCAAGACAACAGAGCTGAATACCTTTGTAATTGATGTAAAGGATGATAATGGTAATATGCTCTTTTATAGTCAGGCTGCTGAGAAGTATGCTCCAGAGGCTAATAAGCTCACTCCTATTAAGGATATTGAAGCTTTTATGAAGAAACTCAAGGATAACAATATATATACAATTGCTAGGATAGTAACCTTTAAGGACCCTGTATATACGGAGGCTCATCCTGAACGGGCAATTTTGGACAAGCGAACGGGCCAGGCCCATGCTCAAAGTGATGGACTCCGATGGGCAAGTCCTCATGATAGACAGCTATGGGAGTATGACGTGGCTGTTGCCAAAGAGGCAGCCAAGGTAGGATTCAATGAAATCCAGTTTGATTATGTACGCTTTCCCGATTCGGGAGGGGGTAAGTTAGATCCTTATCTAGATTATCGAAACACAAATAATGAGAGCAAACCTGAGACCATACAAAATTTCCTAAAGTATGCCTATGAGGAACTATCCCCTGAAAAGGTATATGTAGGGGCAGATATCTACGGTCTTGTAGGTTCTGTTACCGATGACATGGGCCTAGGACAGTACTGGGAAGCAGTAAGCAACGTGGTTGACTATGTATGCCCCATGATGTATCCTAGTCACTACGCAAACCATACCTACCAGCTTCCGGTACCGGATGCTTATCCTTATGAGACCATATATAACTCGGCTAAGGATTCGGTAATGAGGAATAACAATATAGAGACTCCAGCCATTATAAGGCCTTGGATCCAAGACTTTACTGCTAGTTGGGTAAAGGGGCATGTAGAATATGGTGAGAAGGAAGTAAGAGCACAAATTAAGGCTCTGGAGGATAATGGAATAGACGAGTATATGCTGTGGAATCCTAACAATCGATATTCGGAACCAGCCCTAAGATAGCCCCCATTTGCTTAGGGTAAGGACACAAAGGATTTTAAATAAATATTTCTTTATCAAGTGACTCATTAATAGTACCAAGGCTTGAAAAGAATCTTTACTAACAAAAAACAAGAGGCAGGGATCTTATCCCAGCCTCTTGTTAATTTATATGAGATACAATTTAGTTATTAGTCGCGTAGACGCTTTTCTAGGGCTGCAAGTTGATTTGCCAGTTCTTCAGGTAGTTTGTCTCCATAGATTTTGTAGTACTCTTTGATAGACTCTACCTCTTTTAGCCAACCTTCCTTGTCAACCTTGAGAAGCTCTTCCATATCGGCTTCAGTCACATCAAGGCCATCGGTATCGATAGCATCAGGGGTGGGCATATAACCGATTGGTGTCTTTGCCGCTTTGCCCTTGCCTGATACTCTTTCGAATATCCACTTTAGAACACGGCTATTTTCGCCGAATCCAGGCCAGAGCCATTTACCTTCGTCGTCCTTGCGGAACCAGTTGACATAGAAGATTTTTGGCAGCTTATCAGTATCTGTCTTCTCTTCCATGCTTAGCCAGTGGTTTAGATAGTCACCCATGTGGTAGCCACAGAAGGGCAGCATAGCAAAGGGGTCACGTCGTACTTGCCCAATATTGTCTGAGATTGCAGCTGCTGTAATCTCAGAACCCATGATAGATCCCATAAACACACCATGCTCCCAATCAAAGCTCTCATGAACTAGAGGGATAGTGCTGGGTCGACGTCCACCAATCAATATTGCAGAGATAGGTACTCCTGCAGGATCTTCCCATTCAGGAGCTATTACGGGGCACTGGCTTGCAGGTGCTGTAAAGCGAGCATTAGGATGAGCTGCTGGCTTGTCACTATCTGGAGTCCAATCATTACCCTGCCAATCAATTAGGTGGTCAGGAGCCTCCTCATCGCCGTCCTCCCACCAAACATCTCCATCATCTGTTAATGCAACGTTTGTATAAATGGTGTTCTTTTCTATGCTATGCATTGCATTGGGGTTTGAATCGTAGGAAGTTCCAGGAGCAACGCCAAAGAATCCAGCTTCGGGATTGATAGCATATAGGCGTCCATCTTCACCAAACTTCATCCATGCAATGTCATCGCCGATAGTTTCAACCTTCCAACCTGGGATTGTAGGGATTAGCATAGCGAGATTAGTTTTTCCGCATGCACTTGGGAAAGCCCCGGTTACATATTTTACATTACCTTCTGGGTCAGTAAGCTTTAAGATAAGCATATGCTCTGCTAGCCAACCTTCATCTCTAGCTTGAACAGATGCGATACGAAGTGCAAAACACTTTTTCCCCAAAAGGGCATTTCCGCCATAACCGGAACCGTAGGACCAGATCATCCTCTCTTCAGGGAAATGACTTATATATTTTTCTTCCATAGGAGCACAAGGCCAGGCAACATCCTCTTCGCCTTCAGCTAATGGAGCACCTATAGAGTGTAGGCATGGTACAAACTCACCATCGTCACCAAGAACATCAAGGACTTCTTTACCCATACGGGTCATAATACGCATATTAACCACAACGTAGGGGCTGTCGGTTAATTCTACACCAATCTTGGAAGCAGGGGAACCTACAGGTCCCATTGAAAAGGGAATAACATACATTGTTCTACCCTTCATGCAGCCCTTGTACAATTCTTTCATAGTACCCTTTAGCTCATTAGGATCGATCCAGTTGTTGGTTGGACCTGCATCTTCTTGCTTTTCGGAGGCTATATAAGTCCTATCTTCAACGCGGGCAACATCAGATGGGTCACTGCGGAAAAGGTAGCAGCCAGGCTTTTTCTCAGGGTTCAGCTCTGTAGCTGCACCACTTTCAACCATCTCTTTAAGAAGACGATCATTTTCCTCTTGGGAACCATCGCACCAGTAGATGCTGTCAGGTTGACACATTTGTGCCATTTCTTCTACCCAATCGAGCAGTTTCTGATTTCTAGTCATTTTATTACTCATCAAATTTCTCCTTTACTAAATAATTTTTTAGATTTATATTATAAATAAAATCTCAGAATACTATTTTCATACTGCTTAATATATTATGAGCATATATTATACTTTATATAATCTATTAGTACCCCAAATTATCATATCATAAAACAAAAAAGACTTCCATAATATTTTGTAATTTTTTAAATAAAAATGTATTCACATTTGAATGCAGAAACCTGTATTTATCAAGTTATTAGCAGAAAGTTTAGCAGAAATAGGGACAATTTATCTATACCCCATACAGCTATTTTGAATTATCACAATTAAATAGCTTGTAGCTAATTGAAAGGATTAGTAATTAATATAAATGAATAAAAGGAGAAAGGCTTGATTTTCCGATGTAGGGAAAAGTATTGATGCTAAGGGTAATAAACATTTGTTATATAAAGAAAGGGATAGATATAGGGAAAGAGAAACCCGGATAGGACTATACAGTTAATCCGGGTTAAAGTTGAGGGTTATAGCATTGAGAGACTTAAGCACTGTATTTGCTTTCCCTGTTTAAAATCTCTATAAACTGTGCTCCTGTAATGGTTTCTTCTTTGAAGAGAAACTCTGCTAGTTCGTGGAGCTTGGCCTTATTGTCCGTCAGGATCTGTACTGCCCTTTGGTAGGCAGACTCAATCATCTCTTTTACTTCACGGTCAACTAACTCACTAGTTTTTGGAGAGCAGGTAAGTGTGGAATCTCCACCCAGATACATATTACTATTGGTTTCTAAAGCCATCATACCAAACTTATCGCTCATTCCAAACCGAGTTACCATGGCTCTGGCGATTTTGGTAACCTGTTCTATATCATTGGAAGCCCCCGTAGTTATCTCTCCAAATATGATTTTCTCTGCTGCTCTTCCACCGCAATAGGTAACCATTTTGTTGAAGGCCTCGGTTTTAGTCATTAGGGACTTCTCATCCTCTTCCACCTGCATAGTATAGCCCAAAGCTCCCGAAGTTCTAGGAACAATGGTTATCTTGTGTATGGGTGCAGTATTGCTCTGTTTAGCTGCCACCAATGCATGACCGATCTCATGATAGGATACCACCTTCTTTTCTTCTGGTGAGAGAATCGCATTCTTCTTTTGATGGCCAGCTATTACTACTTCGATAGATTCTTCCAAATCCTCCTGGCATACACGGGAGCGGCCCAATCTTACAGCCCGCAGAGAGGCTTCGTTGACAATGTTGGCAATCTCAGCTCCTGAGGCTCCTGCTGTAGCCCTGCCTAGAAGATCAAAATCGATACCTGTTGCCATTTTGTAATTCTTTGCATGGACTTTAAAAATAGCTATACGTCCCTTTAAATCCGGAAGTTCTACTGGTACCTGCCGATCAAAGCGACCTGGACGCAATAGGGCCGGGTCCAATGTTTCTGGTCGGTTGGTAGCCGCCAAAATGATAACTCCGGAATCACCTTCGAATCCATCCATCTCCGTCAGCAATTGATTTAGGGTCTGTTCTCTTTCATCATTGGTATTCAATCCACCGTCCCTCTTTTTACCGATGGTATCAATCTCATCTATAAAAACGATACAAGGAGCTTTTTTCTTTGCCTGCTCAAAAAGATCCCTAACCCTTGCTGCACCACGTCCAACAAACATCTCTACAAACTCAGATCCGGCAATAGAGAAGAAGGGAACATTGGCTTCACCAGCAATAGCTTTGGCCATCAAGGTTTTACCGGTTCCGGGAGGACCTACTAGTAGGACACCTTTTGGACATTTGGCTCCGATAGCCGTGTACCGTTCCGGATGTGACAGGTAATCTACAACTTCTGTCAGGGCTTCCTTTGCCTCTTCCTGTCCTGCTACATCATTGAAAGTTTTCTTGTCCCCTGTCGGAACATAAATCTTTCCAGTATTGCCTCCAAAGGCTAGGCCACCGCCCCCCATTTTATTTCCTAAGCTTTTACTCATCCTTCTACCAATCCACCAGATTATCAATATAGGGATTCCATAGGATAGCAGTATATTTAGAAAAAAGTTTGGCTGGCTAGGTATAACAGCACCGAACTCCACGCCATGGGCCCGTAGCAGTGATACCAGTTCCGGGTCATTGACATACCCAGTTTTATAGTATAGTTGTTTTCCATCTCCATTTTCGCTGATAAATAAGATCTGGTTTTGCTCCATTTGAACGGTCTTTATCTGATTGGATTCAATCTTATCTAAGAAGAAGGAATATCCAACCTCTTCGACTCTGGGCTTCATTAAATATGGTAGTACGATCCAATTTAACAATAAGACACCTAATAATGCTATTACATAATAGTACAATATTGGCTTTGGTGGTTTTGGTTTTCTACTTTGGTTATCTTTATTAATCATCTAGTTCCTCCATTCTTTTTGCCATGAATGAGAGGAATAACTTCATTCCAGTCATCATAGCTTCATATTTATCTCTATTATTTTCTAAGGCTTTACATTGCATTACAGTCAAGTTGTACTGATAAAAGGCCTCCAGTTTTTTCTTGCCTTTTGCAGTCAGTTCCACTAATATAACCCTATGATCCTCTTCTGACTTTCTGCGATGTAAAAGTCCTTTTTTCGCCAATGTTGAGCAGGTGCGACTGACATTTCCAAAGTCCCGATGTATGGCTTTGGATAATTTACTAATGTTCATGCTAGAAGTGCGATCTAGTTCTATCATTATGCGCAATTCCTGGGGTGCCAGATCATATTGCATTTGTACATTCCGTGTTAACAAATTCATTAATGATTGGACATTAGTAAGTAAATCCCAAACTTCTATAAAAGGTATAGTTTTTTCTTTCAATAAAACCCTTCCTTCAACCTATATATTTGTATGTTACATACAAATATCATATCATCCTTTATATCTAAAAGCAAGACAAAAAAGCTTGAGACTTCTTCTTTTCCTTTTTATTTAGAAGCTGTTCTACATGGAAATACTTAAATGATAAAGTAATTGACAATCCCTTAAAAATAGTTTAGCATTAAAGTATTGTTAAAAATACTTTGGCACTAAAGTGTTAATATAAATAGCTTAATATAAAAGTAATGGAGTGGTACAGTGGTTGAAACAAAAGTAGCAATACAGCTTAAGGAAACTCAGCAAAGGATAGGTCAGCTCTTGCAGGATAAAATAGATGAATATGGACTAACCTTTGGTCTTTTATTTCTGACAATGAAAATCCATAACAATCCGGATGCAAGTCAGAAGGAACTAGCCAGGCAAATGAGATTTACAGAAGGGGCCATGAGCAGTGCAGTGAAGAGACTAGTAAAGCTAGGTATGCTCAAACAAGTTCCATTGGAATCTGATATGAGACATAACAGGCTAGCAGTAACGGCTCTGGGTAAGTCCATGATCCATGATTATAAGGACTACGTATTTAAGAGATATGAGGATATGTTTCAAGGATTTACTGAAGAAGAACTTGAAAATTTATATAATGCTTTATCAAAGATCAATAAAAATCTCGAAAAGATGAATAATAAGGCTTAAAAGCTAAGATAGAATAGGAGGGATTTCTTGAGTCAAGTATTACATCTTATGAAAAAATATCGAGTTTATGCCATATTAAGTCCAATACTTATGATTTTAGAGGTTATAGCAGATATTGTCATACCCTACCTTATGTCTCGGATAGTTGATATTGGGATTGCAAACCGGGATATTAACTATATTGTAAGGGTTGGCCTATTAATGATTGTATCTGCATTATTGGCTATGCTCTTTGGGGTATTAAGCGCTCATTGTGGAGCCAGGGCGGGCTATGGATTTGCCGCAGAGATAAGGAAGCAAACCTACAAAAAGGTTCAGGGCTTTTCCTTTGCAAATCTTGACAATTTTACTGTATCATCCCTTATAACAAGGCTAACTAACGATTGTAATACAATTGGTCAGGTTACAATGATGAGTCTTCGTATGGCTATAAGAGCACCCTCTATGCTCTTATTTGCACTTATTATGGCTTTTACTATAAATGCATCATTAGCAAAGGTTTTCCTGATAGCTATACCTCTTACAGCCATTGTAATAGCTATAATATTAACCAAGGCAAGGCCCTTGTTTTTAAGGCTGCAAGGTCGTGTAGACAGGGTCAATGCCATAATCCAAGAGAATTTAACAGGAATTAGGGTTGTTAAATCCTTTAACAGGCAAAAACATGAAGAGAAAAGATTCAGGGAGAGAAATGATTCCTTAAGAGATACTGCCTTGCAGGCTATTTCTCTTGTAATAGTACTTATGCCTGTACTAAACCTTATTATATACTCTACTATTATTGCAGTATTATGGTTTGGAGGGCAGCAGGTTGTTGTAGGTAGTTTAGGCGGTGGTGAGCTCATATCCTTTATTACCTATATAACCCAGGTTATGATGTCCCTTATGATGATTTCCTTCTTCTTTATGCAGTTTTTGCGAGGTTCAGCATCAATGCAAAGAATTTTGGAAGTGTTAAATACAAATTCGGAAATCAGGGAAATTTCGCAACCGGTAAATGAATTGAGAGATGGCTCCATAAGCTTTAACAATGTCAGTTTTAGATATCCCGGTAGTAATGAAAACACCTTAAAGAATATAAACTTTGACATTAGTTCAGGAGAAACCCTTGGAATTATTGGATCAACAGGTTCCTCAAAATCCACCTTGGTACAGCTAATCCCAAGACTTTATGATGTAACAGAAGGTACCGTGTATGTTGGAGGAGAGGATGTAAGAACCTATGATGTAAAAGCCCTAAGGGATCAAGTTGCATTTGTATTGCAGAAAAACACCTTATTCTCAGGTACTATTCGTGAAAACATGAAGTGGGGAAATGAAAATGCTAGTGATGAAGAAATTATAGATGCATTAAAGCATGCGCAAGCATGGGAATTTGTTTCACAGTTTGAAGACGGCCTAGACCATAGGGTTGAACAGGGAGGAGATAACTTTTCGGGTGGCCAAAAACAAAGACTTACTATTGCAAGGGCCTTATTAAAATCACCTAAGATCATAATACTGGACGATTCGACCAGTGCCGTTGATATGACTACAGATGCAAAGATTCAGAAGGCTTTCAAGGAAGAACTTGGGCATGTAACAACCGTTATTATTGCACAAAGAATTTCATCTATTGAACATGCTGATAGAATTATAGTTTTACATCAAGGAGAGATAGAATCAATAGGAGATCATGATACATTAATCAAAACTTCTCCAATATACGGGGAAATCTATGAGTCACAGCAGAAAGGGGTGGTGGGACAATGAGCACTCAATCAAAGAGGAGACAGCTCCGCCCAAGGGATCCTAAGAGAACACTAATTAGATTGTTTAGCTATTTTAGATTCAATAAGGTGCTGCTCATTGGAGGTATATTCTTTATCATACTCAGCTCAGTGGCTCAGATAGGCGCAAATGCTATGCTAAGTCCTATAATTGATACATTGGTAGGAAACTATGATAAAGGAGTATTTATAAAATATCTTATATACATGGCTATACTGGTAATACTAATCTCCCTTGGCCAATATCTAGGCAATCTATTAATGGCTAGACTAGCACAGACCACTGTCCATAAGATCCGTCAGGACATGTTCTCCCATATGGAGAAATTGCCGGTATCCTATTTTGATACCCATTCCCATGGTGAGCTAATGTCAACATATACAAATGACGTAGATATGCTCAATCAATCCCTAGAACAGAGCGTATCACAGGTTACAATATCTGCTATAACGGTATTTGGAACTTTTGCTATGATGATAATCCTAAGTCCCATACTAACCTTGGTAGTAGTAGCTATGCTTGCTGTAATGCTTGTATTTGTAAAATATGTTGGGCAAAGGTCAGCTAAGAACTTTCGCTACCAACAGGGGGCATTAGCTGATATGAACGGCTATATAGAAGAAATGATGTCAGGACAGAAGGTGGTTAAAGTATTTAACTATGAAAATCGTACTATCGATCACTTCAACAGGCGTAATGAAGAATTAAGAAAGGCAAGTACTCAGGCTTCAACCTATGGTGTTATGCTCATGCCTATTATGGGGAATTTATCCTTTGTCCTATATGCCCTAGTATCAATGTTTGGCGCTTTTTTGGTAATGAAGAATAGACTAAGCGTAGGAAATATTGCCTCCTTCTTGCAATATACAAGAACAATTTCAAGGCCAATAACTCAGGTTTCCAATCAGCTTAACACACTATTTGCAGCCCTGGCCGGTGCAGAAAGAATCTTTAATGTATTGGATGAGGAAATAGAGATTGACCATGGTGATGTGCGGCTCATAAGGGATGACGGAGAAAAAGATCCTTACTGGAAGGTGCCCAGGGAAGATGGAGAATTTGAGAAGATACCACTTAAAGGACATATCACCTTTGAGAATGTAGACTTTGGTTATGTAGAAGGCCAAAAAGTTCTTAAGAAAATAAATCTCTACGCAAAACCCGGTCAGAAAATTGCCTTTGTAGGCTCTACCGGTGCTGGCAAGACCACAATAACCAATCTTATAAACAGGTTTTATGAGATAGATGAAGGTACCATTTTGTATGACGGCATAGACATTAGGCGTATAAATAAATATGATTTAAGGAGCACCATGAGCATTGTGCTTCAGGATGTCCACCTTTTTGAGGGAACAATAGCAGACAATATAAGGTACGGAAGACTTGATGCAAGAGATGAGGAAGTAGAAGCGGCGGCAAAGCTTGCTAATGCCCATTACTTTATTAAAAATCTTCCTAAAGGCTATGATACAAAGCTAATAACTGATGGTGAAAATCTTTCACAGGGTGAGAGACAACTGCTTTCAATCGCAAGGGCAGCAATAGCCAATCCTACCATATTAATACTTGATGAGGCTACATCCTCTGTTGATACCAGAACCGAGAAGCTGATATCAGAAGGTATGGATAAGCTTATGGAGGGAAGAACCACCTTTGTAATAGCCCATAGATTATCTACAGTACGTGATTCCAATGCAATTATGGTATTGGAGCATGGAGAAATTATAGAACGAGGAGACCATGAAGATTTGATGGAGCAAAAGGGCAGATACTATGCATTAAATACAGGGGAGATAGAATTAGAATAATCTCTTTTTCTTACTCTGTTTCTCCTCCAGTGAAGGATAGAAGCCTAGTAGCAAGCCATTGATCATTATGGCATCCATATCTAGAAGTAAATATAATTAGGTATAATAATTTACACTGGCATGGATTCCTTTATGAAACTAATGCTAGGACTATAGAAGAAGTACTATAAACCTGTAAAAACCTAATAAATAGAACGATTAAACCCCCGGCAATCT
>JAAYTG010000176.1 GCA_012518075.1 Clostridiales bacterium | reverse complement strand
CCAATCAAACCTGGAGCAGGGGTAAACAAAAAACTTCCTGAGGTAGGACATATACACGTTATGGGTATTGTCAACATTGCGGGCTTTATGGAGTATATTATTTTGCAAAACACCAGGCTAAGCCTGGTGATGAGGATGGCTAAAATAATAAGCGGGGGAATCTATTACAATCTCCCAAATATTATCAAAATGAATGATGAAAGAGAATCCCTTAAAAGATAGGGCTATATAGCCGATTCTCTATAATATATCTAATTTCATCTATAGATTTGCCCCTGCCATCTATTAGGAGTGTTCCATTATATTCACTGTTTACCGAGGGGCTTAATATAGGTAAGCTACTTAGCATTTGGGTGGCAGAATAAAGGGATGGATGGCTACTGTCACTAGAATAGATAAAAACATCCACTGGCGCTGTAATCTCATCTTGGAAATAAACCTTATAGCCAAGGCTATCAAGGGGCTCCTTCAGCTCTATAAGGGATCTGGATATTGCAATAGTTCTCATAAAAAACACCTCCCCTTATATTATGTGGGGCAGGTGTTTTATTATACATTTACTTTATATTATAGGTTAAACTTTACTCTCCTTGAGAGCCAATTCAATTGCCCGCTTTTCCTCATTGGATAAGGGATACTTGGACTGCGTATTAACTATGGGCTTGGCAAATATTGAAGAAGATTCTCTAGAATAAAGGCCCGTCAGCACTAGGCCATCGCCCTTTTTATCCAGGAGTGCTGCTGAAAAGCTTTGGTCTCCTCCCATTTGATTAAAGGGATTGTAACGTACTAGAGCTGCATTCTGAAGGCAATTTTCCAGCTCCCCGGAAATCTGGTTTAGACTATAGTCCAGATCCTCAACCTTACTGTTAAGATTATCTACTCTTGCTAGATGGCTTAAGAGCATAGATTCAAGATTTTTATTATCCATTCCCTGCATCATTTTATTATATTTTTTCATAATTTTTGAGGTTCTGTAAAAGTTGATACAAACAATAATAAGGCTTATAAGAGCTAAAGCAAAAAGACCTAATAAAATCTCTAAAAGATACTTATCCACTATTTGGTAAAACATTTCCATCTTATGTGTCCTCCGTATAGTCATGTAATAACTTTGAGCAAATTCTAGTTTGCTATAATATTTAGGGCTAAGGGTTTTACAGTAAACTTTGCAGGAGTAGTACCAAATATGTCTCCATCAGCATTGATAACCAGAGCATCCTGGGAATATATGGATACATCCTTACATCTGTAGGTGCTTACATAAGGCAAATCCTGATAAGTACCCTTAATAAACTTATGCATCAATAATGGAATCTTATATCGGGGGAGGGAACTAACTACAATTACATCAAGATAGCCATCACCTAAATTCCCATTTGGATTTACCTTCATGCCTCCGCCATAATGGGTGCCGTTTGCGATAGCTACCAATAGAATTTTGGAATCCATCTTTTGACCATCCATATTAATTGCAATATCTTTAAATTTAAAGGTAAAGAACTTGACAAGGGCTGCAATGTAATAGGATGCCTTCCCTGGGATAAACCTTCTAAACTTAAAAATATCCCTAATAATTTCCGCATCGAAGCCTATACTGGCTACATTTACAAAAAAAAGATTACCTAGCTTGCCCACATCAATTAACCGACTTTTGCTTTTGGATAAAGAGCTTAGAGCTTCTTTGACATTTGAAGGAATTCCTATAGAACGCGCGAAGTCATTTCCAGTGCCTGCTGGCAGGATCCCAAGTAAGAGCTCTGAGCCCATTAGACCATTGGCTACCTCTAGAAGGGTACCGTCTCCTCCTACAGAAATAACAGCATCATATTTGGCTTGGGAAGTAACGGCTTGGCGTGCTAGAAGAGTAGCGTGACCCTTATAGCGAGTTTTCTCTATCTTATAGTTTAAGTCCTTGCTTACGCAAAAATCTTTAATCAGCTCTATGGAGTTGATGGCAGAATTCTTCCCGCTTCCTGCCGTTGGGTTTACGATAAATAATAGATTCATAGCATTATCCTCCGGCCATAAAAGTTTTAGTATCTGAAGATAGAGCTACGCCTTCTTCTTCTCTTTTTCCTAATTATTGAAGCAATAATAAATATAAGAACAAGTATTACTACAGCCACTACAAGAAGTTCTTCTATATAAAACTCATACCTGCCTATACTAATTTTTTCTATAACCTGAGTCTCATTTTCACTGGCGTCTTCCTGATTTTCTTGATTTGTATCCTCTTCTATGGGCTCATCTTCCACAAGTGGTGGCGGAGGTGCTAATAGGGTTATTTCTTTATCTAGCCACATAGCGAAGATATTATCATCCCCTATAGAATCCTTAATAGAGTTTAGGTAATCTAGAGCCTTTTGATCTCCATCAGCCTGAGTCTTTAAAATAGCAGTTTTATCATAGATAATTTTGTTCCTAATGATTGGAGACAATGATTCACTAAAGCCAGGATTAGGCTCCAATTGATTAAAAATATTCAAGGCCTTATCCAGGTCATAAAGATTCTGGTAGGATAAGGCTTCTAGATATTTCAGTTCAGCCATTAGCTCAGTATCATTTGATTGGGCTAAATAATCATGGATTAATGACACAGTTTTGTCATAGCTAGATAGTCTATATGCTTCCAAGATAGCCTTTATATCATTATCAGATTCAGCCTTAGATTCAATATATCTAGTCATAACCAGATCCATAGGCTTGAATGAAATTTCAAAATCAGAAGGAGCACTTACATCCTTTAGCTTAAAGGTTAGTCTTCCACCCTCGTCGTATTGGCTGGGAGATAGGGAAGGCATGGGATCGAAAGCATAGGGCCCATAAAAATCCAAATCTACAATTATCTGAAGGTTTTTGATGGTCCCCGACCAGTTCTCTAAAAGTTGCAAGGGATAGGTGACAATTTCAGTTCCGTCTAATTCCAATTTATTATCGAATGAAAAAGAGCACTCCACTACCTTAGACTGGCCAGGCTCTAGATAAAAATCCCATACAAACCAGCTCTGTACATCGGTTTCCTTTTCATTAGGTGGATCCTTAAGAGTAGATCTCTGGATGACTTTAAGGGATTGACCCTCGCTGACCACCGATAAATCACGAATCTTGCTTATGTTGTCTATTTGAACAGGCATTCCCATTATAAAAGCCGCGGGCTCTTCTGCATTTTGATTCTTAATGACCATGGAGGTGTTAACAGAAGAAAAGCCTGTCCTTATTCTAAAAAAAACATTATAGGAGACTAGCTCGGCCTGGCTTTGGTCATGAAGATAAACTCGCTTGCCCTGTCTTTCCAAGGGAATCTGACAAGCAAAGGAGACGATTGGTATAAGTGATAGGATAAGGGCTAAAAGAACAGAGAACCATTTTCTCATTTTGTACATTCCTCTCAAGTTATTGTTTATTAAATACAGTGAATAAATTCAAACTGTTGTTTCAGTCCAACAGTTATCCTTATGCTAACAGAATATTCTATTGATGACTGGAGACCTCCACTTATTTGTTCAAAAAAACTGGGCTTGTGTAATTTAAAAAGCCCTAGCTATGTCCCAATGATCGGCAAAGTGAAGCTCGAATAGACATCATAATTATAGTATTAAAGAACACAAGGAGTTAACTTAGGATAACTACCTTTTATAACCATAGAAATACAAGGAACTTATACTTTAAATATAATTCTTGTATAATATATAAAGGATTTTATATGATTTTATTATATATCAACTATATATGAACTTTCAAGATAAATTGGCATAAGGCCTAAGACAAAAACTATGATTATTTATAAAGTATAAAGAAAATACAAGAAAAGACCAAAACAACACATATCTAGCCCTACCTCTTCCAAAAACATAGCTCTTTGAAGGATTTGGTAAGTTATTGGAGAATATATTCTATAGACCAACAATATGAGAAAAATTTCAGAAAAGAGGTAATCAAATGGAGCTAGAAAGGATTGGAAGACTTGCACAAAGGATAAAGGATAATATAAAACAAGTAATTGTAGGTAAAGACCATGTAATCGATCAGCTACTCATCTCTCTTATTGCTTCAGGTCACGTACTATTAGAGGACGTACCCGGAACGGGGAAAACCTTATTAGCTAAATCTCTAGCCAAATCTCTTGATTGTTCATTTAAAAGGGTACAGTTTACACCAGATTTATTGCCCAGTGATTTAAGTGGAATAAATTTTTATAATCAAAAGACAGGTGAATTTGAATTCCGTCCTGGGCCTATATTTACCAATATATTATTAGGGGATGAAATAAACAGGGCTACGCCTAGGACTCAGTCCAGCCTCTTAGAATGCATGGAAGAGGGACAGGTAACTGTGGACGGAGAGACCAGACAACTGGATCGGCCCTTTATGGTAATAGCCACCCAAAATCCTGTGGAGACCCAGGGTACCTTTCCCCTGCCGGAGGCCCAGCTGGATAGATTTTTAATTAAGGTGGATATGGGATACCCATCAACAGAAGAAGGTATAGAGATTCTAAGACGCTTTAAGGAAACAAATCCCCTTGCAGATATAAGGCCTGTTGCCAGTCAGGATGAGATAATTGAGGCACAGCAAAACTATAGTAAGGTCTATGTAAGCCAGGACATCCTACGCTATATTGTAAAGATAGTTGAGATGACCAGGCAGCATAGTGAGGTGGTTCTAGGGGTTAGCCCACGAGGAAGCCAGGCTTTGCTAAAAGCAGCTCAGGTTTACGCCATAATGCGGGGTAGGGACTTTGTTTCTCCCGATGATGTAAAGGATATAATAAAACCAGTTTTAGGCCATAGGATTATACTGAGGAATGTTATGGGTAAAAGGGAAGGACAATTAGAGACCATAATAGAACAGATTTTAAAGCTGGTAGAAGTACCAGCAGAGGATATTCCTTTAGAGCAAGAGGGAGAGTTATGAAAATACAATGGTTAATATTTGTTAGCCTAGTGGTAGTGTTAATCCAGGCATGGATATCCAGGAAATGGGCCTTAAAGGGCATAAGTTACGACAGGTTTTTTAGTAGATCCAGGGTATTTGAGGGTGAGAGGATAGAGATGATAGAGAGGATCAGTAATAGAAAACTTCTGCCCGTGGCTTGGTTGCGAATTGAGTCAAAGATCAGTGAAGATTTGGAGTTTGATAAACAATCCAATCTAGACATAAGACACAAACAGTTTCATAATAGTTTATTTAGTTTAATGCCCTATACTGGCATCAATCGAAGACATAAGATAAGATGTAAAAAGAGGGGTTGCTATAGACTGAATTCTGCCACCCTAACTTGTGGAGACCTCTTTGGTTTTCAGGATGCAACAAGGATCTATGAGCTAGATGCCGAGCTGCTGGTATATCCAAAGCTATTACCCCTAGACGATATACCTTTCCTCTCTCGAAGCTGGATGGGGGATGTAGCAGTTAGGCGCTGGATAGTGGAAGATCCCTTTATCTATGCGGGAGTGCGGGAATACTCTGCTGGAGATCCATTAAACAGCATAAACTGGAAAGCTACAGCTCGTTCAGGAAGCTTGCAGGTCCATAAAAGGGAATATACAGCTGATCCTAGGATTATGATATACCTAAATATGGATATAGGTGAGGATATGTGGGGCCCTATTACTGAACCTCAGCTGATAGAAAAGGGAATCTCCTATGCTGCCTCTATTGCAAGCCATGCTATAGCCCAGGGTATTGATACAGGCTTTGGTAGCAATGGATATTTAATAGATGAGCCTGGACAAGGGGTACGGGTTTTTCCCCGCAGCGGTGAGGAACAGCTAACTCTACTGCTTGAAACCATGGCCAGACTGATAATAGATAGGAGCCTTACCTTCTATACTTTTCTTGAAGAGGATATAAAATATAGGGGTGCAGGAACTTTTTCAGGTTCTGTGGATTACCTGTTTATTACTTCTTATGTGACAGACCGTATGAGAAACCAAATAAGGCAGTTGGAGGATATGGGCAATTCCGTGGAGATACTATGGCTAAGGGAGATGGGGGAAGAAGGTGGCAAAGATGCAAGCTAGAAGCTCGGAGATTAGGACTATAGCGGTAAAATGGCTCCAGGGAATATTTGAGATTCTGGCCTTCTTTCCAGCTCTATTTACCATTGGCATCTTACTTATCCCTCAGGAAGTCTGGATTTGGGTAGCTAGCTTATTACTTTTATATTTAATAGGCTTAATCTTGGGTAGGTTTCTCTTGAAAAAAGCAAGATATGCACAGATTGGGGCTGGCTTGTTGATAAGTCTGTTGGCAGCCTGGCTGGCATCCGATAATATTTTTGCCATGGGTCTTATATTTGCATTTGGTCTTATGGTATTGGATCGCGGCATCCGCTTGCGTGGCAGGAAGTGGAGTCACAATTTTCCTGTTATGGCTTTGTGGATAGGCCTTCTAGTCTATCTAGTAGGCGGTTCTATTTACAGCTTGGCGCCGGCTTTGAAGGTTTATTTTCCTTACATAGCCTGGCCAGGATTAGTTTATATGCTTGTAACTCTATTTGTTATTAACTCGCAACAATTGTTATCGGCTTCTCTCCCGGTAGAGGACAGGCCTCCCCTTATTTCATCAGCTATTTTAAAAAACAATAGAGCATTAGTGCTAATCACCATGGCTGTGATTATGGGAATCAGCTTTTTCCATAAGCTAAGGGAAGGGGTCATCTGGCTGGTCAAGGGAATGCTTAGATCTATAGTAGCTTTTATGGTTTTTCTGACCAATTTTTTCTACCAACCCTTAGATGGGGGAGGGCAGGCTCCTGGTCAAGGGGGGATGGAACTACTCCCCCAAGGGCCAACAAAAGGACCCTCCTGGATATTCATAATATTAGAAGTACTGGCTGTGATAGCCAGTGTGATTTTTTCAATTATTCTCCTTTGGTATGGGCTTAAAACCATCTATAAATTACTCAAAAAGCTTTATAGATATTTAAGAGATATTTTAAAAGAAAAAATGGTTTTTCAAGAGGGAGTAGGATTTATAGACGAAAAAGAAAGCCTTATGGATATTGCAGATATAGGCAAGGCCTATATAGATAGATTTCAAAAATGGGTGGGAGGGCTGTTAGAAAGAGGACCAAAATGGAAAGAGCTTGAGAACAATCAGCATCGCATAAGATTTTTGTATCGAAACCTACTTCTTAAATCCATGAAAGCAGGCTATACCTATAAAGACTATTTAACCCCTAAGGAGACAGGTAGAGACATAATGAAGTGGAGCAGGGACAAGGCTGGAGAAATAGATGATTTGACAGAAAACTATGAAAAAGTTAGATATGGACAGGCTGATATAGAGGACCAGAAGGTACAGGAGCTTGCTTCCAGGTTTTTGCACAAATAGACAGACGCACCAATAAGGCACAAGGAGCAGGGAAGATATATGAGGGAAAAGATACTGGTAGTGGATGATGAAAAGGAAATAGGGGAGCTGGTCAGAGATTATCTTGAAGCGGCAGACTATCAGGTAATACTGGCGTTTGATGGACAAGAGGCTTTAGAATGCTGGGAGAAGTACAAACCGGATATGGCCATTTTGGATATTATGCTTCCAAAGATTGATGGGATGGAGATATGCAAAATTATTAGAAAAGAATCTAGCATACCCATTCTAATGTTAAGCGCAAAGAAAAGTGAGGAAGATAAAATACAGGCTTTGGGTTTAGGTGCCGATGACTATATAACCAAACCCTTTAGTCCTAAGGAGATGGTTGCCAGAGTAAAAGCCCATTTTAGGCGCTTCTATCAGATGGGTCAATCAGAGGATAAGAGGGAGAAGTTACTGTTTAAAGATTTTATCTTGGATACTAGAAGCCATAGCGTTAAGGTTAGGGGAAAGGATATTTCCTTATCGGCTAAAGAGTTTGAAGTCCTTAGATTCTTTGCTATGAACCCCAATAAGGTCTTGACAAGGGATCAAATCTTTGGGCATGTTTGGGGCTATCATGAATATGGTGATATAAATACCGTGGCAGTCCATATA
Organism: Clostridiales bacterium; assembly: GCA_012518075.1. Taxonomy (GTDB): domain Bacteria; phylum Bacillota; class Clostridia; order Caldicoprobacterales; family UBA3941; genus JAAYTG01. Next base: position 2,375 of record JAAYTG010000176.1, on the reverse strand, counting down.
AGAAAGCTAAGGGAGAAGATAGAGCAGGATCCATCCAATCCAGAATATATTCAAACCCTATGGGGAGTGGGTTACAAATTTGTAGGTGAAAAATTATGAAGCTAGGCTTGAGGACAAAGCTAGTCATATCTTTTATGCTAGTAATTATCGTTCCTATTGTAAACATCACCATCATGATGAGTATTATGATAAACAAGCTCAATCATGACCCGCAGATAGTAAAATTTAATAGCTTGAACAGCAATTTTCAAGGGGCTATTGCCAAGATAGAGGACAATTTTGGCATAATAGATAATTATGATGCCTTTGATAGAATCATAAAGCCTATAGCTGAAGAATTTGATGGAAGGATCAGGGTTATGAATTTGGAAGGGGATCTTCTGTATGATTCCATGATTAATGGTGATATCTCAAAAGAAGAGGCCTTGGCTCCGGATACTAGCCTCTTTAGCTTAACCAAGTACTCCTATTCGACGGATATAGAAAGAGATGATAAGCTGGTTGGCAAAATTATTATTGATTATGATATCAATCTAATGCCTGAAGATATAGCCAAGAAAGTTCTCTATCATTTTAGCGGCAGCTATGCCTTCGGATTTGCTTCTCTTATCCTGTTTATAGCTCTACTGTCCAGGGTTATTTCCAGAAGCATTTTACTGCCCTTAAATGAGCTAAACAAAGCAACGGAAAGTATAGCCAGTGGCAACCTAGATTTTACTATAAAATATAAAAAGAATGATGAGTTAGGACGTTTTTGTCAAGCCTTTGACACCATGAAGGAAAAACTGAAAAAATCCATAAAGGAACAGATGGCATCTGAGAGAAAACGGAAGGAGATAGTAGGCATTATCTCCCATGACCTTCGTACGCCTATCTCCTCTATAAAGGGCTATGTAGAAGCTCTCCAGGATGGGATGGCAAAGAATGAGGATCAATTTGAGCGGTATTTAACAGTTATTCAGGACAAAACCAATAGATTAGATGCTCTAATAGACGATCTATTCCAGTTCTCTCAAATGGATTTGGGAAGTTTAAAAATGGACTTTGAAGTAGTGGACAGTAAGGCAATGCTAGAGGATATGTTTCATTCTATAAGGCTGGATTGGCTGGACAGTCATATAGAGATTATCCAAGAAGCCCCTTTGCCATCAGTGAGGATAAGGGTGGATGTAAAAAGAATTGCCCAGGTAATGGATAATATAATACAAAATGCATCCCGGTATGTGGGAAGTAATGGGCAGATAAGGCTAGGAACAAGGGAAAATCAGGAAGAAATTGTAGTTTTCATTAGGGATAATGGTATAGGCATTGATGAGCAGGACTTGCCCCATATCTTTGAGCTCTTTTATAGGGGAGAAAAGTCCAGATCTCGAAATTACGGGGGAAGCGGTTTGGGACTTGCCATTTGCAAGAGCATCATAGAAGATCATGGGGGAAGAATCTGGGCCAAGAGCAAGCCTGGACAAGGGACAACAATATCCTTTAGCTTGCCTGTGCACATTCAATGATCAAGCCAGGACATCCCATGGGCAAGCTAGGGAATAGGAATTTAAGCTGGCACAAGCTATTAAACTAGGAGAGGATCTATGCTTATACTAAAAAATGGTCTATATCTATCGGCCCAGGGAGAGTTTGTAGAAGGAAATATATTTATTGAGGATGGTATTATCAAGTCGATAACCAAAAAGATAAATTTTCTATGCCATTATCAAAGCAGGGGCGGGCAAATAGAGATATTGGATCTAAAAGGTAAGTATCTTATCCCAGGACTTGTGGATATACATACTCATGGGGCAATAGGCTATGATATCAGTATTGCCACCCCGTCCCAAATAAGTAAGCTAAGTAGATATTATTCACATAGGGGGATAACTTCTTTTTTGCCTACTATCATTACTAGCAGCAGTCAAGACAGAATGAATGCTTTAAGGAACATTCGGCAAGCTCATGAAATGGGCTCTAGCGGTGCTTCAATAGAAGGGGTCCACCTTGAAGGACCATTTATCAATTCTAAAAGAAGAGGTACTCACAATCCAAATTGGATTACAAGTCCCAAGTTTTCCGACTTTGACCAATACAAACACATACTAGGGGACCTGAAGATACATATAACGGTGGCTCCCGAGATAGAAAATTGCCTGGAGTTTATAAGATATGTAGCCCATAGAGGGGGAAGCATAGGCATAGGTCATACTGATGGAGACTATCAAATGACCTTGCAGGCAATCGAGGCTGGTGCTTCTATATTTACACATCTTTTCAATGCTATGAGGGCACCTCATCACCGGGAACCGGGCGTGGTAGGGGCAGCCCTTGCCAGCCAAGCCATGGTTGAAATTATCGCCGATGGGATTCATATTCATCCAGCTATGGTG
>JAAYTG010000175.1 GCA_012518075.1 Clostridiales bacterium | reverse complement strand
GTAGCCTTGGTGCTTCACGCTGAGCATGGCGGAGGAAATAATTCAACCTTTACAACCCATGTGGTCTCATCCTCTGGTACAGATACATACTCAGCAGTAGCAGCTTCCTTAGGTTCATTGAAGGGACCCAAGCATGGTGGTGCTAATATAAAGGTTATGCAGATGTTCGATGACATCAAAAAGTCCGTATCTGACTGGTCAGATGAAGAGGCAATCAGAGATTACCTAACTGATATCCTTGACAAAAAGGCTTTTGATAAGTCCGGTTTAATATATGGTATGGGTCACGCAGTATATTCCCTGTCTGATCCCAGGGCTGATATACTTCAGGGTCTAGTCAAAAGTCTAAGCGAAGAAAAAGGATTAACAATGGAATACCAGCTATATTCCAAGGTGGCCCGGATTGCAGCAGATCTTATTTCAAAAAAGAGAAGGATATATAAAGGCGTAAGCGCAAATGTAGACTTTTATAGTGGCTTTGTATACAGTATGTTAGGGTTACCCATGGAGTTATATACTCCTATTTTTGCCGTAGCCCGTATTGCTGGCTGGAGTGCTCATCGTCTTGAGGAATTGATTAATGCTGGCAAGATTATTCGACCAGCCTATATAAGTGTAAAGTCACGAGAGAAATATGTCCCTATCGATGAAAGATAATCGGTGAAAGACAATAGAGAGATGATGAAGGCTTATCAGAAGTCATAGTAGATGAAATCTCTGAATCTTACATAGAGGCTGCACGGGAAGCAGAGTCTCAATGCCCAGTAGATGCAATAACCATCGAATAGAATAACTTTAATAGGCTATTGGCATATACAATCTTTTCATACTTGTATTATACCAATAGCCCTTTTTAATTTTACTTATTCTGAAGTTTATATAGGATCTTAAAGCCCTCTTCTTCTATAGCCTTTTCTATATCTGCCGTATCTAGAGTGTCGATACCTATTACAACTGCACTCTTTCCAGCGGTACCCTGATAGACAGCTACATTGGATATGTTGGCACCAAAGTTGCTGATTATGCTGGTTAATTTGGACATAATTCCAGGGGCATCCACTGCCTCTATAGTAAGCCTGGTCCCCTTTTCACGGAAGCCTAAAAGTTCAATAAAGGCATCAAAGATACCACTCTCTGTTATGATCCCCACCAAGTCATTGTCGTCCACAACAGGTAGAAAGCTGACACCATGATCCCTCATCAAAATAGCTGCCTCTTCAAGGAGGGCATTGGACGATATGGTAATAGGATCTTTTGTCATTATTCGACTAACTTTTGTCTTTGCCAGGAGATAATTGATTTCCCCTACACTGAAGGTGGTAGCTTTCGATGGAGAAGCACGCAGGATATCCTCTTTAGAAACTACCCCTACCAGTTTTCCGTTTTTGAGTACGGGTAGACGCTTAATATTGTTTTCCGTCATAATCTCCTGGGCATCTGGTATAGTTTGATCCGGGGAAATAGTAAAGAGATCTGAAGTCATCTTTTGCCTAACAAACATACACTCAACCTCCTAAATATGCTTTCTTTATATCATCACTTTTCATTAGCTCTGATCCTGTTCCGGAAATAACTATAGACCCTGTCTCCATAACATATGCTCGGTCTGCGATCTGCAGTGCCATATTTGCATTTTGTTCCACCAGAAGAACTGTGGTTCCAGCCTTATTTATATCCTGTATTATATTAAATATTTCTTGAACCAATAAAGGTGCCAAACCCATGGAAGGCTCATCTAGGAATAGTATATTTGGACGACTCATCAAGGCACGGCCTATGGCAAGCATTTGCTGTTCACCACCTGATAGGGTTCCTGCCATCTGCCTTCTTCTCTCTCGAAGAATAGGAAAACGCTGATAAACCATATCCAAGTCCTTGGATATTTCATGCTTATCTCTCCGGAGATAGGCTCCTAACTCCAGGTTTTCTAGTACCGTTAGGCCGGCAAAGATTCGACGTCCCTCCGGCACATGGGATAGGCCCATCTTTACCCTTTGCTGGGCAGACATATTTGTGATATCTGCTCCATTTAAGAGTACTGTACCCCCAGTTGGCATTTTAAGACCAGATATGGTGCGTAAGGTTGTAGTTTTTCCCGCACCATTGGCACCGATTAGCACTACAATTTCGCCTTCATTTACCTTTAGGGATACTCCCTTAAGAGCATGGATCACACCATAATGTACATCAATATTGTTTATTTCAAGCATCGTTGATATCCTCCCCTAAATAAGCCTCTATTACCCGCTTATTTGATCTAATCTCCTCCGGGGTTCCATTGGCAATTACCATACCGTGATCAAGGACATAGATACGCTCACAGATCTTCATAACCAGAGACATATCGTGTTCAATAAGCAAAATTGTTAAATCAAACTCTTCCCTAATCTCGCCTATTATCTTAGTGAGATTTTCAGTCTCCGCAGGATTCATTCCTGCTGCAGGCTCATCCAATAGCAGGAGTTTGGGATTGGTAGCAAGAGCTCTAGCAATTTCTAAATGCCGTTGTTCACCGTATGGAAGGTTCTTGGCAAGCTCATCCTTCTTATCATCCAGATTAAAAATCTTCAGCAGTTCTATGCTATCATCTATTGATTGCTTTTCCTCCCACCTGTAAGAAGGTAGATGAAAGAAGCTAGGTATAAAACCATACTTAATATTTTTATTCATGGCAATACGCACATTTTCAAGAACGGTTAAATCTTTAAACAGACGAATATTTTGAAAGGTTCTAGCTAGTCCCGCCTTGCAGATATTGTGGGGTCTTAATCCATGAAGAGCCACTTCTTCACCTTCTCTGAATAGGTTAATAGCTCCACTATCCGGTACGTATATACCCGTCAAGAGGTTGAACAAAGTGGTTTTTCCTGCACCATTTGGGCCAATCAGCCCCAGCAATTCACCCTTCTCTAGCTCAAGGCTTGCCTTAGATACAGCGGTCAACCCGCCGAAGGATTTTGTTATTTTGTTTACCTTTAAGATTGACATCAGCTAAACCCTCCCCCTCTTAGATTTAAGACCACTTGCCCACTTGCTAAAAACAGATAGGGAGATCTCCTTTGAACCCATTAATCCTTGAGGCCGGAAGATCATTATGGCAATTAAGGTCAGAGAATAGAGTATCATACGAATCTCAGGAAAGGACTGTAGATAGCTGGAAATAAGGGCCAATAAAATAGCAGCCAAAATTGATCCTGAAATGCTCCCTAGTCCTCCTAATACTACAATGACCAGGACATCCACAGACTTTAAGAATCCAAACAAATCGGGTTTTAAAAAGTAAAAGTAAGATGCATAGAGGGCACCTGCAATACCAGCACAAAAGGCACCGATGGTAAAAGAAACTACCTTGTACTTTATGGTGTTGATCCCCATGGCTTCTGCGGCTATCTCATCTTCACGTATGGAGATACATGCACGACCATGAGCCGATTTTATGAAGTTGGATATAACTAAAACAGTCCCCACCGTAAAGGTAAAAAGCCAAGTCCAGTTGACAAACTGTGGAATACCGTTCAGACCTGCTGCTCCATTGGTAATCTCCATATTAAGAAATATAATACGAATTATTTCTGACATACCCAAAGTAGCGATAGCCAAATAGTCTCCCCGCAGCCTCAGGGTAGGTAGGCCAACCAGACATCCCACCAGAGCAGCTGCAAGAGCTCCTAAAAGTACACCTAATATAAAACCATATACAGTAGGCACTCTCATAGTTATTAGAGCACATACATAAGCACCAATGGACATAAAACCAGCATGCCCTAAGGAGAATTGTCCTGTAAAGCCTGTGATTAGATTGAGGCTAACAGCAAGAATAATATTGATACAAATAGTAACCAATGTAGCTTGTAGATAGCCGGTAATAGCATTGGTCATGATTAAAATCTGTACAATTGCGTAGGTGAGCCCAAGGCCAATTAACTTCTTCATCTAGATCACACCTTCTCTCTCGTATTCTTGCCCAACAGCCCTGAAGGTTTAACTATAAGGACCAGTATCAATATGCCAAATACCACAGCATCCCTATACATAGAATTTCCATAACCGGCAACCAGGACTTCCACGGCTCCAATAAAATATCCACCAATCATGGCTCCGGGGATAATTCCAATACCTCCAAAAACTGCGGCAATAAATGCTTTTAGCCCGGGTACCATACCCATTAAGGGGTTTATGGAGTTATAATATACTCCTACCAATACTCCTGCTGCACCTGCTAGAGCGGAGCCTAGACCAAAAGTGAAAGATATTGTAGAATCAACATTTATCCCCATAAGCTCTGCTGCGTCCTTGTCCATAGAGACAGCGCGCATAGCCTTTCCTATCCTAGTAGTCTTTACAATAAATTGTAATAGTATCATCAATACAATTGTTATGCTAACCAGTAAGATCTGCTGCATGGAAATGACTATATTGCCCATCTTTATAGTTCTTGCTAACAATCCCGTCATTTCGGGATAGGTTCGTACATTTGCCGTAACAAAGAACATTGTACCGTACTCCAGAAATAATGAGACCCCTATGGCAGTAATCAGAACCGAGATCCTTGTGGCATTTCTTAGTGGCCTGTAAGCAATTTTTTCTATTATGATACCTAGAAGAGTACATATAAACATGGCAATTATTAGGGATGGTAAAAAGCCAAGCCCGAAAAAGCTCATACAATAATATCCCACATAAGCGCCTATCATATATATATCCGCATGAGCAAAATTTATTAGTCTTATAATTCCATATACCATGGTATAACCTAAGGCCATAAGTGCATAGATACTACCGAGGGTTATTCCGTTTACAATCTGTTGTAATAATCCTTCCAAATCCTTTACCTTCCTTCCCTTTCTTTTTTGGGGGTATTAGGATACATGATAATTATATAAAAAATTAGATAAAATAGCAAATAAGTAGGGTCGAGCAATAACCCCTACTTATTTGCTAAGCTCCTATAACTTTTGCTGTTTATTGTCCAGCTGTGATAACACTTTCCTGAACACCATTTTGCAGCTCTATAACCTTAATCGCCTTTATAGCATTATGGTTCTCGTCTATGCTAAAAGAACCAGTGACACCTTCAAAATTTGTGGTTGATTCCAAGGCTTCTTTTACAGACTCCCCATCAAGCTTCTCTGCTCGGCTTATACCGTCCACTACAAACTTTGCTACGTCATAACCTAATGCATTAAATGCATCTGGCTCCCTATCATACTCTTTTTTAAAGTCCTCAATAAACTGTACTACTATAGGGTCTTTATCAAGAGAAGAGTAGTGGTTAGAAAAATATACATCATTCAGGGCGTCGGCACCGGCAAGGTTTACAAGCTCAGGAGAATCAAATCCGTCAGCTCCTATAATAGGTACATCTATACCTTGTGCACGAGCTTGGTTGATTATTAGGCCGGCTTCCTCATAGTAGCCAGGAATAAATATAACATCAAAGTCTTGACCTCTTATACTGGTAAGTATGGCATTAAAGTCCGTATCCTTTGATACATAGGATTCATGGGCAACAATAGTGCCACCACCTTCTTCAAAGGTTTTGATGAAATTGTCTGCCAATCCTTTACCATAATCACTAGAACTATCCATAATAACTACGGCCTTTTCCTTTGAAAGGTTGTTTAGAGCAAAATTGGCCATAGCTGTCCCTTGGTAGGAATCGCTAAAGCAGATACGGAAAGCATACTCCTTGACACCTGACGCGTCTACGGTAACATCGTCAGCTGTCGCTGAACCTGAAGCAACTGGAATCTTGTTCTGCTCTGCTACTGGTATCTGGGATTTAAAAGCACCGGATGTTGCAGGTCCTATAACCGCCACAACATTATCCTGTGTCATAAGTTTATTTGCTAGTGTAGTAGCTTCAGCAGGCTCAGATTTATTGTCATACTTGACCAGTGTGATTTTCTTTCCATCCACACCGCCTGCCTCATTAATCTGCTTTATAGCCAGTTCAATGCCATCCACTGAGCTTTGTCCATAACTAGCAACGCCTCCGGACAGCTCATAGTTTACTCCAATTCTGATTTCGTCTTCATTTCCAGCTGGTGCTGAGCAGCCTATAAAGAATGCAACAATCAAAACTAGTAATAGGCCAGTGTATACACTTCTTTTCATTTCATTTTCCTCCTTAAACATAATAAAACAAAGACTCTTCCCTTTACCACGCTAAAGCGGGTTTGTTGATTATTATACATACCACACCTTCTATTTGTCAATCATCTTTTCTATAAAAAGCCCTATAAACATATATATTACCTTTATTCATATAATGATTCTAATAAATCAAGAAGATCTCTAATATAATCCTGGTGTTTTGGAAAGAGTTCTGCCTTTTAGAACCATTGAAAGTTGTCCCGGCAAATGCATTTTTCCTATTACCTATAAAGTTTATGCAGTACTATCATATAATATTAAAAAGGAACAAAGGTGTTACTAAAGATACTTTCTCATTATATCCAATAGCTCCTCCAAGCTCTCATCGCCACCATCATTTATAATTGCCTTTTTTACACAGCCCTTCATATGGTCATGAAGAATCTCTGCGTTCACCTTTTTTAATATTGATATGGTGGCCAGAATCTGTCTGGAAACATCGATGCAGTACCTATCCTCTTCCAGCATCTTGATTATTCCATCTACTTGACCTCTGGCGATTTTTAGATTTCTAAATATGGGATTATTCTGCTCCCTATGCATTTTCTTCCCTCCTAACACCTGATACAGATTAATATTTGTGTTTGTTCCGTAATCCGTAATTAGAGTGAAGAATATTAATCCAATCACTAGAGCTTCCAGGCAAAGAGCCTGTAACCTTGCTACGGGCCCTTCTCAAAACTCGCTATGCTCAAACATTGATTCGGCCTACCCTAGCTACGTTAACAGGCTCTAACCTTTTCGCAATGTGATTTCCGTAATATTCTTCACTTCCGTTGCTTGCGGGAAAATGAACCTATCCCCCTGTCCCTCTCTTATAAGTTCTCAACCTTGACAAGATCATACCCTGCATCATCTATTACCTCATTGAGCATAGCATGATCTATGTCTTTAGATAACTCGACAGTGGCAAACTTACCCTTGAGATTTACATCTACGGATTTTATCCCGTCCAGATCCTTCAGGGCACTGTTTACATGCATAACACAGTGCTGACAGCTCATTCCTTCAATAAACAGCTTTTTCTTCATCTTTTCGTCCTCCTTTATTAGATAACATATCTTAACCTCTTATGCTAGTTCAACAGTTATCGCTATACTAACATAGGGTCAACTAGCATAAAGCGCAGTCATTATGAGATACTTGGTTTAAACCGCTTAAGCCTTAGGGCATTGGTAACTACAGATACGGAACTAAAGGCCATTGCTGCAGCTGCAATCATGGGATTTAGTAAAGGACCACCAAATATATAAAGTAATCCCCCAGCTATGGGTATCCCTGCTGTATTATAGGCAAATGCCCAGAATAGATTCTGCTTGATGTTAGTTATAGTCTTTTTGCTCAGCTCAATAGCAGTGGATACATCCTTAAGATCGCTCCTCATTAATACAATATCAGCTGATTCCATGGCTACATCGGTTCCTGACCCAATGGCGATACCTATATCAGCCTGGGCTAGTGCCGGGGCATCATTGATTCCATCCCCTACCATGGCTACTCTTTTGCCCTGAGCCTGTAGCTTCTTTACCTCATGGGCTTTGTCCTGGGGCAGGACATCAGCTAAAACCCTGTCAATACCTACCTGCTTAGCTATTGCCTGGGCGGTACGCTCATTATCTCCAGTGATCATAGCCACCTCTAGTCCCAGCCTATGGAGGGCCTTGATGGCATCATAACTACTATCCTTTAGTACATCGGCTACAGCAATTATACCGGCTAGTTTTCCATCTATACTTATATACATAGGGGTTTTACCTTCTTGGGCCAAGCTCTGCCAGTGATCTAAAGCCTCTCCTAAGTCAACCTTCCTATCATTCATCAAGCGCTTATTACCAAGGAGCATACTCCTGCCTAATAGTTTTGCCTCAATCCCATGTCCAGGGATTGCATTAAAGGCTTCTAGGGTCTCCAATTCCATACCCTGCTCCCGGGCCCTTTCAACTATCGCTTCTCCCAAGGGGTGTTCTGAGCCTTTCTCGGCAGATGCAGATAGTCTCAGAAGCTCATCCTCATCTATATCCCCATATACTAGTATATCTGTTACTTTTGGCTCCCCTAAGGTAATGGTTCCGGTCTTATCCAAGACTACAGTGTCAATCCTATGAGCGGTTTCCAAGGCCTCTCCACTTTTTATGAGAACGCCATTTTCCGCACCCTTGCCTGTTCCTACCATTATTGCTGTAGGGGTAGCTAGGCCCAGTGCACAGGGACATGCAATAACCAGCACGGATATAAATATGGTAAGGGAAAATATAGCCGATTCTCCACTTATCCACCATGCAAGGCCAGCTACTATGCCAATTCCCAATACTATAGGTACAAAGTAACCGGATATAATATCCGCCATCTTTGCAATGGGGGCTTTACTTCCTTGTGCTTCTTCTACCAACCTTATTATCTGAGCAAGAGCTG
>JAAYTG010000174.1 GCA_012518075.1 Clostridiales bacterium | reverse complement strand
AAGATAAGGGTGAATAAGAACTATGTGATTTTGATATCCATGGTATTGGCCTATATTTTATTACCTGTCTTATTTACCGTTATATTTAAAAGTTTGCTTGAGATGTCCACATGGAATAGTATTAAATATATTTTTGAGTTATTTCACCAGCTAATTATTTAGTGTGAGTCATGGCTTGCTTAATTAGGTAAAGGGTTGTTAAGATTCATAATGGATTAAGGATTAGATGATCTCTGGACTTACCTTGGCAATATTTAAGTTTTCTACTTGCACCTAATTATATTGACCTCTATAATAGACCTTAGCGATAAAAGACAAGCAATAGGCCAAGGATCAGGGCGCCTTTGTATATAATAATCATTAAAGAGTGGGAAGGGGAAAATCTAAGTGTTTGAAATAGAAAAGATAGTCGCCAAAGATAAGAGGGGATTTTATAAGGAAGTCAATAGTTATTTAGAGGCTTTACTAGAAGGAGAATCGGACTGGATGGCGGGGATATCCAATGCCTCTTCTTTGCTATATCACACCTTGGAGGATATTAACTGGGCTGGTTTTTATCTTTATAAGAATAAAGAATTGGTGCTGGGTCCTTTTCATGGCAAACCGGCATGTGTCAGGATAGAGATGGGTAAAGGGGTGTGCGGAACTACTGCAAAGACTAGGGAGATACAAGTAGTAGAGGATGTTAACAAATTTCCTGGCCACATTGCCTGTGATCCAGTATCCCAATCAGAGATTGTACTGCCTATTATAAAAGACAACCTTTTAATAGGAGTACTAGACATTGATAGCCCCATCAAGGGAAGATTTGATAAGGAGGATGTCCAGGGCTTAAGGAAGTTTGTAGATATCCTAAATAGAAAACTAGTATGGCCTGGTACCTTTATGGATATATCTGAATATCAGCGAAGAGCCATGCGAACCAAAGGGAAATATAACTCAATAAAGGAGCAGGTCCTAAATGCCAGTCTAGGATTGGCCGGAGAAGTAGGGGAGTGTGTAGACCATATAAAGAAGGGAATCTTTCACGGTCATGAATTGGACAAGGAGTATATAAAAAAAGAGTTGGGAGATGTGGCTTGGTACATTGCATTGATGTCTCATGCACTAGGTTTAGATATGGGGCATGTATGTCAGGAGAACATAAGCAAGTTAGAAAAAAGGTATCCGGAAGGTTTTCACAAGGAGCAGAGTATAAATAGGAAAGAGTGAGGAAGTAGTGGAATAAGAAGGTATCCTCATAGCTAGATGATATAAATAGTGACAATCACAAAAATTAATCTTATAAAGATCTAATTATCTATATTAGTTTTATCAGTGGGTAGTGCGCCCTGTAAAGAGGGCTTTTTGATTTTGAAACTGCTGATCATCAATATAGACAGTAAAAGCATAATGAACATATTTTCAATGTTTATGGTGCTTTGACCAATAGATTCTAGTCTATGTTTAATATCCAATAGGTGCTTGCCTCCCATAATTATACCTGCTATGGTTATGGGCAGTCCTACTATATATTTTTCTTCCTCTATAGTATTATATCGGGCTAGCCTATACATACCCCCGCCAAGAAAGAATAAAGATACCAAAACACCGCCTATCCCCAATAAGCCTCTATTTATATGCCACCATAGTATAACGGGAGCCATTCCAAAGGAAACTAAATCACTAAGGGAATCCAGTTCCCTACCAAGTTTACTGGTGACTCCTAATTTCCTTGCCACATAGCCGTCTAGCTTATCTGTAAACCCTGCTAATATAATCAAAAGGCAAGCAATTTTTAAATTTGTAGGGATACTATTTGCACTAATAAAAATAGCAATAGCACCTAAGGACATATTAGCATAGGTAATTGCATTAGCTAGTATATAGGATTTCAACTGTTTGTTACATTCTGACCTCAAAATTTTCATCACCTTTCCTGGGAAATAGGAGAACCTTATCCAATAATACAATAAAACAGCTTATTATAAACTCAAACCAAAATGTTATAAATCTAAATATAAAAGCAACAGAAAGTCCTACTTCCATTGGCACACCTTTAATTCCTAGAAGAACTAGCATAGAACCTTCAAAACTACCTATACTACCTGGCAGTATGGGGATCATCCCCATTATATAAGTTAGGAATGTTATGGCTGCTATAGAGATAAGATCCATGTCAATGGCTAAGCCTTTCATTACCAAAAGAAGTTTAAATGAATAGAATACCCAAATAAAAAGTGCCAGTATCATTTGGGAGAAGAATTTTCTCTTGTCTTGGAGCAAGCTTCTTACTATCTTGCTGTATTCTCTAAGTGCTCTATCTATTTTGGGCATAATTTTAGAAGCACTAAACATCTTTTTTAGGGGCTTAATGATAGAAGTTGGATTTAGGGAAAACAATACCAGAAAGGCCAACAAAATAGCAAAAATAGCAATGACAAAGGAAAAGACATATAAATACTTTTTATATTGGTTGCTTATGGTAAGACTAAACCAAATAAGACTAGATAAGGTCATAAACAAAAAACTAAGTAGGCTCATGGTTTTCTGTAAGCCTACTATAATAGTAGCATGTCCAAATTTTATTTTTAGTCTTTTTCTTAGCTCATAGACTCTGGCTAATTCACCACCGGCTTTTACCCCTGGAGTAATGGCATCTACTATATTACCCTTTGCGTTTACCATTAGAATATCCCAAAAAGATACTCCTTGTTTTACTTTTAATGACATTGACCTCCATTGGAGAGAAAGTAAAAGTATGGTAAAGCACTGTGATAGGAGAAGGAGTACTATGATTTTTGGGGATATAGACCTTATGTGGAGATATACCTCTTTCCAGTCGGTCTTTATCATAATAAAAGCAAAAGCTATAACTGCTAGTAAATAGAGAAAACTCTTTATTAATTTTTTCTTCATTATAATTCCCCTAAATTTTCTCCATAAGTAATATTGCACCCATAGTGTTGGCCTTATAATCTAGAGGGATGCTTTTGATAGTCTCAGAATATTTTTTAATAAAATCATCTGTTATATTGGAGTAAAACGGCTTAAGTGTCTTTCGAGGGATTCTGATGATAATTCTATTTCCTTCTTTAGATTTGCTCCATATATTTTGTAATACCTCTTCCTTGGGACTAACCTGTAGGGCAAGATGGATTACGTCATAGGGCTCAATGTCTATATCCTGGCCTTTTTCATTGATTACAGTAATCTTTTCATGGAGGCCCAATTTTGCCACTACATTTCTAGCGCACTTTACCGCATTATTATCTATGTCAACAACATGGACCTGAGCATTTGTTTGTCTTACAATTTCTATAGCCGTACAGGGAATAGATCCACCACCGATACATAAGATCTTATCCCAGCTTCTGATATTGGCTGCTTCAATCTCTTCTTTTACTATATCCCGATAGTATAGGCGGCATAGCTTAATTAGAGGCTCATATTTACAAAATCTTCTCTCTATCCATTTAGTATAAATGCTTATCATATGTCTCCCCTAGCCCATAAATCCTATGATAAAACTACCTATATGGTTAATTATACCGCCAAATAAGAAGGCTGAAGCCGTAGTAATCAAGCCTATCAATAGGGCTACTTTTAAAGAGAATTCCTTTGTAAGCACAGCAAATACTGATAAGCAGGGCAGATAAAATAATGCCACAACTGAACCTACAGTTAATTGTAAGGTGTTCAAATTCATCTCAAGTAAGGGTAAGACTGCCAGTTCTCTTCTTATTATTCCTAAGAGTAGGGAAAGACTGGCTTCTTTAGGTAATCCCAACCACCCCTGGACAAAGGGGCCTATAGCCTTACTAATTTCATTTAATATGCCGGTCTCTGCTATAACAGCGGCAATAACTATACCGATCAGCATGGGTCCCTCGGCATCCACTAGGAAATGTTTCATCCTAAGCTTTAACTTCTTCTTGAAGGCATCCTTATCTGGCAATAAGAGATTAGGAACCTCTAAAAGCAGAGGCTGGCTTCTTCCCGTTATCATTTTATTTAAGATAACCCCAACTGCTAACATTGCTAATATGGAAAGGGCATATACAAATATTAGGGAAAATATAGACCTATCTCCTAAAAGGGCAAAAAAAGCTCCGCTTTGAGAGGCGCAAGGAACAGCAAAAGATACTAAAGTAGCTACCATAATCCTTTCTTTATTGGAGTTAGCAGCCCTAGTACCGAGTATGGCAGGAACTGCACAGCCATAGCCTAGCATCATAGGTATAATATTTCCTCCCTGGATACCTATCCGTCTTAGAATACCATCTGCCAAAACCCCTATTCTAGGTAGGTAGCCACTGTCTTCTAAGAATGAAAATACAGCATAGAATAAAAAAACATAAGGCAATATAAGAGCAAAAGGCCACTCAATACCGATAACCAAAATACCAAATTCACCCACTAGGACATTTCTAAATACTCCAGCAGGTACAATAAAAGATATTAATTTGCTTAGAAAAGGCATGATTACCTGCCTAACCAATGGTAGAAGAATTACAGCCCTTAAGGCTTTTCCCCCACCCACTACCACGCCCAGGGAAGCTATGAGCACCAGTAGAGCAATAGGTATCCCGGGCCAAGGCTGTACGGTCCAATTCTCCAATTTCTGAATAAAGGTGATCTCTCTATCCACCTGGCTTTGAACCTTGTTAGCGATTTCTCTTATCTTGTCCCATCTTTCCTGGTCTTCTAGCTTTGGCCCTGGCTCTACCTGCTTTTTTGAGGATTCAATAGCAACCTCCATAAGCTCCCTTAGACCTATATTTTTAATGGAAATGGTGGGAACCACAGGACTGCCTAATTCTTCAGATAATTTGTCTACATCTATCTTGATGCCTTGTCTCCCTGCCACGTCCATAAGATTAAGACTATATACTATGGGAATAGGATATTCCTTTAATTGATATGCTAAATCCAGGTTTCGTTCCAGATGAGTGGCGTCTAACACACAGATGATAACATCTGCATTTTCTTCCAATAAGGCTACAGCTACTTTTTCTGCTTCAGATGTAGCTTCCAAAGAATAGGTACCTGGCACATCTATCATTATACCCTGCTTATTACCAAAGTTTATATCACCGACGGTGTAATCTACGGTAGTACCGGCGTAGTTAGAACTGTCTACATGGACTCCTGTTAGCTTTGAAAAAACTACACTTTTGCCTACATTGGGATTCCCCATAAGCAGTATTTTTATTTTCCCATTGCTGGGATTTTTCTGTGAAGCGGCTATACCATGACTCAATGATGTCCGACCTCCTCAACTAGAATTTCACTGGCAACATCATAATCTATAGCTATGCTTCTGTTGCCAATCTTAACTACTATAGGTCCCTTAAAAGGCTGCTTGCTTTGCACAGTGAACTGTGTTCCTTCTCTAAAGCCAAGGACTTTTAATAGATGTGAACTTGGCAAACTTTCAATCCTATAAGTAGATGATTTTTGTCCATATGCTAAAGGCATAAGTATTCCTCCTTATTCAA
Organism: Clostridiales bacterium; assembly: GCA_012518075.1. Taxonomy (GTDB): domain Bacteria; phylum Bacillota; class Clostridia; order Caldicoprobacterales; family UBA3941; genus JAAYTG01. The sequence continues at coordinate 5,478 of JAAYTG010000174.1, read as the reverse complement.
CTGAAACTGATAATCATTATCAGTGATAGTATAACATATATTTTCCCTTTTCTCCATAGCTTTTTTACTTTTGAAAATATATTATTTATGCTTTGCCTAAGATTTAGGATCTGATATGGAGGCTATAGGATAGGAATTGACTCTTGCTGCATTTAATAATAATGAATATTGATTATATATTTGGTGGGAGGAGCAGGATCCAGAGTATATGAGTTCTATGGTATATAGGATAGGGGATGTAAGCTCCAAGATATATAGGATCTGGAGGATGGAGAATCTAGGAAAAGGTAAGTAAAAACTAGTAGTAAAACTGAGCTTTTCCATTTTCTTTTGCCTTATAGAGAGCCTGATCAGCTCTATTAAATACATCTTCGAATGTATCCTTTTCTTCCACCAAAGCCATACCAATACTGACTGTTGCATTTACTCCTGTTATGGCCTCTTTAAGCCAAGGATTTATTGTATTGCATTTTTCTTCAATAGCAGCAATGGAGGATATATCCTTTATATATACACAGAATTCATCTCCACCCATACGGCCAATAATATCTGTATTTATAAATGTCTGTTTTAGAATCGATCCCAGTTGCTCCAATATCTTATCACCTACTAAATGACCATATGTATCATTAATATGTTTAAAATCATCACAATCAATGATTAGGAGTGCATTTGTTACAGTACTCTCTTTTTCATTTAACATTTTAATAATATACTCCCTAGTTGTACTGGCATTGTATAAACCTGTCAATCCATCAATTTGGGATTTCATTATGAGAGCTTCTTTTTCTGCCACTTTATCGGTAACATCAACTAGCTTTCCAATTATAGACACTATTTTTTCTTTCTCATCATATATGCTGGTGTTTGTTGTTTTGAAGACACCTGTATTACCATTTGCCAAAGGAAGCTTTATGGTTGGATTGTTTTCATCTAAATCATGGTTGGATAGATGATCTTTGAGCAATTGAGTTACTTTATCGAATGTATCTTTAGCACCAAACAAATATCTACATTTTTCAGATACTTTTAGCTGATTTGACTTTGGCTGATATTCATACATATATTCATTAGAAATAAGGGCTAACATTTCATAACGTCTGTTTTGAATTTTCAACTTATTTTTGTCCGTATATTAGAAACAACACTAAGGAGTAGAATGCTAATGATAATAAAAGCAATAAGCAAGATTCTATTGCCATAGGCACTTATTATCATTCCTAAGGTGATCTCTTTCTCTATATGAGAGGCTACGTTTAGAATTATAGATTGCATTTTTGCACTATCAATGGAGTTTTGGATTTGTTCAGAATGGATAGTAAGATATCGTCCTTATTTAAGAGGCCAATACAATACTCCCTGGATTCCTTTCCCTTAGGGATTGTAACAAGATCTTTATAATCATTCTTTATTGAGTAGTACATTACAGAATATGCATTTCCGTAGCCATAATCTGCATGCCCTTTGTTTACAGCTTCCAGGCTCTCCTCCCTTGTTGAAAAGTAGATTGAATTCTCTTCTTTGATTCCTTCGGGAAGCTGACTACCCTCTACAGCAGCATATATTTTGTCATCCAGATTCTCCGACTCCAATGATGAATTAATATATAGTATGGTTTCTGATTTTAGAAATGGCTGAGACAAGTTCATATTCTCTGGCGCATAGTTAGGTGGAATTGCATAAATGATATCAGCATTGCTAGCTAATAGCTCCTCCAATGAGTTATAAAGGGTATATACAAAGGTGAGTCCTGTCTTAGCTGAGATTTCGTCAAGGACAGCTTTTCCAATTCCCTGAGCTTCTCCTTTGGAATCAATAAAAGTTATGGGGCCTGCTCCACTAATGGATGCTGCTGTCAATACCGGCCTGTTTACAATATAAGCCTTTTCATCCTCCGTCAGGAAATCTGCCCCCTGGACAGGGTTAGCAGTTCCTAGCATGACAACAAAGCCTATAATAAAAAATAGGATCTTTTTGATTTTACCAAATCTTTCTTCCATAGTGGTTTGCATATAAACACCTTTCCAAAAACTTATTAAGTATACTATAATAGTACCTAATTCTCTGTCTAAATACAATATATATGTATAAGAATGTGTAAAGTCATGATTATTGTAAACTCAGCAAATTTAGCTAAAGAAGATTTATAGACTCCTGAAATACACTATTTAAATAATGTCTGAGGAAATTATACTTTTGCATGAAAGACTTTCAGTTATTAAAAACATATCTTTGCTAGTCATTATTGATAGCTTTAAATAGTTATTTATTGCAAAGAGAATAGCTGATAAACAAGCTATAAAGTTTTGCAAAGCTTTTTGCAGCTTATCCTCTTAAAATCATAAAAAAGACCCAGACATAATCTTAATGCCTGAGTCTTAGTTATATTAGTAATTGTTTATCACAGATTTTGGGGTCTCTGTCTTAGGCCTAATCTATTCATTAGATACAACGCACTGAATTGAATCCGTGGTGAACAGCTTTTAGGATGTTGTCTGGAACTTCAGCGTCGCCCACAAGAGCACAATTTACCTTACCATTAATAGCATCGTAGAGCTTAGTGTTTGAGCGATAACCTGCAGCAATTGCTACTGTATCGGCCTCAATTGATTTTTGAACTCCGTCCTCTTCATAGATAACAGCCTTATCTTTAAATGCAAGAACCTTAGCATTTGTTACTGTCTTAACCTTGCAATCTTTCATCAACTGGCGAAGGGCCTGATCGTTATTCTTGCTATGTTTGGTGTTCATTAAAATTTCAGGCAGCATTTCTAAAATCGTTACCTTATCTGCCTTTTCAGCGCAGTGGCAGGCTGTTTCACAACCTACAAGTCCGCCACCTATAACTACGACTTTTTTTCCGTAGCCTTTGCGATCAGTCAAGAGGTCATTGGCACCAACTACAAAATCTTCTGTAATGCCTTCAATAGGAGGAATAAAGGGGCTAGAACCTGTAGCGATAATAACCTTATCATAATTTCCTGCCAGGATTTCTTCAGGTGTAGCATCCTTCATTAAAGATAGCTTTACATTGCTGCGATACAATTTGCCCACCAGATAATCTACATAGTCTTTGACATCCTTTTTAAATCGTGGACCTCCTGCTGCCAGAAGCAGACCACCTAATTCATTGCGTTTTTCCCAAAGCTCAACCTGCATACCTCTCTCGGCAGCAGTTACTGCTGCAGTTATGCCAGCAGGGCCACCTCCTACAACAAGAACCCGCTTATTTGGATCTCCTGCTGTTACAGGATAATAATCTTCTGCAAAGGCGTGAGGATTAACTGCACAATGCAAAATCTTGCCGGTAAAACCTGCGTATAGGCACTCATTACATCCGATGCAAGGAACGATATCATAGGTTTCATTCTTTAATACCTTCTGAACCCAATATGGATCAGCTATTGCCATATGTCCCAATCCAATGTAATCAGCCTTACCATCCCGGAGAGCCTCTACTACATCTGCAGGGTTATTCATTTTCCCTTGGGACATAACAGGAATATCAACATTTTTCTTTATTTCAGCCGCAACATCAAGTTGAACACGAGGTGGCTGATAAACAGTATTTATTGCCTTGTACCAAGCTTCATAGCAACCCACATCAACATGTAATATATCAACGCCGGCTTCTTCTAGAATTTTAGCCATTGCAATTCCCTCTTCAATCTCCCTGCCGCCGGGGACACCATGGTATGGAGTAAATTTAAATAGAATTGGGAAGTCAGGGCCAACTGCTTCACGTATTGCTTTTATACATTCGACTGAGAAGCGCATTCTGTTTTCAAGGCTACCACCATACTCGTCGGTTCTTTTGTTCCATAGCTCAGACTGGAACTGATCCATTAGATAGCCACCGTATCCATGTAGTTCAATAGCATCAACTTCTGCATGCTTTGCTAAGGCTGCTCCCTCTGCCATTTTCTGTACCAAAAATTTAATGTCTTCAACGGTGAACTCCCTGCATTTTATGTCTGGGAACCAAAATGAGTCTACTTCACTAGGAGCGTAAGGTCTTACATCTCCTGTGGTGAATTGCATACGTCCCAGTCCAGGTGTTAGTTGAATACAGAGCTTTGCTCCATGATTGTGTATCCTTCTTGCCAAAAAGTTTAGCTGCTCTATAGATTTGGGGGTTTCTAATATATTACAGGCTTTTGCTTCATATTTGGTGGTAACCTGGTTGGCACCCGTAATAATTAGTCCAAAGCCACCTTTGGCTCTTTCCTCGTAGTAGCGAATAGAACGATCGGAAAAAGAACCATCTGGATCCGTAGAGGTACCCATAGGAGCCATATATATTCTATTCCGAAGGGTCATATTACCAATTCTAGTTCTATCAAAAATTTTCATAGCCATCCTCCTATAAAAAATATCATTACTATAGTATCAAAAACTCTTACTAGGGTAATAATACACCATTGTGAATCTTTTGTCAATGTTTTTTGATTTTTATTTTAAATATTTTAAAAAGAATTAAATTTATGAAAAGATGCTGAACTTTTATTGAGATTATTTGGCATTTTACTCATTGTTCTTGTGATTATTTAGTTTTACTGCTATAATCCATCTTGTAGGAAGGGTGATGTTAGATGGCAAGCACAAAGGATATAATATTCGATATTGCCAGTAAGCTTTTTCAGGAGAGAGGATATAATCAGGTTACCGTTAATGATATATGTGAGGCATGTGGTATTACAAAACCCACTTTTTACTATCATATAAAATCCAAGCAGGAAATTTTAGTAAGATTTTACGATCACATTGTGGATAATTTAACACCCTTGCTATTGCAGATGATTTCTATATCAGGTAGCTGGGAACAATTAATCTTATTATTTGATACTTTAATAAATAACATCCAAGACCTTGGTACCGACATAAACAGTCAGCTTTTAAGTATAAATCTGGAAAAAAACTATGGCACCTTTGCTCTTAGGGAAAACCTGGAGGAAATTGCAGTTAACATTGTCAGAAAAGGACAAGATAATAAAGAATTTCGCAACTTAAATGATGCTAAACAACTATATCAAGCTGCCGCCTATATGTTTACCGGATATGAATATATGTGGTGTGTCTTGGATGGTGATTTTGATTGGAAAGGACAATTTTTTAAGTCTTTAGAGAATCTAATGGATGTGGATCCCGCTTTTAGAAGATATTCTTAATTTGATCAATGATACATAATAATTAAAGCTGTCTTCTAGTTCTATCAGCTAGAAAATGATAAAAGTGTAATTATCTTATGGCGACATACAAACAAACAGGTTATAAATATAAAGGGGCTATGGTGGCTATACCAGAACCCCTTTATATTATTGTCTAAAAGATTGGATACAGAGTAGATTTATGGCATCTCCTATATATAAAACATGCTTGTCCATTTTATCTAATATTTACTGAATATAATATATTCTATAAACACCTTGACACGCAAAATTTTATATGCTATTATATCAAAAATACAGAATATAATTT
>JAAYTG010000173.1 GCA_012518075.1 Clostridiales bacterium | reverse complement strand
GTAATTGAAAAATCCTTTGTGATTTTCTTGCTAATTTTCCCTAATTATCTCCGATTAATCTCTAAAAGAAACTATTCAATTACACCCATTTATATAATATTAAAAAATAATCTATGAGGAAATAAGGTGAAATAGACTAAGTACAGAAATCCGATATGAGGCGTATTAAAGTACGCCACAATTACGTTTATTTAAAACGAATATACTTGACCGTTTCATCTTCGGTTTACTATTTCCTAAGTATATTTAAAAATTATTACATAAATTTCAATCTTATTAGCGAATCAAAAAAGCCAACGCTCCTTTTCACAGCGTCAGCTTTATGCCCTTCTTCTGATATTTGAGGATATAAAAAATGGTGGCCCTAGAAACCTAAGCAAGGATCCACTTTTTATATAAAATTTCTCCTATATGAACAGGTTCATATTGGAACGGTCGTTGTCAGCAAGCATGGTGGCAACTCCTCCAATTTGGACACCATCAATGAGTTCTTCTTGGCTAAGTCCCATAATATCCATGGTCATCTGGCAGGCGGTTAGTTCTACACCTGCGTCTAAGGCTTGTTGGATGAGCTCTTCTAGACTATCGACTCCCTTCTCTTTCATAACCGAGCGAATCATCTTTGACCCAGCACCGAAGAAATTCATGCGAGATAGGCCAAGTTTCTTAGATCCTTTTGGTAGCATGGCAGAGAACATCTTGTCCATGAAGCTCTTGTCAGTTATTGGAGGATTTTCCTTTCTGAGTATGGAAAGACCCCAGAAGGTAAAGAACATGTGGACCTTGTTGCCCATGGCAGCCGCTCCTGTGGCTATGATAAATGAGGCAATAGCCTTGTCTAGGTCACCGTCAAAGATAATCATGGTCTTTTCTTTGCTAGGAGCTTCTTTTGCCACTGTCGGCATATCAGGCTTTCCCGGCACCTCATTTCCCTTTTTAAGGACTGCAGTAAAGGTTCCCTTGTTATCCTCGGTACTTATGAGCTGGTTGCCCGTACTTTCTGCCCAGGATCCCACATCTCTGGTAAAGCCAGGGTCGGTTGCTGTAACTTTGAGTTTTTGGCCATCTTCCAAATCTTCCATGGCCTTAGCAACTTGAACAATGGGACCAGGACAGCTCAATCCGCAAACATTTAGAACTTGCATTTCAGAAATGTCAGTATGATTTGACGGCTCATCTTCGGAAACAAACTTGTCTTGTTCAGTAGATTGGGGGCTTGTATGCCCAGGGCTTGAAGTAGCAGTCAGATCCTGATAGGTATGGTAGCTTCCCATAAGATATGATACTTTATAGCCATAAGCCTTTAGGATTCTCTCAGCTATATAGCCTCTGATTCCTACAGCACAATAGGCAAGGTAGTGCTTATCCTTGTCCAATTCTCCTAGGCGACTTCTCAACTCTGTCAATGGAATTTTGACAGCATTAGGAATGGTTCCTGCAATGGTTTCTATGTCCTCACGAACATCAAGCAAGGTATACTTATCACGATTCTCCTCATATTCTTGGTAGGCCACAGGATCTGCTAAACCCTCTAGGATATTACGAGCTGTAAAACCTGCAAAGTTTACTGGGTCTTTGGCAGATGAATAAGGTGGGGCATAGGCAAGCTCTAGCTTACTTAGGTCATCAACATTCCCCTTGAAGTGGATAGTGGTTGCAATGGTATCAATACGCTTGTCTACGCCATCATAGCCCACAATTTGTCCACCAAGGACCTTCCCATCTGCTCCGAAGATGAGCTTTAAGGTAAGTGGACTTGCTCCTGGATAATAACCAGCGTGGCTCATTGGATGGATTAGCGTTACAAAGTAATCTTTTTTGTATTTTTTTCCAAGGCGAGCTAGAGTTTTTTCGTTTAGACCAGCTGATGCTACTGTCAGGTCAAAGACCTTTGCTACGCTAGTTCCAATGGTTCCTTGGTACGCTACTTGGTCAGTGCCTAAAATATTTGCTGCTACTTCACGACCTTGTTTATTGGCAGGTCCAGCCAAAGGAATAGCAGTTTCTTCACCAGTAACGAAGTCTTTGACAGCAATAACATCTCCTATAGCATAGATGTCAAGGTCTGAGGTCTGCATGGTATCGTTGACCTTGATATGGCCACGCTTTGTCAGCTTAAGTCCTGCATCCTTGGCAAGTTCACTATTTGGACGAACTCCAATGGACATAATAACTAAATCTGTCTGTATAGACTTGCCAGAGCTTAATTTTACTGACCTTCCTCCATTTTCTATAGATTCAAACCCCTCTCCAAGCATTAGCTTAATTCCCTTGGCAACTAAATGATTTTCAACTAGTCGGGCCATATCCTTGTCTAGTGGTGGCATAACTTGGTCTGCCATCTCTACCAGAGTGGTTTCAATGCCTAATTCTACTAAGTTTTCTGCCATCTCCAGACCTATAAATCCTCCACCAATTACTGCTGCTTTTTGGGGATTATTTTCCTTGATATAAGCTGTAATTGCATCTACATCTGGAATATCCCAGAGGGTAAAGACATTTTCACTATTAATTCCTTCAGCCTCTGGAACAAAGGGGTGGGAACCAGTAGAAATAAGGAGTTTATCATATTCTAATTCATAGTTTTCACCTGTAGCGTGGTTGGCAACTTGGAGTTTTTTCTCCTCTGGAACAATCTTTGTAACTTCGTTTTGGACACGAATATCAACCCTGTATTTTTTTCGGATATCTTCAGCTGTAGTCACAAAGAGAGCTTCCCTGTCCTCAATAACGTCTCCTACATAATATGGAAGTCCACAGTTAGCAAAACTCACGTGCTTACCACGCTCCAGGAGGATTATCTCCGCATGCTCATCTAAACGTCTCAATCGGGCAATGGCAGTTGCACCACCTGCAACCCCACCAATAACAACAATTCTCATCTATACATTCTCCTTTAGGCACATTATAATCTTGCGCACATCTTCCCTTTTGCACGAATAATAGTTTCGGTTTTCATCTTTACGGCATTCGACAATGTCCATGTCTTTTAGCCTGCGAAGGTGCTGGGATATGGCAGACTGGGTCACATCCATACATGAAGTAATGTCTGTCACAGAAGTCTCCCCCTCCTCAATAAGTTTCTCCAAAAGACAGAGCCTAACTGGATTGGCTAGGGCCTTCAAAAACTCTGCCTGGCTTTCTATACGATTCTTGTGTTCTTGATCGATTGTACTCATCTCCTTTTATTATAGCTTTAGACTATTCTAATATACTAATATTATAAGTTATTTCTTATCCTTGTCAATGGTCATATGGAGTATTTTGAAAAATTTTGCTTATATTCATAGCTTTTATAAGCCTGACAATTTATTAGATAGTCAATAAGGATATAAAGGACTCATGATTTATAATGTATACAAATACAAAAAAACTCAATCCATTTGTAAGATTGAGGTCTTCTATGCCATAACTAACTCTATATACTTTTATAAGTTATTTTCCCATATCCACTTACAATCGCAAGAAGAATAAGGATAAGGGTATGCTTTAATAATTTTTTTAAAAGTCTTTTTCATATACAATCCACTTATTCATGTAGGTCTTAAATTAAATTGTATAATGGTAGTTTCGAGTATAATATTTTAGTTGATTTTACTGTACCAGAATTTTATCTTATTAAAATTTCAAGTATTAATGAACTATTTTATATTAAATTATATATGCACAGCCCAAAATTCCGTTTAAAATGGTCCTTGGGATTGAGTTGCAGCTGGTTTAGGAAATGAATATGGCAAGGGCCGAGTCAAAGCCAATTCCATATCGTTTATAAAATCATTATTGACTTAATTTCTTTCCAATATCGTAAGCATTTTTAAGTTCTTAGAAAAATATTTGCTATGATATAATTTTTTTGGCTTTCGTCGAAACTTCCCATATTAAATTTAAAATAGTCTTTTACTTGCAACGTATTATAAGATGGATATAAGGTTATTTCACCATTTAACATCTCAAGTTCTTTTGCGTATATCACAAACTTATCTTTGTATAGTTTATTATAAAATACTTCTGTAGCATTCATTGCAACAAATAGACCTACATCTACTCTTCCATTAAAATAATTGCTATAATCATCATATGATAAATCTGAAAAATGCAATCTTTCTTTAAAAGCAAAATATTCACTTGTAGGCCTTTCTAGGTAAATAGAGGTCCCTATAATTAAAGAATCAGCTGAAAAAAACTTATCGATTATTGGATACAAATTATCTTTCCAATAGCACCGGCATTTTTCTGCATCTTTTCTCTTGCATAACATGCAGCCTCTGCAGCCGGTGAAATTAAGATCATTAAGATCAATATATTCCACGTCTGCTCATGCTGAAATAGCGCCTTCTTTAGCTGATTTTAAGAGTTGAGCTGTATTCCAATTTTTTC
>JAAYTG010000172.1 GCA_012518075.1 Clostridiales bacterium | reverse complement strand
CTTAGGTAGAAGGGAGGATTATGATGCAATTAATTATAGGATTATTCTCATTGACCGGCTTTATTCTGACTTTGTCACTATTTATATATGGTATGGTCAAGGGGAAAAGACGAAAAGTACTGGATAGATTAAAAAGCATGGTAGATGATGAATCTGAGCAAGCAGATGTAGATGTAGAGCCAATGAGTGTCCCATTTTATGATAGGGCTATTATGCCCATCTTTATAGCTATAGGTGACTTTTTTGCTCGTCTAACTCCCAGGAGGATAGGCAGCAGTATTGAAGAAAAGATGTGGTTAGCGGGCTATACAGATAAAAATAGAATCAATAAGTTCTTCACTATTCAAAGTATTTGGTTCATTGCCTTACCAGCAATAGTAGGGATGGTCTTATATTTAGCACAAATGCCCTCACGTCGGATATGGCTTCTAGTGATTTTAACAGCTGTTTTCTCTATTATATTCCCCTATTTCAGAATAAATAGCAGAATTATGGCAAGACAAGAGAGTATTAGAAGTGATTTACCCAATGCTATAGATCTTTTGGTAGTTAGTGTGGAGGCAGGCTTAGCCTTTGATATGGCAGTAGAGAAGGTAATTGAGAAGATTTCAGGACCCCTAGCCCAAGAATTTGGATATACACTAAATGAAATCAGGATGGGGAAAACAAGAGGAACAGCTTTTCGAGAGCTGGGAATACGTACTAAGGTTGATGAACTTGCTTCCTTTACAGGAGCTATAATTCAAGCTGATCAGCTAGGTGTAAATATAGGAAGTGTTTTAAGAATACAATCAGATGCAATGCGTGTAAAAAGACGTCAATTTATAGAAGAAGCATCTATGAAGGCACCTGTTAAGATGCTATTTCCTTTGGTGTTTTTTGTGCTACCTTCTATATTTGTTGTTATATTAGGCCCTGCTATAATCAATTTGATAAAAATATTTACTGGGATGGGTTAAAGGATGGGGATTGTTAATGAGGGCAAGGATAATTAAAAAGAGCATAACTTCTATTTTGGCCCTTTTAATATTCTCAGTTAGTGTGGCATTCCATGTCGGTGCTGAAGAATATCGGGGTATCGATGTATTTATTGTTATGGACAACTCAGGTAGCATGAGAACTAATGATAGCGGAAATCTAAGGTATGAAGGTTTAAAGAGTTTTATCCATAAGCTAAGTCTTGGTGACAGTATAGGGGTTATTCATTTTAACACTAAAGTAGAAGTACAAATACCTATAACAGAGATAAAAAGTTATGAAGAGAAAGCCTTTTTAGTAGAAGAAATCGATTATATCCCTCCTTCTAAAGATACGGATGTTTATGCTGGATTATCAAAAGCTTTTGAAGAAATGAACAATAGATCATCTTCCCGTAATACCAAGTTTTTTGTTCTTGTTACCGATGGTGTTATTGATCCAGGCTCAAAGTATAGGACCAATAAAGAGCTTAGGGATAAATATTACCAAGACCTGGATCAGTTGATAAACAAATATGAAGATAAGTTATGGCCAATATTTGTTGTTTTTTTGAATTCAAGTGAAATAGAAGATGACTATTTAAAGGGGATTGCTCAAAGGACAGGTGGAAGTTATTATAACCCTCATAAAGCCAGTCAATTTGAGAAGATATTTAATCAGATTTTAAATAGAATATGTGCTATAAAAGCCCAAGTTGCAAAGGAAATAGAGACTAAAACATCAGCTGAGGAAGATCTAGATATTCAAGTTAAAGTTATTTCACCTAGCAATGAAAAGCACTATCTTTCAGAAACAACAAATATTGAGGCGCAGTTACTCCTTAATAGTGGAAGGTTGATTGAAGACCGGTTCACAAGTATTGATTCATACCAAGTTAAAGTTATAGATCCTGACAGGAATGTCTTTACCCAAGAGTTGAGTGATCAAGGAAATAAGGGTGATGCAAAGAAAGGAGATGGAATATACTCCTCCTTCTTTATACCAGATAAAAAGGGTAGATATGAAATAACTTTCATAGCAAAGGGCAAATTTAAGGGGAAACCCTTTAATGCTAACAGAATTTATGAAATGGAAGTTTTACCACCCAGTGTAATAAACATAAATACGGAGGATTATGGAACCAGGGAAGTAATGCAGGGCAAAAATCTCAAAATACCATTAGAGTTTTCCTCAGATATAGAATCAAAGCAAATTATTGAATTTGTCTTAGATCCTCAATCAAACATAGAAATAGATCCTATAAAGATTTCAGTTTTTCCAGATAACAACAAGCGGACGGTCCTAAAGATCCCTATACCACGCAACTTCCCCGTAGGGGATCATAGAATACAACTATTTATAAGTGGATTTGGTCGTGGTATAGAGATAGAGCCTAATAAGTTAGAGGCAAATATAAGGGTGTTACCCTATGATTTTTTAGTCAGTAATCAGTTGTTGATACATATTATCTTGGTTGTTGCAATAATGGCTATTTTGGTAAGTGGATCTCTATTTTTTGTTAAACTAATACACAAGGCTAGAAAGTCGGTTAAGGGGAGAATCGTTTTTTACAAAGATGATAAAAAAATAGAAGTAATAAATCTAACAAAGATTAAGAAACAAAGGGTTAAAGTTGCTACACGTATGGATTATAAACCTGATATCCTTATAGATGCTAAAAAGCCTTTCATGTTTCAAATATATACACGTAGGGATATCCTAGGGACTAGATCATGGTTTGGAAGAGACTCCAAACCCAGTTATTTCCTT
>JAAYTG010000171.1 GCA_012518075.1 Clostridiales bacterium | reverse complement strand
TTAATATAAAATACGGACAGAATTTTATCCTTTTTTCATTCCTTTGATATTATACTAGATATTATGTTAAAATCAAACACCAAAATTCCTATAGCATTTAAGTGCTATCCCAGTCTAGTATACTAACCATATAATTGAATAATTCTTATAATAATACCTGTGTAACTTCAATAAAAGAGATGAGCCAAATTCTGACTCATCTTGAAATATATACTAATCCCGATTGTCGTCATCATAAACTTGTTCTACTACAATTCTAAAACCTTCAACCTTAACTATTTTAATCTTAACCCCTTTAGGGATGAATTGTCCTTCTGTCACAACATCTAATCTGGTATCTTCAAACTCTCCCATTCCAGATGGTCTCAATGGGGTTATAGCAACACCTTCTTTGCCGACCATATCCTCAAAATTCTCACTACTAGAATAGCCCTCTTCTTTTACAGCCTTCGCACGTAAGAATAACTTTGAGATTCTACCGTTTTTTGTGGCAGATCTATACAACAATACTACCATTACAGCTATATAAACAAAGACTAAAAGAAATACAATAGCTAATTGACTGGCTGTTAATAGGGTTGAACCAACCACTAGTCCTGCAATCAAGGATATTATACCTGCAATCCCTGGAATTCCAAAGCCTGGCATCACAAGCTCAAGAACTAGCATCAGACCACCAAATATAAATAGTATCAACATTAACCAAATGTCATTTGCAAACATTATACATTCCCTCCCCCCAACATGAGATTAGGATTTACCCTATTATAATATATCATATCTTTACAAAGTTTTACACTTATATATTTATTTATTCTTTCATTCTACCAGTAGCAATTTGCTTTACTTTATTTTATTAATTATCTAGCATATTAATTCCATATAATATAAATGGGATTTGCAATGTAAATTACAAATCCCATTCTCAAATAACAGTATAATTAAATGTTTATGTCTTCTTCTAAAATCTTCTTAAGTAATCTGACACCATTCATCATATCACTGGCATCAACGGTCTCGCTGTCACTATGGATATAGCGACATGGTATTGATAGCACTCCGGACGGAACACCGCCACGGGATAAATGAATAGCACCCGAATCAGTGCCACCGTATTCCAAAATCTCCAACTGATATGGAATACTATTTTTTTGTGCTGTGGTTTCCATTAATTTCTTAACTAGGGGATGGGTCAAGACCGATGAGTCCTTAATCTTTATAGCTGGTCCCTGGCCCAGGGAAACGGCCATAGGTTTGCTCTTAGGTGTATCTCCTGTTGCCGTTACGTCCACCGCAATAGCTAAATCCGGCTCTAAAGCATAGGCTGCAGTTTTTGCTCCCCTTAGCCCCAATTCCTCTTGAACGGTAAAGACAAAATATAGGTCATTAGGAGTTGATTTTAACTCCTTTATTACCTGTACTAGAAGTGCACACCCTGCCCTATTATCCATGGCGCCACCTATATATTTACCGTTGCTTTCAGAAAACAATGGATGATAAACAGCTACGTCACCGATTTCAACTAGCTTTTCAGCCTCTTCTTTGCTTGACACTCCTATATCTATATACAGTTTTGCCATAGTAATATCTTTCCAGCTATCTATTTCTGTTTCATAGCCAATTACTCCTGCTACTCCATTTTGAAATAGCACCCTACGATTGATAGAGTTAGCTACAGATATACCGCCCAAATTGGAAAACCTTAAGAAACCCTTATCGTCAATGTGGGTCACCATAAGACCTATCTGATCCATATGAGCAGCCAACATTATTCGCTTGCCTTTCCCATTCCCTTTTTTTATACCGATTAAGTTTCCCATTACATCAGTTTTTATCTCATCTACATAGGATTCAATTTCCTCCCGAATAACTTGGCTGACCAATTCTTCATTTCCAGAAGGCCCATAGGTATCGGTAAGTTTTTTTACTAAATCTCTCATATAGCTTCACATCCTTTTAAGAATTCTTGAACTAATTTTATAGTATTGTTAAGATCATTTAAATCCGCCACTGAGGATGGCGAGTGGATGTATCGACATGGGACTGACACAACAGCTGTCATGACACCCCCACCTGACCTCTGGATTTCACCAGCATCATTTCCACCGGTTATACCCTCTTTTATCTGGAAGGGAATACTTGCATTTTTTGCACACTCAATCAAGAAAGAAACCAGTTTTTTATTGCTATAGGAAGCAAGGTCAGCAATGGATATGGCAGGCCCTTCTCCCATCCTAGTGCTATGACTATGGGGTTCTACACCTGGCACATCAGAGCAGGTTGTTCCTTCAATTACTAATCCAATATCCGGCTGAATACTGTATGCTGCTACTTTAGCACCCCGAAGACCTACTTCTTCCTGAACCGTGAAACATGCATATAGATCATAGGGATAGGTGCCTTTTAAGGCTTCAATTAGGGCTAAACATCCTACCCTATCATCCAGTGCCTTTCCCTTTACTTTATTGTCACCAAAATAAACTAATTCACTATCAAATACTGCATAGTCTCCTAGTTTGACCAGTTTTTCAGCATCATCTTTGTTCTTGGCCCCTATATCGATGTACATCTGTTTGGCTTTTACAGCTCTCTTCCGTTCAGCAGGTTCTTGTAGGTGAATGGCCTTTATACCTAGTACACCAGGTATTGCATCATCACCAATCCTAACCTTCTTTGAAGGAAGAATTCTAGAATCTATTGAGCCTACTGTAGCAAACTTAAGCATTCCATTGTCGTCGATCTTGGTTATTATAAAGCCTACCTCGTCCATATGTGCAGATAGCATAACCTTACGATCAGATTTTGTGCCTTTCTTAAATCCAATTACGCTTCCCATTCTATCGATACGAACTTCATCAACTAGAGGAGTAATCTCTTCTATTATTATATTTCGAACCTGATCTTCATTACCTGAAACACCTCTAGCATCGGCTAATCGTTTTAATAAGTCAGACATTCTTCCCATCCCTCCTTCAATGAGGCTATAAATAAAGCTGTCAGTTTTGCAGCTTTCTTAACATTATCCATGTTTAATGTTTCTACCGTTGTATGCATGTAGCGAAGAGGCAACTCAATTAGCAAAGTAGGTACTCCCTCACGTGAAACCTGCATAGATCTCGCATCAGTTCCCGTAAGCCCGGGAGCAACCTCAACTAGGTGGTCTATTCCGTTCTCTTGAGCTACATCCATAAGCTTTTGAGTTAGCTTTGGATGCATATTGGGACCCATGGCTATTGCTGGGCCTTTATCCATGGCATGGGTTTCATCTTTTGAGGCATCCGGAGTATCGCCATGGGTTACATCAATGGCAATCCCTATATCTGGGTTAACTTTATAAGTACTTATAATGGCTCCCCTGGTTCCTACCTCTTCCTGAGCAGTTGCTACAAAATAAATTTCACCTGAATAGACGAGCTTGTCCAATTCTTTCATAGTTTCATACAGCATCACTACACCTGCTCTATCATCAATGGATTTACCACAAACATTTCCACCCTTTAATTGAGTCAAAGGACTGTTGAAGGTAATAAAGTCACCTATTGATATCAGTTCTTTAACTTTTTCTGATGATAAACCCACATCAATAACCATCTCTTCCATAGATACCGCTTTGTTTATTTGATCTCTATTCTGAAGATGAGGTGGTTTGGCTCCTATTACACCAAATAGTCTTTTCTTCCCATGAACATAGACTTCTTGGGATAATAAAATCCGCTGATCCACCCCTCCTATATTAGTAAAGCTTATAAAGCCTTTATCATCAATATCCTTTACCATAAGACCTATTTCATCAAGATGAGCGGCCAGCATAATCTTTGGACCACTATTTTCACTATTGCCTACTTTTTTGCCATATACGTTATAAAATGCATCGCAGTGCACTTCATCACAATACAGTTCAAAAGCCTCCTTAATTGCTTTAGAGACTTTCTCTTCATATCCTGATACACCTGGGATATCTATTAGCTGACTCAAAAACTTTTTAGCATCCATTGAATCACTCCTTTATTGTAATTTAGCGAACATAACGCAGTTCCTTTGCTATTTATATTAGTACATGTATTTTACCCTCTTACCAATAGGATATGACCCCCTCCGGGTAAAAAAGTAACAGCTCTTTGTATAGCTTTATAATAATCAGTTTGATGGTGAATTATTATATCATCCATTTTCTTAGCTGCCGCTAGCTCTACCTCGCCCATATCGTCACTTGAAGAATAGTCATGGATCATGATACAATGGCCGCCGTGCTGACCGATGATTTTACCTAACCTCTTATACTTCCCTACATCTTTAGAGTCATCCATACATAGTACCGTGACAATACCGCCCATTTTATCATTATTAAATTTATCAAACACCTTCTCTATATGATCCAAGTCTGTATCAAGTATATCCTTTATTATAATACTGTCTTTCAGTGTTACTTGGTTTTCAAGATCAGGCATATCCTTAAATTGCTCAATTCCTCTTACTATATCATCTAGATTCAGATCCTCTGCCAATCCCCAGCCTACAGCCGCTAAGGCATTATAGACATTATGAATTCCTGGAATATTGAGTTTGATTTTTCTTTCACCTTGAGGAGTAACCAATAAAAACTCGCTTGAATTAGCAAAAAGTTCTAGGTCCCGAGCAGTTATATCAGCGGGATTAAATAAACCATAACCCACGGTGCCACTACGTTGTAAATGGAAAGCATAAAAATCATCAACATTGATAATAACAGGACTATGGGTTGTTTTTAAATGATCAATAAGAGTTTTTCTCATTTCGAAATAATGATGATCTGCTTTCTGGTTTTGAAAATATGTAAACAAATCTGTATAAATAATACTATCAAACCATACATGGCTGAATTGATCTTCAACAATCCCAGTATAGGTACACTCGATTATTCCCCAACGCACCTTTTCCTTGACCGCTTTATGTAAAAACTGATTCATTTTCAGTGGATCCATTTCTCCCGAATAAGCGTTCCAGGAATGGTGGCCTACCTGATAGTAGTCAGCTCCCAACATTACACCAGGAACCCCAGCTATGTCTAAAATTGATTTTATCATCCAACCGACGGTTGTTTTTCCATGAGATCCTGTGATCCCAACAAGGCTCATATTTTGTGATGGATTATTGTAAAAATTTCTTGATACTGCAGAGATAAAACGCCGGAAATGATAGGTTCTTACAAAAGTTACAGAGTTGCCCATTATTTCCTGATGGCTTCCAACTACAATGGCTACAGCACCGTTGGCTATGGCTTGATTTACTGCTTCTTTATAAGAGATACTCAATTCATTATCTAGACAAATGTAAAGGGATCCATTCTTTACATCTTCTGGTCGCAGAGCTATACCTTTAATATCAATCCTTCTACGGCCTATTATCTCATAAACAGGGGTGCCAGCTAGCAGTTCCCTAAGTATCATTTATTTCATCCTCCCAATCTATTAAGACACCTTCCATTTGAGAAAGCTCATTTAGAAGGGTTTTTATCGTTGTTGCAGGTGGCAAGTTAATCAAAAAAACTACATGTATCCATGATTCATCACTAGGGCTTATGCTTATATCCCTAATCTGTATATTTAGCCTTCCCATCAATTCAGTAACCTTGCCTATCTGACCGGGAGCATTAATTAAATCAATTGCTACTTTAGTAGTACCCGTATTTTTAAATAGGCTTACCTCTACCTTTTTAAGTAGTATTAAAGTGATATAAACAATTATGGTAGCTGCGATAGCACCCCAGTAAAACCCTGCACCAATGGCTAATCCTAGGCAGGCCACAACCCATAAAGTAGCTGCGGATGTCAATCCCTTTATGTTGGGACCGTAATGCATTATAGTTCCTGCTCCCAAAAAGCCTATTCCACTGATAACCTGAGCAGCCAATCGTGTAGGATCCATATTGACCATTTCGTGATAAGCATTAAAGACAAACTCCGATGTCAAAAAAACTAGCGCTGATCCAACACAAACTAGGGTATGCGTTCTAAATCCCGCAGGACGATTGCTCTTTTCTCGCTCTAAACCAATAACTCCACCAATGATCATAGCCAAGATTAACCTTAGAACTACTTCCCATCTCACACTAAAAGCACCCCCAGCAAATAACAAATATAGTATACTACTTTCCTTTGTTCTTTACAAGATTAACTGCTCGCACACATCGATGCTATATTATTAACTGCTGTCTAGCACTTATTCATAACTGACGATGCTCTCATTTCTTATATGTTTCTAACTCTTCTACTAGCACAGGAAATAAACCTATGAACTAAAACAAAATCAAACAGCTCTCAAGATACTATATACCTTAAGAGCTGTCTATTCAAACGATTGTCAACCCTTATTCTTTACCAATTGGGCTCCTCTTTTCAGTGCTTCTTGGTTTACCGGTACTAAATGCTCTTTAGAGTGTCCTAAAACCTCCCTCAAGGATTCGATGATAGAATCTGGGCTTACAACCCGAGTTTTTTCTAAGTATGCACCTAGCATGACCATATTAGCCACCCGGTTATTACCTAATTCATCGGCTATCTCATTAGCAGGTATATAAATAACATCTATATCATCTCTTGTAGTCTTGCTATCAACCAAAGAACTATTGATTATTAGTAAGCCTTCAGCCAGTATTGTCTTTTCAAATTTCTCCAAAGAAGGTAAATTCATAGCTATCACAGCTGTTGCTTCGGTAACAATGGGTGAACCTACCAGCTCATCGGTTATGATCACACTACAATTGGCAGTACCCCCGCGCATTTCAGGGCCATAGGAAGGTAGCCAGGAAACATTTTTCCCTTCTAGCATTCCTGCATAGGTTAGCAATTGCCCCAAGGACATTACTCCTTGACCTCCAAATCCTGATATAATTACTTCATGGGCCATACTATTCTACCTCCTTTTTAACCCCTAAAGGATAATAAGGAATCATATTCGTCTCTAGCCATCTTAAAGCCTCTATAGGGGTCATTCCCCAATTGGTAGGACAGGTGGAAAGTACCTCAACTAAGGCAAATCCTTTTCCTTCTAATTGTATTTCAAAAGCTTTTTTAATAGCTTTCTTGGCTCTATTGATATTCTTTATATCATGAACCGAAACCCTTTCAATATAGGCAACTCCTTCTAAAGTAGCAAGCATCTCGCTGACCCTAATTGGATGCCCCTCTGTATCGGCGCTTCTGCCATATGGTGAAGTAGTGGTAACCTGACCTACTAGGGAAGTAGGGGCCATCTGGCCACCTGTCATACCATAAATAGCATTATTTATAAATATGGTGGTTAGCCTTTCACCACGGTTGGCAGCATGAACTATTTCTGCTGCACCTATGGATGCCAAGTCCCCATCTCCTTGATAGGTAAATACCACATTATCAGGAAGGACTCTCTTTATACCAGTAGCAACTGCTGGTGCACGTCCATGAGCAGCTTCGTGCATATCACAATTAAAATAATCGTATGCAAACACCGCGCACCCTACGGGAGCCACACCTACAGTTTTTTCCCTAATACCTAACTCATCTATAGCCTCTGCTACAAGACAATGTACTATGCCATGAGTGCAGCCAGGACAGTAGTGGAAAGGCTTATCCGTCAGAGCTTTGGGCTTTTCAAATACCTTTGCCATATCTATATACCCTCCCTTATCTTCTTAATCTCTTCTAAGATTGCTTTTGGTGTGGGAACCATACCACCCGTCCTTCCATAGAAGTGAACGGGTTTTGCACCATCTACGCTCAATCTTATGTCCTCTACCATTTGTCCCATGCTCATTTCTAGACTAAGGAAGGCTTTAACATGGTGAGAATCGGCCCATTTCTTGAAGGTGTCAACAGGAAAAGGCCATAAGGTTATAGGACGAATAAGCCCTATTTTTATACCCTGTTCTTCTGCCATTTGAATTACATTCTTTGCAATCCTGGCCATGGTGCCATATGCAGCGATTATAATCTCAGCATCTTCACAATTGTAGCACTCCACCCTTACTTCATTTTCCTTCATTTCATCGTATTTCTTATATAGCTTTAGCACATGGTCCTCTAAGCCCTGAGGATCTATAAAAAGTGAATTTATAATGTTCCTTGGCTTCCCTTCCTTATTTCCTGTAGTTGCCCATGGTTTTTCGGGTAATATAGTCTTCTTTTCTCTGAACTCTACAGGCTCCATCATTTGTCCCAACATTCCATCTCCAAGAATCATAACAGGGTTGCGATATTTATCAGCAATATCGAAGCCATCTGTAACTAGATCAACCATTTCCTGTATACTTGACGGAGCCAAAACTACCATATGATAGTCTCCGTGTCCCCCGCCTTTTACTGCCTGGAAATAATCAGACTGGGCTGGCTGAATTCCTCCCAATCCCGGGCCGCCCCTTACAATGTTTACAATAAGACAGGGTAGTTCTGCCCCAACTATATATGATATACCTTCCTGTTTTAAGCTAATGCCGGGACTTGAAGATGAAGTCATAACCCTAGCACCTGCTCCCGCTGCTCCATATACCATGTTTATAGCAGAGATCTCACTTTCGGCCTGAAGAAAACATCCTCCTACTTTGGGCAACATCTTAGCCATATATGCAGGAATTTCGTTTTGGGGCGTAATTGGATATCCAAAAAAATATCGGCAGCCTGCTTGAATAGCAGCCTCCGCTATAGCCTCATTACCTTTCATCAATACTTTTGCCATACCTTGAAACCTCCATTCCCTTACAATTCCTATTTTTCTACCTCTATAACAACATCTGGACATATTCGAGCACAAAAGGCACATCCAATACACTTGTCCATTTCCTCAACGGTGGCAGGATGGTATCCTTTAGAATTAATGCGATGTTTGTCCATAATAACAATATTTTTCGGGCAAACGGTAGTGCATAATTCACAGCCCTTGCATAGATCTTCATTGAAAGTAACTTTTGCCATATTCAACCCCCCATTCTTTACTCCATAGTATCTTATCTGTTTGTCTTTTTGGGCACCTCATACTTATATTGGAAATATCTTTCAATTACTAACCACTTAGTATTTTGACAATATGATATCCTCACATTCCCCACATATAAAATTTGCACCCTATCTTATAGTTTATTGTTTTAATATATTATTGCTCCCAAGGTGGGCGCATATAAATATCTAAGGGTAAAGCTTTATCTCTCAGTTTATCTGACAGTTTCTCTAGGATCTCTGCCTTCCCTGCTATATAAGCTATAGGGATATTAAGTTCTTTTGATAACTCTTCTATAACAGCTTGTCCCTTAAGTATATCACAAATTGTAGTTTCGTGAGATATATTAGAATTATTAATTAAATCCGTAACTTGCAACCTAGAATGGGATTCTATAGAAGTCAGCATTTGCTTAATATCCTGCTTATTGCTCGATAGAGGTCGGTATACATTTATGACATAGTACATCCTATAAGCTTCTTGTCTGAAATAGGGGTAAAACCTTCCCAAAGCTGTAGCTCCGGTATCGTCCCCCCCTACATCAAATATAACCTTGTATTCCTTATTTTGGAACACCGAATGTATCTCTGCTGGAAGAGAAGGGATATCAATTCCAGTTCCAGCGAAAACCGGCGATATTACTTTTATTCCTTGATTCTCTAAAATATCTTTTTTCTCGCTTGTTCGAAAAAAGGGATTGACTATATCCAAATCAACAATAATGGTTTTATTGCCCCTCTTAGCAGAAGCAATGCCATAATTAATAGCTATCTCTGTTTTTCCACTACCGAAATGTCCGGTAAAGATAGCTATTCTATCGGTTTCAATATTCAAAACTAGCACCTACCTATACAAATTTTACCACGTATTATAAGAAATTTGTTACATATATAGCTTATTCTGACTTTGGCCAAGAGTGGTATACTTGATCTAAAAATTTACATTCACATTTACCATTGGTTACCTCTGTAATCATATTAGAAAAGTTATCCCATTCCATTTGAGTCATCACCTTTACAGAAACATTCTCTTGATAATCTATATCTAATATTGCAATGCCATTTTGTCTTAAAAAGTATTCTAGTGTTCCCCAAAGTCCGTAATCTACTGATATAGAGCCCCGATTACTAAGGGCCATTTCCTTTTTCCCACTCTTTTGTATAACTTCTGCTGCAGATTTAGAATAGGCTCGTACCAATCCACCAGCACCAAGTTTAATTCCTCCAAAATACCGAGTGACCACTACTAATACATCCTCAACACCCTGTTGTAGAATCACCTGGAGTATGGGCATGCCCGCCGTACCTCCTGGCTCTCCATCATCATCAAAACGCTGTACAGTACTTCCCCGTCCCAGTACGTATGCATAACAATGATGGGTGGCATCAGGATATTTTTCATTAATCTCTTCTATATGTAAGAGAGCATCTTCCTCGTCAAGGATAGGAAAAGCCCGTCCAATGAACCTTGAACGATTGATGATTATTTCAATTTCATCCTGTTTTGCAATAGTAAAAAAATTTTTTGTCATTAATAACCCTTCCATTTCAGATCTTTTTCTTTATTATAGCATTTCTTAAAGTTCAGTGAAAGCAATTGTTGATAATTCTTTCCATTCCAGCATTGGTTTTGCTTATGTTCATTTGTTTATTTCAAACAAATAGTATATAATATAAAAAGTTTAATATGAATTAGAATCAATTACAAAAGATATTACAAGATGGAGGGATATATATTGAGTCATTCTAATCAGATTGAAAAAGCTAAGGATCACCTTGGCAAACTTATCGAACAACAATTTACTCGCATTGAAAAGATGAAAGCCACTAAGGATTTTATTAGTTATGATGAATTAGATACTATAGTTGTTGGTGTCGTAGGCGGCGATGGAATCGGCCCTTACATAACGGCCCAAGCTCAGAGGATATTAGAGTTTTTACTTAAGGATGAGGCTAACAAAGGCAAAATCAAATTTAAAGTGATCGAGGGCCTAACCATTGAAAATAGAGCTAAGCAAAACAAGGCTATACCTGATGATGTATTAGAAGATTTGAAAAAGTGCCATGTTATCCTTAAAGGACCTACCACTACGCCCCGAGCAGGAGATCCATGGCCAAATATTGAAAGTGCTAACGTAGCTATGCGTAAAGAGCTGGACCTATTCGCTAATGTAAGGCCTGTAAAGGTTCCAGAAGAAGATATCGATTGGGTTTTCTACCGTGAAAACACCGAAGGTGCATATGCTTTAGGCAGTGATGGAATAGTAGTTAATGACGATTTGTTCCTTGACTTTACCGTAACTACCTATGAAGGCTCATATCGAATCATAAAAGCTGCATTCGATTACGCTAGCAAATCTGGAGTTAATAAAGTTACTGTAGTTACAAAAGCAAATGTAGTTAAGACTACAGACGGAAAGTTTTTGGAGATTGCACGTGAAGTGGCAAAAGAGTATCCTAATGTAGAATGGGATGACTGGTATATTGATATAATGACAGCAAAGCTAATCGATACCAACCGTAGATCTCAATTTAAGGTTATGGTTCTTCCCAACCTCTATGGAGATATCCTTACAGATGAGGCAGCGGAATTCCAAGGTGGCGTAGGCACCGCTGGAAGTGCCAATATTGGTACACAATACGCTATGTTTGAAGCCATACATGGTTCTGCTCCTCGGATGGTGGATGAAGGTCGTGCCCAATATGCAGATCCTAGTAGCATAATTCGGGCTGCCGCAATGCTACTAGAGCACATTGGATATAATGGTGAAGCCAAAAAGCTATCAATGGCTCTTGATATATGTGGCCAGTATGAAAAGAAACTAGTTATTACTGGTAGGGATACAGGTGCCACTAGTGAAGAGTTTGCAAACTATATAATGGATACTCTAACCAGGGATGACTTAGAAGAGAAATGGGAATGTTACCTATAAGATATAATGAAATGTTAGGAAACAAATGCACTGCTTACTCTTAATTAGCAGTGCATTTATCTTAT
>JAAYTG010000170.1 GCA_012518075.1 Clostridiales bacterium | reverse complement strand
TCCTAGTTTAAGATATTCGTACTAAAGTTACATGGTTATACTTTATTGGAAGCCGAATTATTCCAAGCAAAATATTAATCTTTTTTTGTTGGCATTCTTTTTGATACGACTCCCAAACTTTATATTTCTCACCTTCAATTAAATATATACTGTGTGCTTTACTGGCTATAATATTACAGAAGCATATAACTGTTAAGAGATAATTATCCTACTTAGCTACCTTAGCTACAATTTAGGATTTAACTGTTTAAGACTGATTTTTTAGGTGCTGCTGTCACAAATTAGAAAGTTGACTCATTAAATAGAATTATTTCTCTTACAGATACCACTGATAATCCCACTTCTAACAATAATTAGCTGTTATTTATAATAAAAATTTCTACGGAGACAAGCATTGTTTATTTTTTACTAGATTCCCTTATTTTATGTTGATATTTGACTTAGCTGCTTTTATATTTATATTATATTTACTTAAAAAACAATGAAATTGTTAATTCAAGATTTTATATTGTTAATTATCTAAATCTATGATATTCTGAAAACAAAAAAGTGGTTTTTATATGGAAGGATAGGAGGAAGTAATGAAAAATATCCATAAACAGCATATAGAGCTGGCTGTGACATATAAAACACATAAGAATTTTGCTAAGGAATATGAAAAACATAAAAAAGAATTAAGTCTAATAAATAAAAAAACATTTGGTGACCTTGGAATGAAGTTTAATGATGTCCAGCTCAACTATGACGTGAGTGTCACCAGCGACAATGTTCCTCTGCATAGCCATGCTTTTACAGAGATTCTATACTGTGATGGAGGAGCGGTTAGCTATTTATTGAATGGTCGGAAGTTCCAATTTTCCAAAGGTGATCTTATCTTTATTCATCCTGGTGTTGCCCATCAACCTCTCTTTTCAGAAGATGCCCAATATCCCTACGAACGGTATGCCCTTTGGATAAGTGATAGTCTCAGTAAGAAATTAACTAATAATATTGAAAGCATTAGACTTTTGGATGACTTTTTCAGAAGACAAGAGCAGTTTTTATTTCACTTGAATGCAGAGGAATCTTATAGAACAGAAGCTATCCTAAAGAGCATAATTGATGAATACAACCAAGAAAGGACAGGTTGGGACACCATGATCCTATCTAAGGTAGTAGAACTGATGATAGATTTCTGTAGAATTATAACCAGTGGCGAAACTAATAAAAAAGAAGTAGTCCATGAGGATTTGATGGACAAGATGGTAGCCTATATAAACACTCATTTATCAGAAAAGATCACATTGGATGTTCTAAGCAAAGAATTTTATGTTAGCACTTCTACTATATACAACTACTTTAAGGATAACATGAACGTTTCCCCATATAAATTCATTTTGCAAAGAAGGCTTATTCAAGCAAAGAACCTAATCCTTCAAGGAGAAAGCTTAATTTCCCTATGGCAACAATGTGGATTTTCAGATTATTCCACATTCTATCGGGCATTCAAGAAAGAGTACTCTATATCTCCTAAAAAATATAGAGAACTTTTATTAGGATAATGTATAAAAGTCATATAAAGACAATAATAATCTTGCCTATATTCCTCAATCCAGTTTTTATGTCAGCAACTTTTTTGTTTCTAAGTTTTAGCTTGGTGTAAGTATAATAGTGAAGCCCATCTTAAAAAAGTGATAGTAATAAAATTATTTTATATTGCATTTTAATCCACTTTTTGTTAAACTAGCTACTTGTGTCCTTCTATGTTTATTGTTTGGGGCATCATCTTATAAAAAACTTAACTCTTATTCTATAGATTTATCTTTTCCTATGTGGAATGTAATGTATAAAACACAGTATCTCTGCGGCCTATAGCAGTATTAGATAAAACCTATGAATATTGAGATTTGTTTCTATTTAAATACCTAATAGAAAGGAGAAAGTCCATGGCTGAATATATTGCAAAAGAAGATATCTTTGATGAGCATGGAATATTATTAATAAGCAAAGGCAAAAAAATTACTAATGCAGCTATTAGAAGACTGCAAAGACATGGCGACTATAAATTGGATCAGCTAGTTAGTTCTAGAGATGATCAAAGCACCATTTATGCTCCCTCTATCCGATCTTTCGGAGAAAGAAAAAATATTCCCAAAAGTCGAAGTATGGAAAAGGCTAGTAATATACTATCAGATATCATATTTGAATCCAAATCTGAGCCTTGGTGGATATATGTTAACGCTTTAGGGAATTACTTGGATTGGCTTTATACCCATTCCATTGACGTAGCCCTAATTTCCATGATGATGGCTCTAGAGCTAGGATACAGTGATGAAGATCTTAAAAACCTAGCATTAGGTACACTACTACATGATGTAGGAAAGCTGTTGGTACCAAAAACTATATGGGAAAAAACCGAACCTTTGAGCGACAGTGAAATGGCTTGTATAAAGCAGCACTGCGAACTGGGTATGAGTTCCCTTGAAGGTTTTAATTTCCCCAAGCAATATACAGATATTGTTCTACAACATCATGAACGCCTTGATGGAAGTGGATACCCCTTTGGATTAAAAGAGGATGAAATATGTCCAAATGCTAATCTTGTTATGGTTGCAGATGTTGCTGATGCTATTACATCCTATCGTCCTTATAGGCAGCCGCAAAACATGGCTTTTGCCATAAGTGAATTAAGGAATGATGGAGCAAAATATTCTCAAGAATTAGTTGATTTGCTGGAAAGAATACTTAACTAGTATTCAATGTACTGCAACCAAGTAGAGTGTAAAAGGATCCGATTGTTGAGTCTTACAGTAGAGATCTAATCAATAAAGCCTGTGTTATTCAAAGGCTCTGCCTATTGATACTATATATGCTCAGCTAAAAAGAAGACAGCCTTTAATAGCAGGCTGCCTTCTACCTTCCAATTCACATTAAAGCTTAAATTATATTATAACTTTTCATTTTACCTTGTCTTACTGTCTTCTATCTCTTGACCTTGAAGACTGCTATACCATAAGGTGCTAGTTCTTTTTCTCCTAGAACCTGCTGCCAGTCTGCTGCTGGCTCTAGCTCCTGAATTTCTTCAGTATGGTTCAAAGCAAAAATATAATCGAATGTCGAGGTACGCCGACGCACAAGCTCAACACCTTCTGGAGCTTTGCCCAGGGATGATATGCCGCTAATTCGGGTTAGCAGCTTTATGAACTCCCTCATTAGATTGTCATCGGGCTCGGTTCCTACATAGTAGGCTTCACCTTTTCCGGCTTTTCCCACTGTTATAGCAGGTGTACCTGCATAGAAATCCTCCGTATAGCTCGCAATAGTCCTGGCTGTAGTTGGGCTAACAATATCGCACCATTTTTCAGATCTATAAGCCTTACCCTCAAACTCTACCCCCATATCCATAGCGCGGAGACAATCGTAATCCTTAATCTCTATGCCAAGTAAATCTCCCAATCCCCCGGGCAGATGTCCATCCGTCATACAAACATTATCCATGTTCTTCACCCCAGTCCTCATAGTTAATACTAGACGGCCACCCTGCTTAACATAATCTTTGAACTTGTCCTCCATCTTTCTAGTCATAAGGAATTGAAGAGGGGCTATAACCAGCTTGTATTTTGACAGATCCTCTTTATGGTTAATAAAATCTACAGGAATTTGGGCATCATACAGAGCTTTATAATATTTTTGAACCTGATGGGTGTAGTTTAGCTTAGGATGATGTGGCTGAATTTCAAAGGCCCAGTTCTGCTCATAAGAGTATAGGATTGCCACTTCGGACTCCGGCAGGGCTCCTTTAAACTCATCCATTAAGGGAGCTAGTTGTGATATCATGTTTTTCAGCTCATCATATCGCCTTCCTGGAACTCCACTATGGTGCAAAATCCCATGCCAATACTCCTCAGTACCAAAAGAACAGGGGCGCCAGCGGAAGAATACCACTGTATCAGCACCATGAGCTACTGTCTGAGCGGCCCATAGAGCAAGCTGTCCTGGCCTTGGAGTACGTCCTAAAATCTCCCATCCAGTGGGACCGGATTGTTGTTCCATAATCCAGAAGGTCTGCTGCTTCACTCCGCGAACAAAATCCAGTTCTGCACCCAATCTTTGGGGACTTTTACCAGGCTGAGGATTATCAAAGTATCCTGTGGCATATTGGTCATGACTGACAAAGTCTAGATTTTTCCCTAGATCAAAATAGTCAATGAGTCCGAAAAAGCCCATGAGATTATGGGTTATGAACTGATCCTTACATATATCCCGTATTATATCAATTTGGAATTGCTGGAATTCCACTATAAGATCTGAATGAAAACGTTTCCAGTCTAATAACAATGATGGGTTGTGGGAATTGGGCGTTATCATTGGAGTAGGAATTTGTTCAAACTTGTCATAGGTCTGACTCCAAAAAGCTGTCCCCCATCTAGCATTGAGATTGTCTATGCTCCCATATTTATTAGCCAGCCATTCTTGAAAGTGACTTCTACAAGAAGAGCAATGACACAGATCATTATGACTATTCCCCAGTTCGTTGTCTATCTGCCATCCTATTACATTGGGATTGTCCTTGTAATGCTGGGCCATTGCAGTTACAAAGCGGTGAATGTGGGCTCGGTATACTGGGTTCGATTGACAGTCATGATGCCGTCCTCCGAAGCCCCGGGTCCTCCCTTTTGAGTCCACCGGCAGAATTTCCGGGGACTGCTCTATAATCCAAGCCGGAGGAGTAGCGGTCGGGGTCCCCAAGACGGTTTTCATACCATGCCTAGCCAGAATCTCTATAGCCTCATCCAGCCATCCAAAATTATAGTTTCCAAGAGATGGCTCCATCTTGGACCATGAGAATTCTGCCATACGAATGACATCAAGGCCCATCTCTTCCATAAGCTTTGCATCAGTTTCCCAGCGTTCACGAGGCCAATGTTCAGGATAATAGTCTGCTCCAAAACGTATTTTCATAAAAACTCACTCCTTGTTTTTCTTAGATAGTAAGCTCATAGCAGTAAACCCATAAATGACAATTGCTTGATAATCAAGTTGTACTGCCAAGCATAAAACTGTACAACATTTAGCTTATGTATACAGTAACAAGATAAAACATTTGCTACTGATAAATACATTACCTTATATTTAAGATAGGTACAAGCATATTCTATAAAAGAATTTGATCTGTTACTTTAATGCCCCTTCAAACCATAGCCGTTATGACAAAGCAAAAGTCGTAAACACCACAGACTAGTTTACGACTTCTATTTTATAATAATATAAGCTCAAATATCTATATAGCTACCTTATCATTTTAAACTCTTTTGTATTCAACCTGATAGCGTTTTTAATATCCTTAGGTAATGATTGGCTTCACGAAGAACATGGTCGCCTAGAAGCGGAGGAAAAATAGATTTTATTTGACATTCCAATGACCCTTTTGTAGCTGCACTCTTATAATCTCTTATGTCTTCTGTAGCTCCTGAGCTTCTTTCAAGTATCTCTTTTTCTGCTAATTTAGCACACTCCTCTACTAACCTTTCAAACATCTTGGCAAAACTTTCAGCCCTATCCTTAAGTGCTTCTTCTGTTGGATCCAATAATCCATCAATAAACTGAGCATGTTCTCCCATAATATTATTCCAGAAATTAAGTTCCTCGCACAGAGTTTTCTTTGGCTTTTGTCTAAGTTGAAGAGATTTTAATGTTGCCCGGTAGTATATAGCTTCACGAGTAACGTGCTCTAATAGTTCATCATACAGAGTAATAAATATTTTACACTTTAGTGATAAATCTATCAGTTTCTTTTGGAATACAATTACTTGTTCAAGTATATTTAAGGATCTATTATTCAAATCACATATTATTTCTTCTAGTCTTTCCCCATAATTACAATATGGATCGCTTACTAACTGAAGTTCCTCCTTAGTAATCCTTGTATTAATACTTGCCCCGGTTAATTCGGAAGTTGTCTTTTCTGCTGCCAAAGTATAGGGCGTTACAAATTCATTGGCCTGGATGGCTTCCTCTGATATAACTCCATTTGCATAGCTTACTGTTTCGGATAAAAGCTGTTCAAAACTCTTCTTTAATACATGGGCTTCTTGGATATTAGCAGCTTCAACTTTTTGTAAATTGGTTTCTATAAAGAACAAGTGCTCCTTCATAATTCTTTGAAAAAAAAGATTTATTTCTAAAGAAACCCTTACAAACTCTTTCTGTGATAACAAAGAGAGTCCCCCTTTCATAATATTACCTAATATATATTATTAAAATGTGTAGGGAATATACCTGCTATTTTAGTAAGCAATTACTCTTAGAGAAGTGCATTTCGCCATCTCAAGGATTGAACTTGCCTTTCTTTTGTTGACATTCCTGTCCCTTTTATGTTTTTGTGTAACAAAGGATATTATTTTTAATATTATATAGTATATCAATAATAGAAAGGATGAAGCTGCGTGGCATATGATATATCCCAAACTCCTCCATGTCCTGGTGGTATTCTCCATACTATAAGGGCTGGAGATACTCTATTCTCACTAGCACGACGCTATAACACCACTGTTGAAGCAATTATGAGGG
Source organism: Clostridiales bacterium (assembly GCA_012518075.1). Classification (GTDB taxonomy): domain Bacteria; phylum Bacillota; class Clostridia; order Caldicoprobacterales; family UBA3941; genus JAAYTG01. The sequence continues at coordinate 2,921 of JAAYTG010000170.1, read as the reverse complement.
CTAACCCCGGCTTAGATCCCATGAGCTTGCAAGTAGGACGTATAATATGTATTCCAGTAGCACCACAGCCTGGTCAATGCCCTGGTGGTTTCAGATACCAGATAGTAGCCGGTGACACCTATTATAGCTTAGCACTACGATTTAATACTAGTGTGGAGGCCTTGATTGCTGCTAATCCTGGAGTTGATCCTAATAGATTAATGATAGGTCAGATTATATGTATACCTGCTCCCCCTACTCCAGGTCCCTGCCCCGGAGGTACCTATCAAATAAGGGCTGGAGATACCTTCTTTAGCATAGCCCGAAGATTCAATACCACTGTAGACGCATTAATGGCTGCTAATCCTGGTGTTGATCCCAATAGGTTAAGAATTGGTCAAATTATTTGCCTTCCTCCTGGGGTGCCTGGTCCTATTCCTTGTCCAGGCGGTACCATCTACCGTGTGCAACCTGGAGACTCTCTCTATCTTATAGGCCAGCGGTTCGGCATTTCTCTTAATAGATTAATAGCTGCCAATCCTCAGCTATCAGATCCCAACCGCTTGACTATAGGTCAGCCCATATGTATACCACCTAGAATGTAAGCTTAATGTGAACAAATACAAGGGGTGTTATTATAGACCCCTTGTATTTTGTATAATCGGTCTTGATTTTCCCTATTATTTGGCCTATAGTATAATTAGTCATTATACAAATAACTTCTTGTGCTAGCTAAGAAGTTGCCTCTATAGGAATACAATGTCTTATTGTTTTGAATAAAATCCTTAGTTTTTCCCTAATTTTTAACAAGTGAACCTTCAATAGACAGTATAATTATAGACTACCTAGCACTAGGCGTTAAATAATATATACTATTGGGGAGTAAGCATATGATTAAAGTACTAATTGTAGATGATTCCTCCTTTATGCGAGTAAAGATAAGAAAGTGTTTGGAGGTCGATTCAAACATAAGGATAGTGGGCATTGCAAGAAATGGTAAAGACGCAATAGACAAAACCTTGTTACTAAGGCCGGATGTCATTACTATGGATATCAACATGCCCGAGATGTCTGGGATAACCGCCGTAGAACATATCATGAAAACCTGTCCCACCTCTATAATTATGGTCAGTTCCCCCACCCAAGAAGGTGCTGAGGAAACCATTGAGGCATTAAATAAGGGTGCCATAGATTATATTGATAAGGATCAGCTCTCAAGCACAATTCTATTGGAAAAGATATACCTTGCAAAGGATGCTGTCTTTAGACCCAAGGAGCAGCAGCCCGTTAGAAGTGAGCCACCTAAGCCTCCAAAAACCGTGGCCAACCACTTCACCATAGTAGGCATCGGAATCTCCACCGGAGGACCAAAAGCTCTATCGGGTTTTATCCCCCAAATTTCACCTGATCTCCAGGCTAGCATTCTTATAGCTCAGCACATGCCTGCGCCTTTTACTCGATCTCTGGCAGAAAGATTGAATGCTGAATCCCAAATTCGAATAAAAGAAGCGGAAGATCAGGAAATTCTTCAGCCGGGTTACGGATACATCGGCCCCGGTGGTATGCATATGGTGGTGGAAAAGAAGGGTGTTATTTCGCTATATCCGAAAAAAGATTATCCTGGATATCATTTTGTCCCATCTGCTGATCTCTTAATGGCCTCCATAGCAAAAGCCTATAATTCTAGCGCATTATGTATGATAATGACAGGCATGGGTTCCGATGGACTAGAAGGGGTTCGAATAGCTAAGGAAAACAAGAGCTATATTATTGCTCAATCCCAAGCTTCTTCTACCATATATGGAATGCCTAAAGCTATTATATCCAATAACCTTCAAGATGAAATACTTCATCTTGATGAAGTAGCAGAAAGAATTAACCTCTTATGTAGAAGAAATTAGTTCTTGTAAGTCCTAAAATATACCAATAGGGCCAGCTCTCTATGCTAATGAGCTGGCCCTTAATTATTAAATAAATTTTTCAATATAGCCAAATATAAAGATTGCCAAAATGATGATGGGTAGAATGAAAGTAACATAAAATCTTGCTTTCTCGGGAAATTTCATTCCCTTGCCCGCATTGGCCTCTTTTGTAAAGTTTTTCCATCCCCATCCATAACGACTAACGCAAAAGGCAACGTATACCAAAGAGCCCAGGGGCAAAATGTTATTGCTAACGATAAAGTCTTCCAAATCCAGTATAGTAGTGCCTGCTCCTAAAGGTGCAAAACCACTTAAGAGATTGGAGCCAAGGGCACAGGGTATAGACAAGAGAATTATGGCAATAAGATTGACAGCTACAGATCTTTTCCTTGACCAACCCAAAAGATCTATGGAAAAAGATATAATATTCTCAAACACTGCTATGATGGTAGACAGGGCTGCAAAGACCATAAATACATAGAAGGCAATACCCCAGACCTGCCCTGCGGGCATGGAGTTAAAAATATTGGGCAGTGTAATAAAAACAAGACTAGGCCCGCTATCTGGCCTTATACCAAATGAAAAACAGGCCGGAAAAATAATCAGTCCGGATGTAAATGCCACAAAGGTGTCAAGTACCGTAATATTTATTCCTTCACCCAGCAAACTACGTTCCTTGGAAATGTAGCTTCCAAAGATGGCCATGTTCCCCATACCTATACTTAAGGTAAAAAAGGCCTGGCCCATAGCAGCATATATAGTAGTCCAAAGACCATTTTTCACTATACTATCAAGGTTGGGATTGAGATAAAAGGAGAGACCCTCTCTTGCATTAGGCAAGGTCAACGAACGAATGGCCAAGGCTATCATTATAATGAAAAGGGAGGACATCATAATTTTGCTTATCTTCTCCACACCCTTCTCCAGTCCCAGAGAGCAAATCCCAAATCCGATGATACAAGTTGCCACCATCCAAAAAATACTTGCTGACGGGCTAGCAATAAGGCTAGTAAAAACCTC
>JAAYTG010000169.1 GCA_012518075.1 Clostridiales bacterium | reverse complement strand
CAGGGGAGAGACTCTTAGAGAGTTGTTAATGAAGGAATTAACGTAAGGCCCTGAAGTTAACATATGCATAATGGAGTACTTAGAAAAAGAAGGACGGAAAGCCTTTGCCCTTGAAGAGTTAGTTTGAACACAGACTCGAAAGGGGTGACTTGCTTTCCGTCATGGATAGTATTCGAGATTTTAAGGGAATTTCCTTCAAAGATATAGAACAGCTTGCATTTAGGATTGCATGTAAGACTCAAGTTAAGGCGATGGAGATATTCCTTAAGGAGTTAGATGATGAGATATATAAGAGCCGGGATAAGGAAAGGTATGAATCAGTTGATAGGAAAGAACGCAGTATAGATACTACACTTGGCATGCCTGTAACATTTAAGCGCCGTTATTATAAGGATCGTAAGACAGGCAACTATACGTTCCTTTTGGATGAGGCCTTAGGTTTATCTAAAAGGTCTAAACAAAGCCCATTATTACGTGAAATGGCTGTAAGTGCAGCAGTTGACGGTCCCTCATATAGAACTGCATCAAAGGGCTTTAGGCGTATCTTTGGGAGCCAGGTAATAAGTCATGAAGGGATTAGGCAGAGTCTAATTAAGGTTTCGGATGAAGCTAAGACATTACCCAAAAGGAGGAAGAAAGGTAAAAAGCCTGAGGGGAGCCCTAAGTTTATATTTATTGAGGTAGATGGGCTTTATGCAAGCCTCCAGAGGCAACCGAAGAGATCTACTGAAAAGAAAGTTGGAGTTATACATACAGGCTGGGCTCCCAGACAAGGATGCCAAGGGGAATACACATTAAAAGATATACATATAGTCAGAACCCAATCCCTGTCTACCGAAGGGTTCTGGTCTACTCTGAGTGAGACACTATATAACGAGTTTGAGATAAATGAAGATACCGTTATCGTAGTTAACGGAGATAGAGCAAAATGGATTCGTATGTTTAGAGAATGGTTTTGTAACTGTACCATACTTTATCAAGTAGATCGCTTTCACCTGCTCAGGACCCTCGGGGGGATTTTTAAAAGGGGGAATGAGAGCTACTATAGGTTAAAGAATGCAATGGATGAGAATCCCACAGGGGCTGAATTCATGGCAGCATTAGCCAAGGAATCATTAGACCTTCCTAGAGAAAAACAAGAGGAGGCAAGAAGGCTTTATTAAGGGTCTGTCAAGAATTTTGTGCTTTTAGCTAATTGCCGCCTTTGGATCAGGGAAGGTAATTAGCCACCCGCTCCGGAAAGAATACAGACAGTTGAAGTAATATTTGGCCCCAATTCTGCACCCTACTTGTCCATTTCTTCATGACATCCTGAGTGACCAAGTAGAGCATCTTGGGCAAAGAATCATCGGTCGGGAAAACTGCCTTACCCTTAGTAACCTTGCGAAGCTGCCTGTGATAACTCTCTATGATATTCGTTGTATAGATGATCTTCCGGATCTCCGGAGGATATTTGAAAAAGGTCGATAGCTCGGGCCAGTTATTTCTCCATGAACCCGTGATTAAAGGATATTTCGTGCCCCAAATAGCTTCAAATTCGCCCAAAGCCTCAAGGCCGGCCTGTTCTGTGGGGGCTTGATAGATAGGCTTCAAATTAGCCGTAACCTTGCGCAAATCTTTGTAATTGACGTACCTCACGCTATTTCTGATCTGATGAACGATGCATTTTTGCACTTCGGTTTGCGGATAGCATGCGGCAATAGCTTCGCTAAAGCCTTTTAGGTTATCAACACTGATAATGAGGATGTCTTCAACGCCTCTATTTCTTAATTCATTAAGTACAAGTAGCCAGAATTTTGAACTTTCGTTCTCCCCGATCCACATTCCAAGGACATCTTTGTTCCCATCCATATCGATGCCAATAACCATGTAGGCCGCCTTATTGACAATCATACCATCTTGCTTCACCTTGTAGTGTATGGCATTCATGAAGACCACGGCATACGTTTTCATGAGCGGACGGCTTTGCCACTCTTTGATAGTCGGCATGATCTTATTTGTTACATTGGAAATTAGGGTTGGGGAAACATCAATTCCATATAGATGTTCCAGATGGGATTGGATATCACGGGTGCTTACCCCTTTGGCATAAAGGGCGATGATTTGATCCTCTATCCCAGTCACGTTCCTTTGACCTTTTTTTACAATGATCGGTTCAAATTCCCCATCCCGATCCCGAGGAACTTCGGGCCCAACTTCACCGTAATCACTACGGACTGTTTTCGGGGTGGGGCCATTGCGCCGGTTATCGGTATGCTTGTTCTTATCCTCATGTTTTTGGTAGCCCAGATGGGTGTCGAGCTCGCCTTCCAGCATGCCCTGCAGGGCCTCCGCAAACATCTCCTTGAGGACGCTTTGAATGTCCTCTACACTTTGAATTTCATTATCCTTGATAAATTGCCTTACCTGTTCCTGGGACATAATTCTTGGTTTTTTGCTCCTAGCCATTCCATCCACCTCTAGTTTCATTATATTTAGATTAGCTAAAAGTACAATTTATTTTACAGTCCCCTTATTAAGGATCTTGGGGGTATTGCAGATAGCGTATGTGACTATAGGGTTAGGTTAAGTGCCATGGGGTACAGCATAGAAGGATTACGTCCTATGGGTGCTGCTGAAGCCCAGATGGATAGGTTTTCTGATAGAATTAAAGGCCGAGGTCAAAGCTGGTCACCTAGAGGGCTTGATGCAATGATGCGCCTATTAGGTATGAAGTTTGAGGGCTGCCTGGAGGAATTTCTCCATAATCTTGCAGTTAGACAAGGGCCCCTCCCTGGTGAAACAGAGATGGTAAAAAGACAGGCACCACAAGTAGCTAAAACTCTTATAGAACAATATGGGGGTATCTGGTCACATTCTATACCGGTAATGGATATCGGTAGCACAAGAAGCGGAGGCTTATCTAAAGTGTTTCATAAAATTACAGCAGTATAGTGATTCTTTCCGGTTAGCTTTGAGTAAAATGAAAATCCGGTTACTTAAAACTACGCACAAAGATAATATCTTAGTGTGGTAAATTGGGCATTTCTAATCAAATCATAAAAGGCAGTGAGGGAACATAATCAGAAACTAAACGGCACAAGTAACTAACTTCAAAGGGTAACTGAATTAGTGCCCACCAGAACTTGACTCAGATCCTAGCAGGCTATAAAGAGGTAATGGGTATATGGCTTTCAGATAATGAAAGCGCAGGCTTTTGGGCTATGGTATGTAACGACTTAAGAAATAGAGGGGTAGAGGATATTTTAATTGCATGCCGTGATAATTT
>JAAYTG010000168.1 GCA_012518075.1 Clostridiales bacterium | reverse complement strand
CCACTGAGCCACTCCCGCAAATAACCAAAAAACACTATAAAACAAGAGTTTGGTGCGGGCGAAGAGATTCGAACTCCCACGCCTCGCGGCACTAGATCCTAAGTCTAGCGCGTCTGCCAGTTCCGCCACGCCCGCAAAAGATAATTATTAAGTTTAGATGGTGACCCATCGGCGACTCGAACGCCGGACTCCTTGATTAAAAGTCAAGTGCTCTACCGACTGAGCTAATGGGTCAAAACTTGGCTGGGGCGGCAGGATTCGAACCTACGAATGCGGGAGTCAAAGTCCCGTGCCTTACCGCTTGGCTACGCCCCAATTTTGTGGGGTGGGTAACGGGATTCGAACCCACGGCCTCCAGAGCCACAATCTGGCGCTCTAACCAACTGAGCTATACCCACCACAAATATATAATTTAACTCTAATGGCGCGCCTGAAGGGATTCGAACCCCTGGCCTACGGATTAGAAGTCCGTTGCTCTATCCAGCTGAGCTACAGGCGCATCTCGTCTTATGGAGCGGGTGATGGGAATCGAACCCACACGGCCAGCTTGGAAGGCTGGAATTCTACCATTGAACTACACCCGCATATGCCCACGATGTCAAATTATATCACATAATTCTTATCTAGTCAATACATTTTTTGAAAAACTTTATTTAAGAATCATGTGAAAGCAAAGCCTAGTATAAACCAATTTTTTAACTTCGTCAAGCCCTAAAAATCATTTTGTATAGATTCCTTAGATATATAAAGAAATTTAAAGATAAATTTAGTATTTGCTTCAAACCGGATATTTGTAGCCTTTTAATCAAATAAATCTTCTTTAATCATGATAGCCTTTAGTTTTTGTAATGCTATAAAGCGATGGCTAATCTTATTCTTCTCATCCTCATCAATCTGACTAAAGGTTCTAGCATAGCCTTCAGGAATAAATAAGGGGTCATAACCAAACCCTTTATTGCCATATGCTTTATCCGCAATTATTCCACGACAGACCCCTTCGGCACTATAGGTCTTCCCGTTTGGCAGTATAAGTACCATCACACATCTAAATTGAGCACCCCTCTGCTCAATAGGAATATCTTTCATTATCTCAAGGAGCTTGCTGTTATTTGCTAGGTCAGTTGCCCCATCTCCGGCAAAACGAGCAGATAGAATCCCAGGTTGTCCATGAAGAGCATCTACTTCCAGACCCGAGTCATCGGCCAAGGTCATTTGATTAACAACCTTGACAACGGTGGTGGCCTTTTTAAGAGCGTTACCTTCAAAGCTATCCTGATCTTCTACCATATCACTGTCAAAGCCCGCCTCCTTTAAGGATAGGAACTCAAAGCTTTTACTGGCCAAAATCTCTTTAATTTCTTTAATTTTTCCTTGGTTATTTGAAGCTATAACTATACTCTTCATTACTTTCTCCTTGTATATAAAGTAAAAAATTAAGCAAAGTAACCCTTAAGAAAATTGATTGATTAACGTAAGATATGGGGCTGTTTTATTATATAACAGCCCCCTTTTTTTGACAAGCCCGTATTATACTACTGTATAATAATGCTTTATTTAAGAAGTTTAACCCTCTTCATATATGGTCACAACTAGCACAATTTATAGCTTTTATACTCATTTATAGTCTAGATTAGCTTTGTTTATACTATTAAAACTCATTCATAGTTTAGACTGGCATAGTTTATAGTTTTAATACTCATTGGCAAAAACTGGTGTAGTCACTAGCTCATTCCCCTCATATTCTTCGCCTTCCACCAATACCTTAACCATGGATACCCCTGGAAACTCCTTCGCTGTCATAGTTATAGCCTTAAGGACTGTATCTTGGCTTTCGGACCCTTGCAAAGAATCAAACTCTTTACTAAAATTGATATAGGTTATGCCATCATCCATATGTACCCCTAAAAGTTTTGTCTCACTTGGAATAGCAAATTGTAAACCTCCATCGGCTTTAGGCCCCTTTAATAATTCTTCCATAGCTGTTTCTATGCTAGCAGATGGACTTGAAGTTATTCTGGTAATTGGTACTAAGTACTCATACCTACTTGATGATGTATTATGGAAAAACACCGTAACCTCTGCTCCCTCAGCCGTAGAGTCTGGTGACAACTCCGGGTTTATGTATTTAGGTTCGATAGGCTCCCCTACTTTGGTCCCATGCTTTAGTGTGTCTAATATTTGACCTTCAAACATAAGCTGTACCCTGTCTATGGCTGGAAAATGTGTTAGTGTCATTACTACTCCCTGAACCATATTATTCTCTGTGGTAGCATCGGCATATTCCATGGCAGCTTGATTGAAATCCACCTTTGCTAATCCATCATTAATAGATATTCCATTTATTTGTGCATTAGCGGACAAAAGAGGTTTTAATCCCATCCCCAGTATTTCTTGTTGTTGATCAGGAGTATCTATCAACTTTGATAGAGCTGCCTTGGCTATCCCCTCTTCCCATTCTATTTTCCTCATTATTGGTACTAGATAGCCGGCATCATCCTGGTAGAAAAGAATTGTTTCTCTGGTATCTTCGTCTTCTTCTTGCACATCTTCCTCCTCCAGCTCATAATTGTCTTGATCTGTTGGAGCATCCTCAGATTTTTTTTGTATAATCCCACAACCAGATATAACTATAGTAATAACCAGAAGTAATAATACAATGACCCTTTTCTTATAAAACATGGTCTCACCCCTCACCAATATCTTGATATTATTTATATTAAAATAATGGGGTGAGTATGTCTGATGTTATGGAGATTTTATCCCTTCTACCACTTTCATTGTATTTTTTACTAGCTTTTGTCCAATTTCCTTTTTGATAAATCTTATAAAATTCTAACCAGGATTTTTGTACTAAGGGAAGAATTATAGTATAATAATCATCCTAAGGAGGAATTTAGCATGGCACTTGATGGCGTTTTGTTAAATTGTATTTTATTAGAATTAAAAGAAGAAATAACAGGGGGAAGGATTGATAAAATATTCCAGCCCGAGAAAGATGAAATTCATATTGGAGTCAGATCTAAAAAACAAAACCACAAGATACTGATTTCCGCAAGCTCTAATTATCCCAGAATCCATCTTACAAGAAGTCAAAAGAATAACCCCTTGGTGCCACCCGTATTCTGTATGGTTCTTAGAAAGCATCTACAAGGTGGTCGGATAGTTGATATTAAGCAGCCGGATTTTGAGAGGATATTGATTTTTTATATTGAAAGTCGAGATGAACTAGGTGATTTATCCATCAAACGGCTAATAGTGGAAATTATGGGTAGGCATAGTAATATCATCTTAGTAGATGAACATGATTTAATTATTGATAGCGTAAAGCGGATAACTGAAGAAATAAGTAGGGTACGTCAGGTTCTACCTGGTATGCCTTACCAGTTTCCTCCTTCTCAAAATAAACGGAATCCCCTTCTACAAGATCCAACAAGCATAGGAGAAATTGTGGATTTTTCTGATAATAGTAAAAAGATGGCTAGGGCCCTTCAAAATAGCTTTACTGGAGTATCAAAAATTACGGCTCAAGAGATTGCTCATGGTGGTGGAACTCAAGATCTGGCTAAGTCTTTTCAGATCTTTTTCGACAGGGTCAAAGATTTGGATTTTGAACCTACTCTCTTGAAAGACAATACAGGTCGACCAGTGGATGTCTTTCCTTTTCCCTACCATCAATATGACTTAGATCTTCAGCAGGGCTTTGACTCAGCATCCGAGGCCTTGGAGATTTTTTTTGATATGCGTGATAGAATTGATAGAGGACGCCAACGATCCTCCCATCTTTTGAAGGTAGTTACTACTAACCTAGAGCGGGCACAAAAAAAGCAAGGGCTCCTACTGGATGAATATAATAAGGCACAAAACTCAGAGCAATACAGGTTGTTTGGAGAGTTAATTACGGCCAATCTATATCAAATTCCCAGAATGGCTGAAAAGGTTGAGTTGGTAAACTATTATGATCCCGAAGGTGGTCTTGTTGAAATAGCGTTGGACAAAAGCAAGACTCCCAGCCAAAATGCCCAGGCTTATTTCAAAAAATACAACAAGGCAAAAAACGCCCTTATCATGATAGATAAGCAGTTAAAAGAAACAGAAGCTGAAATTCAGTATCTAGAAATGCAGCTAGATAACTTAGATAAGTGTACTGAGGAATCGGAGATCAATGAAATTCGCCAAGAGTTAGTCCAAGAAGGATATATTCGGCAGCGCTCTACCAAAAAAGATTCAAGAAAGACCCCACCGTCCAAACCCTATCATTTCATATCCTCTGACGGCTTTGATATATATGTGGGTAAGAATAATATTCAGAATGATAGATTAACTCTAAAGACGGCGGAGCCGGAAGACCTATGGCTTCATACTAAAGATATTCCAGGTTCTCATGTAATAGTTAAATCACAAGGCAGGGAGCTAGCTGAACAGACACTACTGGAAGCCGGAATACTAGCTGCCTATTTTAGCAAGGCAAAAAACTCAACCAAGGTTCCAGTAGATTATTGCCCAAGGAAAAATGTACGTAAACCCAGCGGTGCTAAACCCGGCATGGTTATCTATGACCATTATAGTACCATGTTTGTTACTCCTGACGAAGAGATAGTCAACAATCTAAAGAAAATATAACCCCTACTGTTCCTTGTAGATGATCTTTTCATTGCCAGTGTAGTGTAGGTTAGCTTGTATGCTTACAATGCCCTGGTTTTTATCGTGTTCAATTTTTACATCCCCTGGCCGTCCATCATCTTGTCTATTTATTAGATAGTTGTCCACTACTTCTTCAGCATTCTCTTGACTTATATCATCATATACCATGAAATACTGATCCTGCTTTATGGTTAGGGAGAGCCCATATAGGCCATCCCTTATGGTGCGCCGCTCATATATGTTGTCCAGCATATAGATCCCTTCTCCCTAATTATATTTAAAGCTTTCTATGGTAGTTTGCCCCTTGCTTTATAAACCATACATCATATTTTTCTACTGCCTGGCTTTACTATAGGGATATCTCTTGCGCATAAAGGGCAATTACTGGCTTCATAAGACTTTATATCCAAATCAAGAAGTGAATGGAGCTTAACCCCGAAATCTATATTACCACCAGTTCTATCCACCAGGGCGCCTAGGCCTACTATATCTCCACCCAGACCTTTAACTAATTTCATAACCTCCTTTACCGACCCGCCAGTGGTAATTACATCCTCTACTATCAAAACTCTTGAGCCTTTACTAATTTGAAAGCCCCGTCGTAAGCTCATAACCCCATTCTCTCTTTCCGCAAACACATTCTTGCTCCCAAGACATCTGGCCATCTCATAGGCTAGTATAATTCCACCTATGGCAGGGCCTACTACTATGTCCACTTGTTCATCCTCAAAGGCTAAGGCAAGCACCTCGACTAATTCCTGAGTATATTCCGGATATTGAAATACCTTGGCACACTGCATATACTGATTACTATGGCGTCCTGATGTTAATAAAAAATGGCCTTCCATCAAAACTCCGCTCTTTTCAAATACTTTCATTATTCTCTCTCTATTCATAGCTTGTTTCCCCCTTCTGTAATAAGTCCACCTATAAGTTCATTAACATTTGTGATTTTGTTGGCTGTCATATAATTTTTCAACCCATCTAATATATCGATCATGGCAGTGGGTGATACTAAATTTGCTGTTCCCACAGATACCGCTGTTGCACCTGCCAGTAGAAATTCCACCACATCTTCCCCTGTCATTATTCCTCCCATGCCAATAATGGGTATTTCTACAAGTTGGGAAACCTGCCAAACCATCCTAAGAGCTAAAGGCTTGATGGCTGGTCCTGACAAGCCTCCTGTAATATTATTCAGAATAGGTCTCCTTGTCCTGGCATCTATGGCCATACCCAGAAAGGTATTTACTAAAGAAATGACATCTGCGCCCCCTTGTTGAGCTGCTAGGGCAATTTGGGAAATATCCGTAACATTAGGAGTTAGCTTTACTATAAGGGGCTGACTAGTATGCCTTTTAACTGCCTTGGTAATGGAGTAAACAGTCTTTGGATCTGTTCCAAAGGCTATTCCTCCCTCTTTAACATTTGGACATGAAAGATTTAACTCTACCATGTCTATAGGTGCATCCTGTAGTTTCTCTGCCATATGGCAGTACTCGTCACTAGTATTTCCATTGATATTGGCAATGATTACCGTATCAAACTGTCTAAGTGGAAGGGCAGTTCTATCCAAGAAATATTCAATTCCTGGATTCTCAAGTCCTACACTGTTTAGTATGCCTGAGGGGGTTTCAGCAATCCTGGGTGGAGGATTACCCTTCCTTGCTTCCAAAGTAAGTCCTTTGACGGATATGCCACCTAATATATTTAGGTCCAGATAATCCTCATATCCTAGACCAAAGCCAAAGGTCCCAGAAGCTGCTATTATAGGGTTTTTGAAAGAAAGCCCTGCCATATTCACTCCTAGATTAAGATTCTCCATCTAATATCACCTCCTGACTCCAGAATACCGGTCCATCGGTGCATACCTTTTTATAGTCCCATTGTTTCCTATTGCCTATAACACAAGAACAAACTACACATCCCCCTACTCCACATCCCATTCGCTCTTCCAGGGAGATCTGACAGGGGATATCATGTTCTGAGACTACTTTTTGCAAAGCCTTTATCATAGGAATGGGGCCACAGGCTAGAAGCAAATCGGTTTTTTCTATGGATAGCCGTTCATTTAGCAAAGATACTATAGACCCCTTGTAGCCCATAGTTCCATCATCAGTTGATAAGAATACCTTTCTGCTAAAGCATTCAAAATCATTAAGCTGGAATACCGTAGATTGACTGCGAAAGCCTAAGAAAGAATAAATATCAAGATGTCTCCATCGCTGGCCTACAAATCTCATCGGCGCAACTCCACATCCGCCACCTAGGATGTATAGCTTTTTAGTTCCTTCGGGAATGTGAAACCCCTTTCCCAATGGACCTAGAATATCCAGTCCTATGCCCTTTTTCAACTTTGATAGGGCCTTGGTCCCCTTTCCTACTACTTGATAGACTATGTCTAGCTGACCAGTTTTTACATCTATCCCATTTATACTTATAGGACGACGGAGTAAAAGTGAATTGTCCCCTGGAATCTTGATATGAATAAATTGCCCAGGATAAGCCCATTGTGCTATTTTCTTGGCATCTATGGTCATCTTATAAAAATCCTCTGCCAGCTGGTAGTTTTCTATTATCTTAGCATTATATCTTGACATCTGTTACCTCCTCCATAGAATATACTTGAATATCATCTTCATTCATGCCTAATAAGAGAATATCCGCAAAAACTCTAGCTGTATCCAAGGAGGTAAAGCATGGGATTCCATGTTCAACTGCCAGTCTCCTTATTTTAAAACCATCCCTTTCTTGTTTTCTGCCCCTAGTTGGTGTATTGATGATTATGTCAAGTCTTCCATCCCTTATATAGCTTTCTATATTAGGCCTATCCTCCCTAATCCGTCTTAGAACATTTGCTGCAATATAGTTTGAATGCAGCTTTAAGGCTGTTCCTGAGGTTGAGTATATTTTGAAACCTAATTTTTCAAAATTAGATGCTATAGGAATAAGTTCCGGTTTATAGGGGTCAGATACCGTAACAAGTAGGCTTCCTTGGCTGGGAAAACTATATCCCGCCGCTAGCATTCCCTTGTATAAAGCCTCGGGCAAAGTCTTACCAATTCCTAAAACTTCGCCTGTGGATTTCATTTCCGGACCCAATCCAGTATCCACTAGAGGTAATTTTTCAAATGAGAAAACCGGGACCTTAACGGCAATATATTTGCCTCCCATATATAATCCCCTTCCATATCCCATATCCTCTAGAGAATAGCCCAAACTAGCTTTAGTAGCCAGCTCCACCATGGGAATCCCCGTTACTTTACTTAAATATGGCACTGTCCTACTGGACCTAGGATTGACCTCGATTACATAAACCTTGCCTCCATATTCAACGTATTGAATGTTAATAAGCCCCTGGACCCTTAAAGCCCTTGCCAACTTCTCAGTGTATTCTACTATTTGTCTTATAACAGATGGTGACAGAGATTGACTTGGATAAAGGGATATGCTATCTCCTGAATGGACCCCCGACCTCTCTATATGCTCCATGATTCCTGGAATTAATATGTTTTTGCCGTCTGAAATAGCATCCACTTCTATTTCTTTGCCCATTATATATTTGTCGATTAAAATCGGATGCTCTTGCTGGGTTCTATTGATTATATTCATATACTCTACTATATCATTATGGCTATAAGCTATCTCCATTCCCTGTCCCCCTAAGACATAGGATGGCCGAACCAATACAGGATATCCCAAATCCTTAGCGGCTGCTGTAGCCTGCTCTACAGTGAATACAGTAGCACCATTGGGGCGGGGAATATCCAATAAAGAGAGTAGATTATCAAATTCCTCCCGGTCTTCGGCTTGATTAATGTATTCCAGGCCTGTACCCAGTATCTTATATCCAGCTCCCTGGATTTCCTTGGCTAGTTTAATTGCAGTCTGCCCTCCAAACTGTACCACCACCCCTAAAGGCTTTTCTCTGTCCAATATATTTAAGACATCTTCCGGTGTTAGGGGTTCAAAGTACAGCCTGTGGGATATATTAGGATCTGTGCTAACAGTTTCAGGATTGTTGTTGATGATTATTGTTTCATAGCCCATATCCTTAAAAGCCCATACAGAATGCACCGAACAGTAATCGAACTCTATTCCCTGACCTATGCGAATAGGGCCTGAGCCAATTATTACTACTTTTTTCTTCTTATGAATCTTGCCTTCCTGAGAATGGTCAAAAGTAGAATAATAGTATTCTCCTGTCGAAGTTTCATCAGCTCTATAGGGTTTTATTGATGCATATGACGGCTTAATATGCCACTTCTCTCTTAAATCCCTTATCTGCTGCCAGTTAACATCATAGAGTTTGGCAATGCTGCTATCGGAAAAGCCCATTTTCTTTGCTTCTAATAATACTTGATTGCTCAAGCTCTCTATGGAATAGTTCCTTAGCTTTCTCTCCATATCAATAATATTTTTAAGCTTTCGAAGATAAAAGGTATTAATCAGGGTCTTTTCATGAATTTCCTTTAGAGTGACTCCTCTTCTTATAGCCTCAGCCACTAAAAAGAGCCGCTTATCAGTTTTTTCTACTAGTTTTTCTATCAGCTCATGTGTAGTCAGTTGATTTAATGCTTTAGAAAAAGTACCTAGACCATCCATGCTTATTTCCAGTGAGCGTACAGCTTTTAATAAGGCCTCTTCGAAATTTTTGCCAATAGCCATTATCTCGCCAGTTGCTTTCATCTTGGTTCCCAGGCTTTTATCGGCTTTTACAAACTTATCAAAGGGCCATTTAGGAATCTTAACCACTATATAGTCTAGGATAGGACGAATAGGTAAGAGATTTTGGCCAGGAATGCTATCTTCTATCTCAGACAAGCTATATCCTATAGCTATCTTGGTCGATATCTTAGCAATAGGAAATCCCGTTGCTTTGGAAGCCAATGCACTAGACCTGCTCACTCGTGGATTAACTTCAATAACATAGTACTCCATGGTCTTAGGATTTAATGCATATTGTACATTACACCCTCCTTGAATTCCCAAGGAGCTTATTATATTGATAGAAGCCCTCTCTAGCATTCTGTATTCCTTATCCCCTAAGGTCAGTGAAGGAGCCACAACTATGCTATCTCCAGTGTGTATGCCCACGGGATCAATATTTTCCATATCGCAAACTATAATACATCTTCCTTCTCCGTCCTTTATAAGCTCAAACTCTATCTCTTTCCACCCTTCTAAGGATTTTTCTACCAGTACTTGATTAACTCTGCTAAGTCGTATACCCTCTTGAACTATGGTTTCCAATTCCTTCTCATTAGCGGCTATGCCTCCCCCGCTTCCTCCTAAGGTGTAAGCGGGGCGAACGACCACAGGATAACCAATCTCCTTTGCAAAAGCTAGAGCTGTATCCACATCCCTGGCTATACTGCTATCTACAACCGGCTGCCCAATCTCTTCCATAGCTTTTTTGAAGGATTCCCGATCTTCCGCTTTTCTTATAGAATCCACGGATGTACCAAGAAGCCTAACACCCTGTTCTTCTAGAAAACCGCTATCTGCTAACTCCATGGCTAGATTGAGTGCTGTTTGTCCTCCTAAGGTTGGTAATATGCTATCAGGTTTTTCTTTGATAATTATCTTCTTAACTACCTTAGGAGTCAAGGGCTCTATATATATGTGATCAGCCATATTGCTATCAGTCATTATGGTAGCAGGGTTACTATTTATTAGTACAACTTCAATTCCCTCTTCTTTTAATACAATACAGGCTTGGCTGCCTGAATAATCAAATTCAGCTGCTTGTCCAATAATAATGGGTCCTGACCCAATTACCAGTACTTTTTTAATATCTTTATCTACAGGCATAGCTTCACCCCTTCGATTTGTATTGTGATTTTATGCTCCACTACCCATTAATCCTTGATGGATCTTGTCTTTCATGTTAATCACTTCCGCCCTAGAGGCCAGGCCAAATTCTTCTGAGCTAAACTTATCCTTCCATACTTGACTCCTATAGGCACACATTATGCTTCTAGAAGCATTTATAATAGCCCCTAAACCCTTTCTATCAAAGCCACCTAATATGTCCTTTATCTGTCCTCCTTGGGCACCAAAGCCCGGCACTAATAAATAAGCCCTAGGCATCAACTGTCTCAACTCAGCAAGTTGCTGAGGATAAGTGGCCCCTACCACTGCACCTACACTACTATATCCACAATTTCCTATAAGATTCTGCCCCCATTGGTTGACCATCTGGGCCACTTTTTCATATACCTTCATGCCCTCTACAGTCATCAAATCCTGAAACTCACCAGAGGAGGGATTGGAGGTCTTGACCAAGATAAATATTCCCCTCTTGTGCTTTTTACAGTCCTCTAAAAATGGTCTAATGCCGTCAGTACCCAGGTAAGGGTTAACAGTAATAATATCCATTGGAAAAGCCTGGTCTAATTGTTCCCCCAGTGAGGTGTATCCAAGATATGCCGCCGAGTATGCTTCAGCAGTTGACCCAATATCATTTCTCTTTACATCACCTATGACTATCAACCCCTTTGATTTGGCATAGCTGGCGGTCTCCATAAAAGCCCTTAATCCTGGCAGTCCGTACATCTCATAGTAAGCAATTTGTAGCTTTACTGCAGGTATAAGATCATGGATGCTTTCTATAATTTTTATGTTAAAATCCAGGATTGCATTAGCGGCTGTGTCTAAATTGGTTTCTTTGCGAAAATGCTTGTCCAACAAGAATTTGGGAATGTATTCAAGTCTTGGGTCCAAACCGGCAACTATAGGCGCCTCTCTTTCAATTATCTTGGCAATTAATCTATCTATCACTTTGCATCCTCCTCATCATATACTATCTTCCCACCCACTATGGTATAGGCTATTTTGCCCTTTAATCTCTTTCCATGAAAGGGCGTATTCTTACCCTTCGAATAGAAATGGTCTCTATCTACTTCATATTCTCTGTTTATATCAACTATGGTTATGTCGGCGGGTAATCCTGCCTTCAATACTCCGCCTGGGATGCCAAGAATTTTGGCAGGTATGCTGCTTAGTTTGGCTACCAGCTCTTCAAGGGACAGGATTC
This sequence comes from Clostridiales bacterium, assembly GCA_012518075.1. Taxonomy (GTDB): domain Bacteria; phylum Bacillota; class Clostridia; order Caldicoprobacterales; family UBA3941; genus JAAYTG01. Next base: position 5,583 of record JAAYTG010000168.1, on the reverse strand, counting down.
CAGTCTCTACTAAATGAGTGTATGATAGGGAAAAAGCAGTTTCAAATCCAGATATTCCGCTGGCTGCCATGTCGTATTCTACTTCCTTTTCATCGCGGTGATGAGGGGCATGGTCGGTGGCTATTATGTCAATAGTTCCATCTTTAAGGCCCTCTTTTATAGCTACTAGATCTTCCTCGGTTCTAAGGGGTGGATTGACTTTGGTATTGGTATCATAACCCTCTACCCATTCATCAGTAGCTGAAAAATAATGGGGAGCTGTTTCGCAGGTTACGGGAACTCCTCTAGACTTGGCCTGACGGATAATATCCACGGCACCCTTGGTACTTACATGGGCTATATGAATTGGACAGGCTGTAATCTCCGATAATATTATATCCCGGGCTACCATTACCTCCTCGGCAGCTCGGCTGATACCCTTTAGCCCCAGCAAGGTGGACATATATCCTTCATTCATAACACCCTGTGCTACCAATGATTTATCTTCGCAGTGAGAAATTAACAATAAGCCAAACTGTTTAGCATACTCCAAGGCAAGTCTCATAGTATTAGGATCAACCACAGGGTCTCCATCATCGGATAGTGCTACTGCACCTGCTTCTTTCATTTCCCCCATTTCTACCATGGTCTTTCCTTCCCTTCCCAGGGTAATGGCTCCTATAGGATATACCCGTACGATACCTTGAGTGGCAGCTTTTTTCTTTATGTATTCAACCATGGCTGCATTGTCGATGGCGGGCAGAGTATTTGGCATACATGCAATACTGGTAAAACCACCCGCTGCTGCGCTAGCTGTTCCTGAAGAAATATCTTCCTTATATTCAAATCCTGGCTCCCTAAGATGACAATGAGCATCTATTAGTCCAGGCAGAACCCATAGATTACTAGCATCAATGATCCTATCAGCTTTATGGGCTAGATTGGTGTTTATGTCTACTATTAGATTGTTTTTTATGAGTATATCTTTATTATGGAATACAATCCCTTCCCCATCTATAATATTTCCGTTTCTAATACATAAGGACATTCTATTTCCTCCTTTGACGAGTTAAGAGATAAAGAAGTGCCATTCTAACTGCTACACCATTGGTGACCTGATCCTCGATTTGAGAGTGGATTCCATCGGCTATTTCCGAGGTTATTTCAATACCCCTATTAATGGGGCCGGGATGCATAATCAATACATCTTTTTTTGCTAAGGCTAATCTTTCCTTATTAAGACCGAAGATTTGAGAATACTCCCTGAGGGAAGGCAAAAGCCCTTTTTGCTGCCGTTCCTTTTGTAGCCGAAGTACTATTATCACATCGGCATCTTCTATGGCTTCTTCTACACTGCCACATATAGTAACTCCAGTTTTTCCTAATTCTGGGGGTAATAATGTAGAAGGTCCTGCTATTGTAATCTTTGCGCCCAGTTTACTCAATCCCCAAATATTGCTTCGGGCTACCCGGCTGTGGTATATGTCACCGATTATGGCAACTTTTAATCCTTGAACTGCGGATTTGCTTTCTCGGATTGTAAAGATATCTAGCAATCCTTGGGTAGGGTGCTCGTTCATACCATCCCCTGCATTTATGACTGCTGATTTTACATGTCTAGCTACCATATGAGCAGCACCGGACATGGGATGACGAATTACAATCACATCGGCTCCCATCCTTTCAATAGTCCTACATGTATCAATAAGGTTTTCTCCCTTGGCTACACTACTAGAAGTGGAGGAAAGATTGGCAGCACTGGCACTCATATATTTACTTGCCAATTCAAAGGATAGTCGTGTCCTGGTGCTATTTTCATAGAACAAATTTACTATGGACTTACCCTGTAGGTGAGGGGTTTTTTTATTGTTCTGCTCTAGTATATATTTCATCAGCTTGGCAGTATCCAATATTTCCAGTATATCCTCCTGATTTAGAGTCCGAAGCCCTAAGATATCTTTCTGCATAAAAGCCATACCATCACCACTTTCTATATAAAACTCTTAAAAAAAGAGTAGCAGGGAATTTCCTACTACTCTTTTGTATTAAATGTTTTCTGGTAATATCTTGTTTAGAACAACTCCGATAAGGGCAGCCAAGCTCATGCCTGATAGGGTAGCTCCTGGTATGATATCGAATTCTACACCACTTAACCCCATAACTAGCATCAATGAGATAATGATAAGGTTGCGACTATGGGTAAAGTCAATTTTCGCTTCTGCTAAAGTTCTCAATCCCACACTGGCAATCATTCCGAATAAGAGAATACTAACTCCTCCCATTACAGGGGCAGGAATAGATTGCAAAATAGCCCCTATCTTGCCACTTAAACTCAAAATTATAGCGAATATAGCTGCAACTCTTAAGATAAAGGGATTATATACTTTTGTAACGGCCAACACCCCAGTGTTCTCACTGTAAGTAGTATTGGATGGACCCCCCAAAAGACCTGCAAACATAGTTGCTAGACCGTCACCAATCAAAGTCCTATGAAGTCCAGGGTCCTGGAAGAAATCTTTGCCCACCACAGCACCATTGGTTGTCATATCCCCAATATGCTCCATAAAGGTGACTATGGCTATGGGAGCAATAAGGGATATGGCTTTTATATCAAATTTGGCTAGCTGAAAAGATGGTAGGGCAAAAAGTGGTGCTTCTTTAATAACTGAGAAATCAACAAAACCAAATAGAATAGATACTATGTAACCTACGATAATTCCAAGTAAAACTGGTACTAGTTTAAAGAAGCCTTTTACGAATATAGATACTATAACCATGGTAGCTACCACTGCTAATACTACAACCCAACGTTGACCAATAGTACCAATATCAGCTCCAACTATATTACTAGATATAATCGTCGGGCTAAGGGTTAACCCAATGACCATAATCATAGGACCTGTTACTAGAGGCGGGAAAAAACTACGAATTCTCTCAACCCCGAATATCAATACAAGCCCGGCCAATACCAAGTATAATAAACCTGCAACTATTATCCCACCACCTGCATAGGGAATCCCTTGGTTTTGTACTACAGTTTGAATAGCAGCAATAAAGGCAAAGCTGGATCCCAGGAATGCAGGAACCTTTCCCTTGGTGACAATATGGAATATCAGAGTCCCCACCCCTGCTGTAAACAGTGCCACTGCAGGATCTAAGCCCGTCAAAGCAGGAACAAGTACTGTGGCACCAAACATTGCAAATACATGTTGGATACCTAGAAGAAGTATTTTCCATGGACTAAGTTTTGTTTCTTGGATATTCTGTTGCATTGCAAATCCTCCTTTGAAAATTCCTAAATTTATTGAAATTTATATATAGGCATAAAAATGCCTTGATTTAAGCTATCAAGGCACAATACATGACATATACTGTATTATCCCTTGACAGCCTCACGGGACTGACTTAAAGGTCTAGTTCAGCTATGGTTACTTTATTAACTTTATCTACTTCCATCACTTGTACATTAACAACTTCACTTCGTGATGTTGGAAGGTTTTTGCCAACGTAGTCAGCTCGTATAGGGAGTTCCCGATGTCCCCTATCCACTAGCACTGCCAGTTGAATGGATTTGGGTCTACCTATATCTATCAAGGCATCCATTGCTGCCCTTGCCGTTCTTCCAGTAAAGAGCACATCATCAACCATTACTACTACTTTTCCATTTATATCAAAGGGTATATCGGTGCTATTTATAACTGGATGTTCTGCTAATGTAGAAAGATCATCCCTATAAAGAGTAATATCCAAGATCCCTACTGGGATATCTACACCTTCATACTTTTTGATATTGCTTGCTAGTCTAAATGCAAGTGGGACTCCCCTGCGTTGAATTCCAATCAAAGTGACGTCATGGATCCCCTTGTTCCTTTCAATTATCTCATGAGCGATCCTAGTTAATACCCGATTAATCCCAGCCTCATCCATGATCTGGGCCTTCTCTAGCATTCATATCACCCCACTAAAAAAACCTTACCACTGGTAAGGTTTATGTCATAAAGGCATAATAATAGACAAGTATATACACTCTACTTATATGTCTTTCACCTTACCGGACTCACAGGACCAGCTTAAAGGTCTTTTGTTTTTTTGATTATAGCATAATCCAATTCTCTTGTCCATACCTCTTTTGATTTTATTTTGATATATTCCGAAGTTTATTTAAAAGTTCGGTGAAATACTTGGGGAGCGGAGCCTCGAATTCCATAAACTCATTAGTGGTTGGATGCTTAAGTCCCAGCCTTATAGAATGAAGAGCCTGACCTTTTAAATTAAACTTTTGTTTCCTGCTGCCATATGTCATATCTCCAACTATTGGATGTTGAATATAGGACATATGTACACGGATTTGATGAGTTCTGCCAGTCTCTAGCCTGGCTTCTAACAAGGTGAACTCGCCGAATCTCTCTAAAACCCGAAAGTGAGTGGTGGCTTTGCGGCTACCAGCCCCTGATAATACAGCCATCTTTTTACGGTTTATAGGATGTCGCTTGATAGGAGCATCTATGGTTCCTTCATCTTCTTTTATATTGTTCTCGACAATAGCCCAATAAATCCTATTGACAGTTCTCTCAGCAATCTGATGAGCCAGATGACAATGAGCCTTATTATTTTTAGCTACCATCAATAGGCCTGATGTATCCTTATCCAGCCTATGGACTATTCCAGGCCGTATCTCACCATTAATATCAGATAGTTGGTCACAGTGGTATAATAAAGCATTTACCAAGGTACCTGAGCAGTTTCCCGGTGCCGGGTGAACTACCATGCCCTGGGGTTTATTGATAATGGCAATATCATCATCCTGGTATACTATATCCAAATCTATATTTTCTGGCTCTAAAGATATCTGGGTGGAGGCTGGAATTGAGACATCTACCCTTTGTCCATACTTCAGCCTATAATTGGGTTTAACTTTTTTCCCATCCACCCTAACCTTTCCTTCCCTGATTAAGCCCTGTAAAAATGAGCGTGATTTTCCGGGTATTTTTTCTGTCAAAAAAATATCTAGCCGCTCCCCACTATGAAGGTCTTTTATATGAAACTCTCGGTAGTCTTCCATTGATCTTTCCAAATTAGACAAGTTCATTCTCCACCCTATCGCCAATAAAGAGGATGTAATAGGCCAATAATATGGTCCCCATAACAACAAAACAGTCAGCAATATTAAAGACCGGAAAATCAATCAGTGTAAAATGAAGCATATCCACTACATATCCAAGCCTAACCCTATCAATTAAATTTCCTATGGCTCCGCCAAGGACCATGATTAAACTAATCCTTAGAATAAGACTGGTATTTGACTGGGTAAAAAGAAAATAGGCTATCCCTATACAAACAATTATCGTTAAAACAATAAAAAACCATCTTTGGTTTTGAAGGATACCAAAAGCGGCACCTCTATTCTCTACATATGTAAGGCTAAATACACCTCTGACTATTTCTATAGTGCCTAGATCCCTTAAATGAGCTACAGCTAAATATTTGGTCACTTGATCAAGAGCAACTATGGATAAGATTATTAGTACTTTAATCATCCGTATCCTCCTAAGTAGTATTTCTACACTATTATAGCATATAGTCTTTAGAGATGTCAGACAATCT
>JAAYTG010000167.1 GCA_012518075.1 Clostridiales bacterium | reverse complement strand
GGTGTAAGGCTTTTAGTTCTAAAGTGTTACCAAACTCTGATATAATTTTTGCCTTTTTTCAAAAGTGAAATCGGTCCTAGTGGCCCTTTTTCAGGCTTCTTATTATCTAATAGATCAGTATCTAAAATCATATCACTACCGTCGGGATTTTCGAATTCGGCATCGACGATACGTACCCTCTCTAGCGTACTCGTTGAATGAATTTCTCCTACTATCCCTTCAAAGCTCTCTGGCAATTCACAGGAAAGATAAACTTCTTCTCCCTCATCGATAATCCTAAACTTGGGATCAAATCCTTCCTCGACCAGCTTGTCCTTCTCTCTTTCGAAGGGCTCGGCTCCATTGAAGTAAGCATTATTATTGATATAAACCGGTTGTTCCACTGCGTTGAACCTGACATGGTCACCGTGTTCTTTATGAACATTTTCAATGTACTCCTCTAAGGAAGTAGCATAGCCTTTGAAATGGGAGGTTCCAACATCTTCTATTCCATCTCCTCCGATGAAAATATTATTGTAAAAACGATCATCCCCACCATAGATAAATGAAAAACCTTTAACTTTGGTACTGTGTGGCAGGTGATATTGAGTAGAACGCTCCAATACCTTCCGGTGGACCATCATCCCAGCAACCAGATTATTGATATAAGCGCCACCTTGTGCCATATTATCTATTGCATAGTCAGAAGCTAGGATATTATGATCTACCATATATGGTCCATGGCTTACTTCTACGAAAAGATCGCGGCTATTATTATATAATAGGTTTTTGCTGATTCGAGTTCCTTGTGTCTGCCAATCCGACCATAATCCTAATGTGCAATCATGAATACGATTATGATGGATCTGAACATCTATGGCTGCATGCAGTTTAATGCCCGCAATTTCATGACCATAAAATTCATACTTTATAGCGATGTTATAAATATGGTTATTATAAATCTCGCTAAATACACATCCTAGATGACCAACAATTCCATTTTGTCCGCAATCATAGATAGTATTATTTCGGATAATGTGTGAACCAATCTTTTCCTTGCTCCAGCCATTGCGTCTAGCACTAAATACAGACTCTAGCTGATAGAGATATCCGGGCTTGTCCTTGCGGATAGAACGATAGTTATGCCCTGTTGAGCCTTCCTTACCGATACTGATAGCACTGCATTTTGCATCATGGATGATATTATCCTCAATAATCCAACCCTTGCTCCAATTTGGACCTATTAATCCTGGTTGATCGGCTGTAGGAGGTGTCCATGGTGTTGCTGCCTGTGCCATTTCAAAACCTCTTACGGTAATATAATCTATCCCTGTTTCTGTAGGATAGAAACATGACCTTCGGACATTGATTTCAACAAATTCTTCATTGGGATCAGCACCTTGGAAATTTGCAAAAATAGTTGTCGCATCAGCATCTACTTCTGCATACCAAACATATTGGGTCTGCTGGGGATTGCGGACAGGAACCATCCCTTCTGGCCAATGCTGAAATACCTCTGTCCTAATGGGCGGATCAATCAACTGGTCATAGGAGCTAACCTCATAAAAAGACATGCCATTTAGGTAAACATCCCCTAAATGCTTGGTCTCCTCAACTGTCACCAACCAGTCTCCAAATATCTCCTCTTTGTAGGGGTTAAAGTCACCGAAGAATGTATTGGGCAATTGACATTTCCAAACATTGCCTTCGACATTTTCCCAGTTTTGAATCCGTTCTGATCCTTTGATAATTACTTTCTCGCCTTCTGCCGCTTGATAGGTTATTCTTCGCTTTTCACTTAATCCCTTGTATTTGGGTTTGACCCATTCACGATATACTCCTTCATGGACGATAACTGTATCCCCAGCCACTGCAACAGAAGCAGCTTTGTTTATAGTTAGAAAAGGATCTTGCTTTGTACCTTGACCTTGATCAGAGCCAGTTTTTGCTACATGATATACCATTGCCTAACAGCCTCCATTTAATTTATTTGATTTCATTGTAGGGGATAAAACTTACCCTTTCAATACAAAATATTGTATATTATAAGACATTATTAGTGATTTTTAGAAGGCGCTAGCCAGAATAGTTCCATTAGACTATTGTCCTATTATCCACAAAAATGTATAATTTGTTCAGTTTGCAAATAATTGTTAACATAGATAGGATTATTAAAGGAGTATTGTAGATATGCCTGTAGTCAGTGGCCTTAAAAAAATATTTACAAAGAAAGACCGATTTGCACCGCCTAACGAATCAAAACTTAACCCAAAGGAAAAGGAAAGCGTAATCGTCTTCTTTAGTTTAATAGGGTGTATTGTTATAATAACAGCTGTACTATGTATTATAAATTAGTCTTATTTTCCATAAAAAAACCTCTAGTCTATTAATATGGTGACTAGAGGTTTCCTTTTATATTCACTCTTCCTGCTCTTCTGAATCTTCTGATGTGCCCGCATCAACATCTATATCGGCATCCTCTGCTTCATCATCACTCTCTGCAACCTCCATCTCAGGCATAGTCACAACAGCTAAAACCTCATCTGGAGCAGTTACTGGTGTCATCCGAGAATCCAGTTCAATATCTGCCATGGTTACAGTGTCTCCACCTTCTTTTCCTGTAACATCAACGGTAATGGAATCAGGAATTATATTGGCAGGACCGGAAACTTCGATTTCAAACAGATAAACTTCTAATAATAGCTGACGACTTTCTACCTCTTCCCTACCTTCAAAAAGGACAGGAATGGTGGTTCTAATAACCTCATCAACAGCTATGGCCTGCAAGTCTACATGAAGCACATTGCCCTTAATGGGTTCTCTTTGAACTTCCTTGATAATAACGTTTCTTTGCTCGTCGCCTAACATTACTGTCATTCTAGGATTCATTCCCTGACTTCTCAAGCTTTTGTTAAGCTCTCGTTCATCAAATTTAATAGGCATTCCGCCTTCAACGCCTGTTCCATAAATTACTCCGGGAACAAAACCATTATCTCTCACCTTACGAGCAGTTTCGTTTCTTTTTTCAGCTCTAAGGATAGTTTCAGACATATTATTACCTCCAATTGTTTTTAATACTAAAATGATATAGCTTTTTGGAGATAAAGTCAAATAAATTCATCGGTTAATTATACCACCATCTGGCTCGCTGACCTCGATTATCCACGTGCACAATAGTAGCTCCACCCAATCCTACTCCACCGTCGTCAAATATACGGTCACATATATTCCCTAGGTTATTAGGTGTGACACCCGGTACCAGTATGTCAGCAGCTGCTAAGGGGTTTGATATCATATGCTGGCTCTTAGCTGCCCCTCCCTGCTGCTTATTCCATCTTTCGCACCTATATCCACTCCTTATTATTACTGGCCTACCTTTGCCACTTGGATCCGGATATAATTTATTAACCTCGGCACGCACCTGCTCCAGCCTTAATAGAAACCCCTTACTTACTCCCTTGCTGGGTAATCCATTGCACCAACCCGGACACTTACATTTAAACTCCGAATCCTTAAAATGAGCCACTTGAACCTCCAATGCTTTTCTAGTATCTTTGCCTACAATTCCATCCACCACTAACCCTCTGGTTTTTTGAAATTGCCTGACCGCATTCTCCGTCTTGTCTCCCCATATCCCATCTACTGTCAGTCTATAACCATGGTAATTTAATCTCTCTTGTACCCAGCTTACTGCCTCTTTAGCCTCTTGATATTTATTGAATGCCTTTTCATAAATGCTTCTTGATATATTGTCCACATTTTTGCCTCCTCCCTATTTTTTTGTAAAAATGGGCACTTATATGCATGTCTGCTATATACCATAGCATCCACTTCTCCTATATTAAATAGTATTCATCCTATAGATATAAGTGCTACATCCGAGGCCTTTCATGTGACCTGTCAAAAGTCAACTACCTATCTAATTCAATTGTCATATCCTCTGGGATTATTGGATTGCCATCGCCAAGAATCCTCACACATTTCATGCAAACCTTTGCTTGCCGACCATCCCAGCTCTTTCATTGCCTTTGTCGGATCAGCATAGCAAGCAGCGATATCACCCGGCCTTCTTTCTACTATCCTGTAAGGAATATTTTTTCCTGTTACCTTGGAGAAAGCCTCAACCATTTCAAGGACACTATAGCCCTGTCCTGTGCCTAAGTTATAAATGACCACACCGGGGTTTGTTCTGAGTTTATCCAAAGCTTTCAGATGTCCAATGGCTAAATCCACTACATGGATATAATCCCTAACCCCAGTACCATCATAGGTAGGATAGTCATTTCCAAACACCTTGAGCTCATCAAGCTTACCTGCAGCCACTTGAGTAATGTAAGGTACTAGGTTATTGGGAATACCATTGGGGTCTTCTCCTATGCGTCCGCTTTTATGTGCGCCTACAGGATTAAAATATCTTAAGAGAGCTATATTAAAGCTGTTGTCAGCCTGGTATAAGTCCCTTAATATCTGTTCAATCATGAGCTTGGTTTGCCCATAGGGATTGGTTGCTGATAGAAAAAAATCTTCAGTTATAGGCACCCTGTCAGGATTACCATACACCGTTGCAGACGAGCTAAAAACTAGATTTTTCACTCCATATTTTTGCATCATCTCACAGAGCATTAGGGTGCCTGTAATATTATTATGATAGTATCGAAGGGGCATAGATACTGATTCTCCAACCGCCTTCAGACCTGCAAAGTGTATTACCCCATCTATAGATTGCTCTCTAAATATAGTTTCAAGAGCCTGCCTGTCTAATAGATCAGCCTTGTAAAACTCTAGTTTCTTTCCTGTAATTTCCTCTACTCTTTTTAGAGATTCTTCCTTGCTGTTGCTTAGATTATCTACAACTACAACTTCATAGCCTGCCTGCAAAAGTTCTACACAGG
>JAAYTG010000023.1 GCA_012518075.1 Clostridiales bacterium | reverse complement strand
GGCTTTGACTCGGATGTAGGCGGATAAAGCTTTGCTATTGTAGCAGGGCCTACTATACCATCTGCTGCCAGCTTGTTAGCCCTCTGGAAAGCTATTACGGCGGACCTTGTTCTGCTGCCAAAGATTCCGTCAGCAGTACCTGCATTGTAGCCTAAGGAATTGAGACGCTCTTGCAGAGTCTTAACTTGACTACCTCGACTACCCTGGCGCAAAAGTCCAGTTATCGGCGCTGCATTTGATCCACCAGTTGTAGGAGGATTTTGAGGCTTTGATTCTGTTTTATTTGCAGATCCTGGGCTTGCATTTAGCTTGGCTCGTGTAGCAGGGCCTACAATCCCATCCACAGCTAGGCCATTAGCTCTTTGGAAACTCATCACCGCAGACCTCGTCCTACTACCAAAGATCCCATCAGCGGCTCCCGCATTGTATCCTAGGGAATTGAGTTGTTTTTGAAGATTAACAACAGCGCTGCCTCTGCTTCCAACCCTCAATAATCCACTAGAGGCAAAAACTTGACCTGAAAACATTAATAAGACCAATACAAGTACAAGTACCCTAGATGTCGTTTTTTTCGTCATCCTTGCACCCCCTTAATGAAATTTATATTTCGTTACAATTTCATTAATAATTAATAAAATTGTAACATTACATAATATAATTAAACCATGTTTTTATTCTAGTTTCAAGGCCTATTAGTAAACAAGAGCCAAATTAACCACTATTACTGGTGTGCTTCCATATATTACTAGAGATAATGGGATCTTATCTTATAAAATCAAATGCTTCGCTATAATTCTTGAGTTTGCACCATAGCCATATGAATTACAACATTGATTTAAATTCTTCTTGGTCTATGATGATAATACCCAAGTCTTTTGCTTTATCCAGCTTGCTTCCAGGCTTTTCCCCAGCTAAGAGGTAATCTGTATTTTTGCTTACACTGCCTGTCACCCTTCCGCCACGTTCTTCAATAAGGGCCTTTGCTTGACTGCGAGTGTAATCTTTTAGGGTTCCAGTAAGAACAAAGTTCTTGTCCTGCCATTGTTTCTTAGTACCTTCCATATCCTGGCTGGATAAAATGGATCTCTGTCTAAAATTGACTCCTGCATTCCTCAACTTTTCTATAAGATTTAGATTTTGCTGCTCTTTAAAAAACTCAACTATGCTCTGGGCTATCTTAACACCGATTTCATCAATCTCTAAAAAGTCCTCCTCCCTAGCTCCCATTATACTGTCTAAGGTTTTGAATTTTTCAGCAATCAAATGGGCAGCCCTAACACCCACTAGTCTAATGCCTAATCCAAAGAGTAGTCTCTCTAGATCTCTTTCCTTGCTTTCCTCTATGGATTTTAGGAGATTATTTGCAGACTTATCTCCCATACGCTCAAGGTTTATAAGCTGTTCATATTTCAAATAATATAGGTCAGCGGAATCCTTGATCAGCTCCTTAGTTAGCAGTTGGTCAACTAGAGCAGGGCCTAATCCCACGATATCCATAGCATCCCTTGATACAAAATGGATAATCAAACGTCTCTGCTGGGCAGGGCATGCATTCCCGGTACATCGGACGGCTGCCTCTCCCTCCAATCTAACAGCATGGGCTCCGCAAACAGGGCAAGTTTTTGGAATAGTAAATTCCTTTTCATCTCCAGTGCGCCTATCCTTCTGGACCCTGACTACCTCTGGAATAATATCTCCTGCCTTTTGAATAATGGCATAATCCCCAATACGGATATCCTTATCTCTTATATAGTCTTCATTGTGTAGGCTTGCTCGAGATACCGTTGAACCATCTATTAAGACTGGATCCAATATGGCGGTTGGGGTCAGCACACCTGTCCTGCCTACCTGTATCTCTATACCCCTTATGCGGGTCTTCTCCTGCTTTGCAGGAAATTTATATGCAATAGCCCATCGGGGAGTTTTTGAGGTAGCGCCTAGTTGCTGCCTGTGGGCAATGGAATTAACCTTTATGACAAGGCCATCAATCTCAAAGGGAAGGTCATGCCTTTTTTCTGTCCATTCTTGGCACTCTTTTATAACATCATTTATAGATGTCGTCCTATATAGGTAAGGATTGGTCTTAAGACCCGATTCTTTCATAATCTTCATACTCTCTATATGGTCATTAATGCTTTGCCCCTCCAAGGATTCCAAATTAAATAGGAATATATCTAAGTGGCGAGAAGCAGTAATACGGGGATCCAATTGTCTTAGGGACCCGGCCGCTGCATTTCGAGGATTCGCAAAGGTGGGCTGATCATTTAGCATCCTCTCTTGATTCAGCTTCTCAAAATGGCTTTTGGGCATATATACTTCCCCGCGTACCTCCATAGAGTAAGGATTGTTTAATACAAGAGGTATTGATCTAACAGTCTTTAGGTTTTCCGTTATGTTTTCACCTACCTGTCCATCGCCACGAGTAGATCCCCTTACAAACCGTCCATTTTCATATACCAAGGATACCGATAGGCCATCAATTTTCAACTCAACCACATATTCAACATTATTGCCTACTATAGCCTTTACTTTGCGATCAAAATCCAACAGTTCTTCCGCCGCAAATGCATTAGCTAAGCTAAGCATGGGCGACGAATGTTCTATAGTTCCGAAAGCCTCAACCGCCCGTCCGCCCACCCTCTGGGTAGGTGAATCAGAGGAGTAAAACTCTGGATTCTCATCTTCCAATTTCATTAGCTTACGGACCAAGGAATCATATTCACCATCGGTAATGCTCGGTTGATCCAGTACATAGTATTGATAGTCATGGTATCTAATCTGGGTCCGCAGCTCTTCAATCTGCTGTTGAATACTATATTTGTCCATATCTTATATCCTCCACATAGCAATTTATAGGTTAATCCTTTTGCAAAGCTGTCTATGAATCTAGCTTTTTTATAGGGGCATACACGGCCATAAAACTCTTGATACCTCCCTGATCAAAGGCAATCTTAATTTCCTGATCCTCTCCGCTACCATCCATAGCCACTATTGTACCCCTACCAAACTTTTTATGCACAATCTTTTGACCTAAAGAAAATCCCCTATCCCCCTGACTTCCCCTGTTTGAACTGGCAGGAGGCTTATTTGTTTTTGACCTGGATCCCATTAGAGATTCTACGCTCACACTGTTGTATGTATGTGCTTTTGTTTTTATACTCACTTCATTACCCCTAGTCCACATACTCCCTCTGGTTTGATCATTTAACTCCATCAAGTTATCTGGAATCTCGTCTAAAAAGCGGGAAGGCATGTTTCGTGTGTAGTTCCCAAATATGTTCCTATTGTCAGCATAGGAAAGATAGAGCTGCTCTTCAGCTCTGGTTATAGCTACATAACATAACCTTCTCTCCTCTTCCATTTCATGGTCAGAGTCCATTGCACGGGCGTGAGGAAACAGATATTCTTCCATGCCTGCGATAAATACTACAGGGAATTCTAATCCCTTGGCTGAATGCATGGTCATCATATTGACCGCAGATTGTCCTTCGCCCAAGCTGTCAAGGTCAGATACTAAGGCTATATTTTCTAAAAACTCTACCAACCCCGCATCCTGGTAATCTCTTTCAAAATCCTTTGCTGCTGAAAGGAATTCCCTAATATTCTCAAGTCTAGCCTCAGCGTCTGCAGTTCTCTCTTCCTGCAATGCCTTTTCGTATCCAGTATGCTCCAGCAGGTTTTCGATAAATTCCGTCAAAGGCATAAGCTCTTTCATTGCTATAAGGTTTGAAATAATCTCTCCAAACTCTATAATCTTTTTGCTGGCTCTAGGGGTGAAATTTTTATATTGATCTAAATCCAAGATTATACTAAATATACTCTCATCTTCTCTAGCTGCTACATCTTCCAAAGCACCCAAAGTAACTCTGCCTATACCTCGCCTTGGTTCATTTATAATTCTTCTTAGGCTTACATCATCAGCCGGATTTGCAATTACCCTGAGATAAGCAATGATATCCTTTATTTCTTTACGATCATAGAATCGCAAGCCCCCGTACATTCGATAAGGGATGCCATATCTCATAAGAACATCTTCAATGACTCGAGATTGGGCATTTGTTCTGTAAAGGATAGCAAAATCCCCAGGATTTTTATTATCACTAACAATATGCTTATGAATATGTTGACATATAATCTCGGCTTCCTCACGCTCATCAGGTACTTTATGTACTATTATCTTACCGCCCTGTCCCTTCTGGGTCCACAACCTTTTATCCTTCCGGTCACTATTGTTCTTTATTACCTCGTTAGCTGCATCCAAGATAACTTGAGTCGACCTGTAGTTCTCCTCTAGTTTAATGATTTTTGCATTGGGGAAGTCCCTCTCAAACTCCAAAATATTCCGAACATCAGCACCTCTCCATCCGTATATAGACTGATCATCGTCTCCTACCACGCATAAATTCTCATGCTTCATTGAGATTAGTTTGACTAACATATATTGGGCATGGTTAGTGTCCTGGTATTCGTCTACCAGCACATATTGGAACTTAGAACCATAATAATTCAGTATATCAGGCTTTAGAGAAAAAAGCTCCAAGGTTCTATTTATTAGATCATCAAAGTCCAAGGCGTTATTCTTGGCTAACTTATCCTGATATAGTCTGTAAACATCAGCAATTCTTTCCTCTCGAAATTGGCCTTCTATCTCCTTCCTATAATCTTCCGGACTCTTTATTTTGTCCTTTAACCCGCCAATTTTAGAGCGAATTTCCTTAGCATTGAAATACTTTTCATTAAGATCTAATTCCCTTATACAATCCTTTATAAGGGTCAATTGATCATCTGCATCATATATAACAAAGTTTCGTGTAAAGCCGATTTTGTCAATATCTCTTCTAAGAATTCTAACACAAGTAGAATGAAAAGTACTTATCCAAATATCATCTGCTTCACTTCCTACTAGGTCGTATATACGCTCTTTCATCTCCTTGGCTGCCTTATTAGTAAAGGTAATGGCTAAAATATTTCTAGGCCTAACCTTTAGTTTATCAACCAAGTAGGCCACCCTATAGGTTAAGACCCGGGTCTTACCAGATCCTGCACCTGCTAGAACTAGAAGTGGACCTTCTGTATGTAGTACTGCTTCCTTCTGCTGTGGGTTTAAATACTGTGTGTCTACCATCGATAACCTCCAACCTTATTTAAAAGACACCCCTTCGGAGTGTCTAATCACTTATCTGATAACCTGTCCAATATGATATTATATCCGTCAGAGCCGTAAACCAATGCCCTGTTAACCCGACTTATGGTAGCCGTACTAGCTCCAGTTTCATCGGCTATATCCTGATATGTCCTCTTGCTCTTAAGCATCTTGGCAACTTCTAATCTTTGAGCTAATGACTTAACTTCGTTTATGGTACAAATATCTTCAAAAAACCTATAGCATTCTTCAATGGTCTCAAGTTCAAGGATGGCTTCAAACAATTCGTCCACTTGTAAACTCTGAAATTTAGATTTATATTGCATTATATCCCTCCTTAACCAAATTCCTAAAAAATCACAGGTTTCCCCCTTGCTGCACTCACTATATAAAAAGCTGTAATGATAGGAATGTATAACTAACATGAACTATATGATACAGCCTGGCAACACACTGTATTTCATTAGTAAAAGATTTAACATTCCTATAGAATCTATATTAATAGCAACTCCGGAGGCTCTAAATCCCCCATCGAACATAATTTGCTAACTTAACCTACTGCTCTAGTAGAATAATTACCATTACATAATTATGATGAGCTGTTGATAGGTCTATGAATATCTCAAAAATTGGCTAGTACAAGGGACTAACTAACCATCTATCTGTATTTCATAATACTATTATTTTAACATAGTAGATTAGAATCCACAATATAAAAAACCTGAGTCTACTCAGGTTTTTTATCAAGGCTCTTTCTTTTTCCCAACCACTTCCATTTTAGATATTGAAACCTCAAAGGCCATCTTCTCCACTACTTCTCCTTCTGGAAGCTTTTTTTGGTAAACTCGGCTTTGGATTCTTCCCCAGACCTTGATGTTATCCCCTACCCTCAAGTGTTGTGAAAATCGTGCATTTCTCCCCCATGCTATAGTAGGAATATAGTCGGATTTCCCATAGGCTCTATTAACTGCCAATAAAATATCAGTTATTTCCCTGTTAAAGGGTGTAGTTCTATATACCGGTTCTTTGCAAACAAATCCATTTAGAAATATTTGATTGGGATTTTTTATGTCTTGATTCTTCAGATATGTTTCTCTGGTGAATACTGTCAAGACCAACCTGTTACTTCCATTTATAAATTTGTTATAAGACCTTAGCTGACCTTCTATTACTATCTCCGTTCCAGGAGCAAGATTAACCCCTCCCATCAAACGTTCGGATATGGTAACGGGCAACAAATCAATGTAACTACTAAGGCGTGGTACTGCTAGATCAAATTGATAAAAGTTTTCACCAAACATCTCATGGCTATATACCAAAGGTGTATTCACCCTACCCGCTACCACAACCTTATTGTTTTCCATTACGTGCTCCATCATACGGTCTCTCCCTTCCTTTCTCCCCTGTATCCATGCTTGTTCGCATTTCATAATCACCTTGCAGGGCCTCCCAAACACCATATTATTTCTATCTTTATTCATAACTCTAGTCTAATATGACTTGTGAATTGTTTTCTTCTGCATACCGGTATGATCTATATCATAGCTATCCTTGTATATCAGTTGTGATATGGGAACAAACTCATATCCTTGGCTAAGGAGTTGATCCAATATAGAGGGTAAGGTTTGGGTTATGTACTTTGCATTATTGTGGAACAAGACTATTGAACCTGGCTTTACTTTTTCTGTTACCTGCCGGTACATATGATCTACCCCTAACTCCTTCCAATCCAAGGAATCTACATCCCATTGAATTGGGTAAAATCCCATTTCTCTGCATGTATTGATAAGCAGATTGTTATAGTCTCCATAGGGAGGTCTAATTAGCTTTACTGCTCTTTGACCAGCAAGTTCATCTATTTTATTCTGGGTGGTTTTAATTTCCTTAACTATCTGCTCCTTACTTAGCTTACTCATATGAGGATGATTGGTAGAGTGATTTCCAATCTCGTGCCCTTTTTCTGCAATGAGTTTAACCTTGTCAGGATGGGCATCTACCCAAAAACCAACTAGAAAGAATGTACTTTTTATATTCCTAGCCTCTAGTATCTCTAGTATCTCATCAGTGAACTCGGTGCCCCAGGCTGCGTCAAAGGAAATAGATATCTTCTTGTCGTCCCTTTCAACGCAGTATATGGGTAACTCCCTATTTGAATTTAAGAAGACCGCGATGGAACTATCCCTAATGTTCACAGAATACACCACCGATGTCATAACTAGGCATAATATCAGCAATACCTTTGCTACTTTTCTACGCGATATGTAGATAACCCGCACTTTCTTATAACCTCCATCCCTTCTTACAGGTAATTGTCATCTCCTCTATTACTTTATTTATCCATGACCTTACTTATGACTATTAACCTTTTTTCCAGCTTAATTAATATCAGAAATTCTATCTCAGGTCAGGCCACATGTTTTTAATCTCACTAGAACTTTCTCTTTTTTGTATTAAAATCTGCCTTTACATTTCTGTTCAACTACGGTACAATTATTTTTGTAGGGAAACGCAAAAATGTGGAAGAATTGAAGTTTTAATTCTGTCACATTTATAGCGTTTGTAGAATGGGTAGGATATTAAGTGTTTATCTTTATGATGTAGGATGGTAGGGTGGTAGAATCATTCATTCATACAACCACACTCCAATTGGAGTGTTTTTAATTTTCCCTATCCTGCGTCAAGCCCACTCATATGAAATCAAATATATAGAAATGGGGGACTTGATCATGTCAAATATTAAATTCTATCAAGGGGAAAATCTACCCTTAGAAATGCACAAGGTGAGTATCGTTCAAAAATTAAATCTAATACCCGTGGAAGATCGGGTGAAGGCTATACAGGAGGCCGGAAGCAATACCTTTTTGCTACGTAACCGTGATGTGTTCCTAGATATGCTCACCGACAGTGGTGTTAATGCCATGAGTGATCGCCAGTTGGCGGCCATGATGGTAGCTGATGATAGCTATGCCGGCTCAGAAACTTATTACCGCCTAGAATCAAAGATTAAAGAGATCTTCGGGAAGGATTTCTTTCTTCCGGCACATCAAGGTCGAGCTTGCGAAAACATTATTTCACAGGTTTTTATAAAACCAGGTTCTGTAATTCCCATGAACTATCACTTTACCACCACCAAATCCCATATTACAGTAAATGGTGGTCGCGTAGAAGAAGTTTTTATGGACGAGGCATTGAATATTAAAAGCAACCATCCTTTCAAAGGAAATATAGACATAGATAAGTTGGTGGCACTTATTGAAGAGGTAGGTGCAGATAACATTCCTTTTATACGTATGGAAGCTGGCACAAACTTAATCGGTGGACAACCTTTTTCACTGGAAAATATGAGGCAAGTGCGTAAAGTATGCGATGAATATGGTACTATGCTAGTTCTTGATGCTAGTCTCCTGCAGGACAACTTATACTTCATAAAAGTGCGAGAGGAATCCTGTCGAGATATGAGCATTAGGGAGATTACCCGTGAAATTTCAGATCTATCCGATATCATCTATTTCTCTGCTCGGAAGCTTGGTGCTGCTAGAGGTGGGGGTATTTGTACTAGTAGACCAGAGTTAGCAGACAGCATGCGAGAAATGGTACCTCTGTATGAAGGCTTTCTTACCTATGGAGGTATGTCAGTCCGCGAGATGGAAGCCATAAGTGTAGGTCTAGAGGAAACCATGGATATGAATGTCATCGACCAAGGGCCCCAATTTATTGCCCATATGGTGAAAGAGCTTGAGCAAAGGGGAATTCCTGTAGTAACCCCTCCAGGGGGCCTAGGGTGTCATGTAGATGCTATGGAGTTTGTGGATCATATTCCCCAAGAGCAATACCCTGCAGGGGCATTGACAGCTGCAATCTATATTGCCGGCGGAATTCGCGGTATGGAGCGGGGAACCATGTCAGAACAAAGAGATGAAGATGGAAACGAAACCCTATCTAATATGGAGCTGGTACGTTTGGCATTACCTCGCAGGGTGTTTACCCTATCCCAGGTACAGTATGCCGTGGATCGCATTTCCTGGCTCTATGAAAACAGAAGACTTATTGAAGGTTTGACCTTTGTTGAAGAACCCAAGGTGTTACGCTTCTTTTTCGGAAGGCTGGCTCCTGTATCAGACTGGCAAATTAAACTTGCACAAAAATTCCGTGAGGATTTCGGGGACAGCCTATAAACAACATCCTCAAAATACTATTCTCTAAAAAGAGCAGGCTCTGAATGAAGATTCAGTCCCTGCTCTACTTAATAAACAGGCTTTCCGAATGTAATAAGCCTTAGTTTTTCTCCAAAACAGTTATGAAGTGAAGGTTTAATAGTCATATTACTCATTGTAATTCCTATAGACATGCTCTACAGCATTATCCATAAGGACCATCACTACAGAGCTTCCTCTGCCTTCTCTCGGTGCCCTAGGAAGCTCATTGGTATTAATCCTTGTAATGCTACCATCTCTTTGCTGCATTATCAGCTCATAGGATTCTTTTGCATAGAAGGCACCTACTATATATCTGCCATTTGCTCTGTTCTTATAGAAGGTAATGGTTTTAAACCCAATTCCTCCTCTGCCCTGGGCCTGGTAATCTGCTATAGGGGTCCGCTTACCCACGCCCCGATCCGTTACTACTATCATGTCTCCTTCTTCCTCTATTTGCGCACCAAAGATTACCCTATCTCCATCCTTTAGTTGTATGCCCTTTACCCCTCTGGCTGTTCTACCCATTGCATTTACTTCACTGTCCTTAAACCTAATACTCATACCATTAGCAGTAATAAGCATTACTTCCTCGTCCTGAGCTATTAAATCCGCACCTATCACATAGTCTTTAGCTTTTAATCCACAGGCCTGAATTTTGCTCCTCCTAGTGTCGTACTCCACTAAGGAGGTTTTCTTTATCATTCCCTGACTTGTGTAAAATTGGATAAAGAGATCTTCAGAAAACTCCTTCACGGAGAAAAGGGCTACTATCTTCTCCCTTATTTCAAAGCCTTTGATTAAGCTTACCAGCTGGACACCCTTGTCTCGCCATTTCGCTTCAGGTATTTCTAAAGAATTTAAGCTATAGCAATTACCTTGGTCCGTAAGCAGCAGTATCCTATGGTCGGTTTGGGAATCTATCAAAAACTCTATATAATCCATCTCCCGGGTGTCTACAAGTTCCACATCCTTGCTGGATCTGTTAAAAGATGCTTGAGACACCCTTTTAATATCTTGATTTCGAGTAAGGACTACAACACATTCCTCTATGTGGATTAGATCTTCGGTCTTTATTTCTGCCTCGGAGCTATCCTTGATGATCTCTGTTCTCCTTGGATTACCATACTTTTTCTTAATATCTAATAGTTCCTTCTTTATTAGTCTAATAAGAAGTTTTTCCGATCCCAAAATTGCCTCAAGTTTTTCTATGGTTTTCTTGATTTCCTTATATTCCCTCTCTAGGGTAATGATCTCCATATTAGTTAGTCTCTGCAGTCGCATGTCCAATATAGCTTGGGCTTGGATTTCCGTGAGTTTAAACTCTCCCATCAAGTTCTTTCGAGCAATATTGGGATTCTTAGAGCCTCGTATTATGGCAATGATTCTGTCTATATTATTGATGGCTATTATAAGTCCCTCTAGGATATGGGCTCTGGCCTTGGCCTTGTCCAAATCATATTGGGTTCGCCGGGTAACCACATCCTTCTGGTGCTGAATATAATGACCTATAATCTCTTTTAGTCCCAACTGTTGAGGCCTTCCCTCGGCGATGGCTACCATATTGGCTCCGAAGGTTACCTGTAAATCAGAATACTTATATAGATAATTGAGAATTTTTTCAGCATCCCCATCCTTTTTGACCTCAATGACTGCCCGAATTCCATCCCTATCCGATTCATCTCTAATATCAGCAATGCCTGTTAAAACGCCCTTTTTCTCTTCGCTGAGTTTTAGAATTTTTTCCAATAGTGTGGCCTTATTAACTTGATAGGGAAGTTCCTTTATAACTAATAATTTCTTTCCTCCTGATGCCTTCTCAATATCTACCTTGGCTCTGATAATTATTCTACCCCTGCCGGTCTTATAAGCCTTGCGAATCTCATCCTGGCCTATAATGGTTCCACCTGTAGGAAAATCAGGCCCCTTAATAAGGATTAGTAGCTGTTCTAGGGAAACATCTGGATTCTCCATTTGTAGTACTACTCCATCAATAATCTCCCCCAAATTATGAGGGGGAATATTGGTAGCTAGGCCTATGGCAATCCCCGAGGCGCCATTGACCAGGAGGTTGGGAAAGCGGCCAGGTAGCACATTGGGTTCCTTAAGGGTATCATCAAAGTTCAGACTGAAATCCACAGTATCCTTGCCAATATCCCTTAAGAGTTCCATAGCCAAAGGAGTCATCCTAGCCTCCGTATAACGCATGGCAGCGGCTGTATCACCGTCCACTGACCCATAATTCCCTTGACCATCTATAAGGGGTGCCCTCATAACAAAGTCCTGGGCCATTCTTACCATTGCATCATATACCGATGTATCGCCATGAGGATGATATTTACCCAAGCAATCTCCCACTATTCTAGCAGATTTTCTATGAGGTTTCTCTGGAGTTATACCCAGCTCATTCATGGTATATAAAATTCTCCGTTGAACTGGCTTCAATCCATCCTCTACCCTAGGCAGGGCTCTTTCCAATATAATATACTCTGCATAGGGCATCATGGATTCATGCATTACCTCCTCCAGAGGTTTTTTTATAATTAAATCCTTATTTTGAGCAAACTCATCCACTGCTTTTCTATTCTTAGCCATCAACTATACCCCCATATCCTGAAAAACATCAATTTTATTGAAGTTAGCATAGGTGTTAATATATTCACGCCTAGGATCCACCTTATCCCCCATCAATACTGTTACCAGCTTGTCCGCCTGGGCCCCGTCTTCTATATTAACTTGAATAATAGAACGGTTCTTGGGGTTCATAGTGGTCTCCCACAATTGACTTGGATTCATTTCACCTAAGCCCTTATACCTTTGAACCGTGTATCCTCTCCCTATTTTTTTTATCTTCTCCCTTAGTTCCTCTTCATTATAAGCATATTCTGTTGTCTTGCCTTTGGATATTTTATAAAGGGGAGGAAGGCCGATATATACATGTCCCTCGGTAATTAGCTCCTTCATATACCTAAAGAAGAAGGTAAGCAATATGGCACGGATATGAGCGCCGTCCTGATCAGCATCAGCTAAGATTATAATCTTGTCATATTTTAGGTTTTTTATGTTGAAGTCCTCATCAATGCCCGTGCCCAATGCGGAAATAATGGTACGAAACTCCTCATTTCCTAGAACCTGATCAAGCCTTTTTTTCTCTGCATTTAAGGGCTTCCCCCTTAATGGTAAAATAGCTTGAAATCGTCTATCTCGACCCTGTTTTGCAGAACCCCCTGCTGAATCTCCCTCTACTATAAAGAGCTCATTTATGGAAGCGTTTCTACCGGTACAGCTAGCTAGTTTGCCTACTAGGGGAGCGCTTTCCAGGCTATTCTTCTTCCTGGTTATTTCCCGCGCTTTTCGTGTGGCTTCCCTAACCTTAGCAGCCTTAATAGCTTTTTCAATGATAAGCTTTATAACATGATCATTAGTAGTTTGTTCTACAAAGTATACAAGCTGATCCGTTGCAATAGTCTCCAATGCAGTTCTTGCTTCGGAGTTGCCCAGTTTGGTTTTTGTCTGCCCTTCAAACTGAATATCTCGCATCTTTACAGATATAACTGCTGTCATACCTTCACGAAAGTCCTCTCCTCTTAAATTCTTATCCTTTTCCTTCAAATAGTTAAACTTACGAGCATAATCATTTAACACTTTCGTTATGGCACTTTTGAATCCTGTTTCATGGGTCCCACCTTCACTGGTAGGAATATTATTTACATAGGAGAATATGCTCTCGGTATATGAATCGGTATATTGGATTGCAATTTGAGCAGAAATATCATCCTTCTCTCCTTCTAAGAATATTATCTCAGGATGAATTGTATTTTTATCCTCATTTATGTATTCAACAAAATCTATCACTCCACCACTGTATAAAAAGACTTTTCTAGTGTCTTGTCCTTGATCATGATCCTTCCTTAAATCATTTAAGATTATCTTAATGCCCCTATTTAGGAAAGCTAACTCCTTTAGTCTTTTAGCTATAGTATCAATACTAAACTTAATATCATCAAAAATCCTATCATCAGGTAAAAAACGAATACTAGTTCCTGTCTCCTTGCTTTCTCCTATTTCCTCCAGCCCTGTAACAGAAGCACCGGCTGCTATCTTATTAGTATTCTTATCATATAAGCTCTCAAAACGCTGTTTATAGATCTTGCCGTCCCTCTTTATTTCCACCTCTAACCATCTAGATAGAGCATTAACTACCGCAGCACCTACCCCGTGAAGACCCCCCGAGTAGCTATAGTTTTCATTATTAAACTTACCCCCGGCATGCAGCTGGGTAAAGACCACTTCTACACCGGATAACTTCATTGTCTCGTTTATATCTACTGGTATTCCCCTTCCATTGTCCTCTACCATTATGCTGCCATCATCCATTAATGTAACCTCTATCTTGCTAGCAAATCCGTTAGCAGCTTCATCTATAGCATTGTCAACTATTTCCCATAACAAATGATGTAGTCCCCTAGAACCTGTCGTTCCTATATACATTCCCGGACGCATTCTAACGGCTTCCAAACCCTTTAATATCTTTATATCATTGGCATCATAAGCCTTATCCATAAATAAACCTCCCAGTCATGTGAACGTATGTTCCTACAAATCTTCCTTTACCATTATAGTATAATAAATTCCTAATTACAAGCAACCAAAGAAAGATGCCTATAAATCAGTGTTTATAGGCATCTTCCTTCTGTTTCAGATATATTTCATTTAGCTTTCAGCTTCTAGTATATGTTTCGTTCGGTATAATGAGTATGGAGGATATCATGGGCCTTCTTGCTGTTAGGCTCTCCTAGATACTCTTCATACAATTTCTTTACCGATGGATTTTCATGGGACTTTCTAAGGGGTAGGTCCCTATCTTCCTCATATATAGCCTTGGCCCTTTCTATCTTGGGGTCTTTTTCCATATATGTCTTGGCCTTTACTATAGGCTGTCCACCGCCGGTTACACAACCACCCGGGCATCCCATTACCTCGATAAAATGATAGTCTTTTTCACCGGATTTTATCTGCTCTAGTAAAGCCTTAGCATTTGCTGTACCATGTGCTATTGCGGCACGTACAGTCATATCTCCAAGTTGAATTTCAGTCTCTTTTACTCCCTCGACTCCACGAACGGCGTGAACCTCAATATTGTCCATGGCCTCACCGGTAACCAATTCGTGTACAGTACGAAGTGCAGCTTCCATAACTCCTCCAGTAGCACCAAAGATAACACCGGCTCCTGTGGAATCCCCAAGGGCAGGATCGAATTCCTCATCAGGAAGCTTAGTGAATTCTACACCAGCTTCTTTTATCATCCTTGCCATTTCCCTAGTGGTTAGCACCACGTCAACATCAGGGTAACCTGTTGCACTTAGTTCAGGACGCTGAGCTTCGAATTTCTTTGCTGTACATGGCATAATGGATACTACAAAGACCTTCGAAGGATCCCAACCGTTCTTCTCTGCATAATAGGTTTTAACTACAGCACCCATCATTTGGTGAGGGGACTTACAAGAGGATAGATTATCTAAAAACTCTGGATAATAGTGCTCACAATATTTAATCCAACCTGGACTACAGGAGGTAATCATTGGCAGCTTACCACCATCTTTGATTCTACCCAGGAGTTCCGTTCCTTCTTCCATTATAGTCAAATCAGCAGCAAAGTCCGTATCGAATATTCGGTCAAAGCCCAATCTTCTGAGAGCAGCAACCATCTTGCCTGTAACTCTTGTCCCCATCTCCATGCCAAACTCCTCACCTAAAGCTACACGAACAGCAGGTGCAGTTTGTACAACAACATGCAGAT
The DNA here is from genome assembly GCA_012518075.1 of Clostridiales bacterium. GTDB lineage: Bacteria > Bacillota > Clostridia > Caldicoprobacterales > UBA3941 > JAAYTG01. The sequence goes on along the minus strand of JAAYTG010000023.1, from coordinate 4,183 downwards.
CCGGATCGTTTAGGGCTTCCCATACCTTTTCGGTATCATTCTTCTCCCTCAAAGCACCTACAGGGCAAGCCGCAATACACTGTCCACAGTTGATACAAGGTACATCCTTTATACTCATATCAAAAGCCGGTTCAACCATGGTGTCGAAGCCTCTTTCAGTTGCACCGATTACTCCGATTCCCTGAACATCTCTACAAACGGCTACACATCGCCTACAAAGGATACATTTGTTGGGATCTCTAACGATGGATGACGAAATTGAATCCACGGGTCTGTCTTTACGCTCACCCTCAAATCTTATTTCATCTACTCCAAGGTTTTTGGAGAGATCCTGTAACTCACAGTCTTGACTCCTAACACAGGTTAAGCATTTTCTGTCATGATTGGACAGGATTAATTCTAGACTAAGTTTTCGTGCTGCTCTAACCTTTGGTGTATTAGTCTTTATGTTCATGCCATCTGTCACGGGAAATACACAGGAGGCTTGGAGGGAACGAGCCCCTTCTACCTCTACTAAGCACATACGACATGCACCAATTTCATTTATATCTTTAAGATAACATAGAGTAGGTATATCTATATTAGCAACTCTAGCAGCTTCCAAAGCAGTCGTACCAGCAGGTACTTCTACTTCCACGCCATCTATTCTAACTTTAATCATTTCCATGCTTCTTCACTCCTTTTTAGTCCCAACTTATCTTTTTACAATAGCATCGAAAGGACATTTTTCCATGCAAGCTCCACATTTTATGCAGGGATCTTGGTCAATAACATAGGGCTGTTTTCTCTGTCCACTGATCGCATTGACAGGGCAAACTTTTGCACAAAGTCCACAGCTCTTACACTTATCCTCAATAATAATGTACTGAAGAAGTGCCTGGCAGACTCCAGCTCTACATTTCTTATCTCTAATATGTTCTTCGTACTCCTCTCGGAAATACTCTATAGTACTCAATACTGGATTAGGTGCTGTTTGGCCAAGGCCACATAGTGAAGCAACTTTTATTCCTTCACCCAACTCTATCAGCTTCTCAATATCGCCTTCCTCACCTTTACCTTCAGCTATCTTATTCAATAGCTCCAGCATTCTCTTGGTACCTATACGGCATGGAGGACATTTTCCGCAGGATTCTTCAACTGTAAACTCCAGGAAAAACCTAGCAATATCAACCATGCAGTTGTCTTCATCCATTACGATCAGTCCACCTGAGCCCATCATGGAACCTATTTCAGTTAGAGAATCATAATCTATAGGTGTGTCTAGATGCTGTGCAGGAATACATCCTCCTGAAGGACCACCAGTCTGTGCTGCTTTGAAGCTCTTACCATTGGGGATTCCTCCACCTACTTCATAGATTATCTCTCTCAAGGTCGTTCCCATCGGTACTTCAACCAGACCGGTATTATTAATCTTTCCACCTAGTGCAAAAACCTTGGTTCCTTTACTCTTCTCTGTACCAATGGCCTGTAGCCATTCAGGTCCATTTATAATTATCTGTGGGATATTGGCATAAGTCTCTACGTTATTGAGCAAGGTAGGCTTGCCAAAAAGCCCCTTCACCGCAGGGAATGGTGGTCTGGGTCTTGGTTCACCTCGATCTCCCTCAACGGACGCCAAGAGAGCAGTTTCCTCACCGCAAACAAAGGCTCCTGCACCTAATCTTATTTCAAGATCGAAACTAAAGTCTGTTCCCAGAATATTCTTTCCAAGTAATCCATATTCCCGTGCTTGAGCGATTGCTATAGTCATCCGCTTTACAGCAATTGGGTATTCTGCACGAACATAGATATAACCTTGGTCGGCACCAACGGTGTATCCAGCAATGGTCATAGCTTCTATTACCGCATGAGGGTCACCTTCTAAAATACTACGATCCATAAATGCCCCCGGATCTCCCTCGTCAGCATTACATGCTATATATTTTTTATCTCCTTGAGCTTTATAGGTAAACTCCCATTTTAATCCCGCTGGGAAACCTGCTCCACCACGACCTCTTAATCCAGAAGCTTTAATGGTCTCAATTACATCTTCAGGAGTCATCTCTGTTAATACTTTACCCAGTGCCTTATAACCATCAAAGGCAATATATTCATCAATGCTCTCTGGGTTGATAACACCACAATTCCTTAAAGCTATCCTCTCTTGTTTTTGATAGAATGGTACTTCGTCCAAGGATTTGATTTCTTCATCCTGGTCAATGCTATCGTGATATAAAAGATGCTTGACGATTCTTCCCTTTACAAGATGCTCCGATACAATTTCAGTTACATCTTCGTCCTTGACCCTGCTATAAAATGCTCCTTCTGGATAAACTATAACAATAGGTCCTACTTCGCACAGCCCAAAACAACCAGTCTGTACCACTTGTACTTCCTTGTCTATACCATATTCTTTTAGATCTCTATTGAAATGCTCTATTATATTCGATGAGCCTGAGGAATGACAACCTGTTCCCCCACAAACTAAAACATGAGAACGATAAAGTTCCATATTTTCCAACCTCCTTACTCCTTAATCCTTCTTCTCTACTGCTCCTATTATAAATTCTCTTACAACTTGACCGTTTACTAGATGTTCTGAAACAACTCGCTTAACCTTCTCAGGAGTCATATTTACATATGTTACCTTCTCTTCACCAGGCATATAGACTTCTACCATTGGCTCTAAACGGCATACGCCAATACATCCTGTTTGTGTAACGGTTGCATCTAATAAACGCCTGTTTTGAATCTCTTCTACAAAGGCCATGAGTACTGGTCTTGCACCTGCTGATATTCCACAAGTAGCCATTCCAACTACAACTCTTGCTCCTTTTCTATCTTTTCTTAGATTGACAGATTCTAAGGTTCTTTGTCTAATTTCTTCTAATTCTTTTAAGGTTTTCATTATTGGACACCTCCATTTATTTCATTAAGCCCCTTACTAATATAGGATTGAATCCAAGTTATTACTTCAATATGATCAATAGGGAGTTCTCCTATTACATTACGAATTTCCCTAGTATCCAGTTTTAATTCCCCATAATTAGTATTATGGCTGTATACAAAGTCTATCTCAGGGTTACATAGAATCAAGGTTACTATGGTATCATCCAGCTTCCCAAATGGAGGCCGATCTATATGTCCAAGTTGTAGCCTAGCTTCTATTCGGGTTCCCTTGCCTACTGTAGATTCTAGCTTTAAATCTCCTTTACATCTTCGAGCAGTAGCCTTAAAGAGTGGTATACCTAAACCCACCCTTCGGGTTGTTCGCGTGGTGTAAAAGGGATCAATTGCCTTTTTTATGGTCTCTTGGTCCATCCCCTTACCATTATCCTCTATAGCTATATGAAGCCAATCTTTTTTCTCGTCTTCATGAATGGTTATTTTAACGAGGTTAGCTTTAGCTACTATAGAATTCTGTATCAGGTCCAGTAAGTGTAGAGATAGATCCTGCATGATGCTTATTCCTTATACTTGGCGACTATTTCCTTTATATCTTTAGTTTCTAATCGCCCATAGACATCATCGTTTATCATAATAATAGGTGCTAATCCACATGCTCCTAAGCATCGGGTAGCTTCTAAGGTGAATAGACCATCTTCAGTCGTATCTCCTGGCTTCATATCCAACTCCTTGGACAGCTCATCTAAGATAGCCTGAGATCCCTTTACGTAGCAAGCTGTACCCATGCATACGCCTACTTTATACTTGCCCTTTGGTTTCAGTGTGAACTGAGAATAAAAGGTTGCAACTCCATAGATATCGCTCACAGGGATATCCAATTCTTTAGATATATATTTTTGCACATCCAAGGATAAGCAACCAAAAATCTCCTGAGCACTATGAAGGACTGGCATAAGTGGACCTTCTTTACCTTTCCATTGATCGATTACTTTTTGAAGTTCATCAAACATTTCTTTTTGGTCTAAAGCTATATCTGACATTTAGCCCCCTCCTTTAAGGAAAATAATAAATATTTTTATAATATTTTATGCTCTTTAAAAAAACCATCAATATTGTAACATATTTTTTTGGAGTTGTCATTTTTTTAACGAAATATATTAAAAAAATAATGTGTTTATTACACATCACAAAAAAACTTCCTATATCTCCTTATTTAAAGTCTATATATTTGTGTTTTTTTCCGTGTTTTGTCAATTTATACTCTTATCTTAAATGTTTTTAAATTATCTTCAAGGTC
>JAAYTG010000022.1 GCA_012518075.1 Clostridiales bacterium | reverse complement strand
TAACTCGTCCAATAAAATCTTTAACAGATGTAATTAGAAAGATGGGACAGGGTCATTTTGGGCAGCGGGTTAAAGTTAGGGGTGGAGGAGAATTTAGGGAACTAGGAGATGCCTTTAATACTATGAGCGAGAAGCTAGAGAATCTAGACAGGGCAAGGAATGAGTTTGTGTCTAATGCTTCTCATGAACTCAAAACACCTCTTAGTGCTATTAAAGTTTTGGCAGAATCCTTAATCCATATGGGAGAGGATGTGCCAGAGATATATATTGAATTTTTAAATGATATAAATAAAGAGATTGACCGCTTAAATGCCATAATAACGGATTTATTATCCCTGGTGAAAATGGATGATCACGAAGAGCTAGACCAGACAGAGCCTATTAATCTGTCAGATCTAGTGGGCAAGACTGTTAAAGGCTTGGGAGTCCTTGCCGAAAAGAAGAATATAAGCTTGGATACTGTTCTTGAGGAAGGGATAATGACTGCGGGTGAAGCTTCTAAATTGCAACAAGCAATTAGCAACCTGGTAGATAATGCCATAAAGTATACACCTGAGGGCGGACGGGTTATGGTAGATGTCCATAAGGGAGATAATCAAGCTATCATTAAAATATCCGATACAGGGATTGGTATACCCAGCAAAGATATACCCCATATATTCGACCGGTTTTTCCGAGTGGACAAAGCCAGGTCACGATATACGGGAGGGACAGGACTTGGTCTGTCTATTACCCATAGGATTATATTGATGCATGACGGAAACATACGAGTGGATAGTAAAGAAGGCAGGGGAACTACATTTTTTGTACATTTACCCTTGCGAGAGGAGGAGTAATAGATTATACTTTCATGGATTTGTTAACTTTGCTTAAACCTTTTGTAAACTAAGTCTTCTATAATGATGTTATCCTATTATGTAACCCAGTAACTGCTGGAGGTGAGATGAAGCATTGGGTAAAAATATTTGGCATACAATTCTATTGACGCTGTTAGTTCTTATATTTACTGGCTGCAGCGCCATAGGAGAAAGAGATTATCATGGAGATTATGATAAAAACAATGAGGATAATATTCCACCAGCTCAGGAGAAGGTACTATCTATAGATCCAGCTCCTAGACCTGAGGAACACACTATTACCCTCTATTTTAAGCATAGATATTCTGATTATCTAGTACCTGAGGTTAGGTCAGCTGTGCGTGAAAAACAATCTTGGGAACAGCTGGTGGTAGAAGAGTTATTAAAAGGCCCTAGTCAACACGATCGCGTTGACATAATGCCGCCGGACGTTAGGGTTCTAGATGTAACTCGCAAAGAGGAAACCGTATTTGTCAACCTTAGCCAGGAGTTTACTGGGGATATTAACTTGGCCGGAATACCTGGTAAAGAGGAAATTCCGGAAGATAAGAGAAATGACGCTAAGGCCGAGATGAAACGATTGGCTCTTTATTCTATTGTTAACTCACTAACTGAACTAGAAGGGGTAAATCAGGTAAAATTCTTGGTCGAAAATCGAGCAATATCCCATGCTGATATGGGTCAGGAATTTGAAGCTTTGATGTTGCCTGAAATATCCACATCGGATGAGACACAAGTAACTAGTGCTGTTATGATGGCTTTGTCCAGAGAGAGATCTTATATTCTAACCCCTGCCAAATCAGTGCAGACGGTTTTTGAAGGATTGATAGGAGAACCTAGATGGGATAGTGTTTATTCACTGCTCGCTAGGGAGACCATGAGCAAAGATTCCCTTCCTTCAAAGGAGGAATTGGCCAGTTTATGGCCAGCTATAGTTAGCGGGATAGAGCTAGATGATATTTTTATTCTGGATGAAGAGATTAAACCGGACGGCAGGGCATTTGTTACAGTATCCTATAGCGTTACTTTTGTTTCAGGTAAAAAGGAAAAAATGCATAATGATATGATCACCGTAGTAAACGAAGACAATATTTGGAAGGTTAAATTGCCCGAATTTGTTAGTGACCTGCGTTGACAGGACAGGGGGAGATATCTTGAAGAAAATAGTATGGATTTGTATAACAGCTTTGCTTTTGTCTGTTTTTGCGGGTTGTGTAAGGACTGGGAGAACACCGGAAGGATTGATAAAGAAAGAGACGGATAAATCCGCCGATGAGGAAGAGTTTAGTTCGTCTTTAATGCAAGAAAATTCTCAAGATGTGAAAGCTGATGATAGTTCTGTGGCACAACAAAGCATATCCTTATATTTTTGGAATAAGGAAAACAATAGGCTGGTTTGCGAATCTCGAAATATAATGACCTTAGAATCTAACTTATCCATTGATGAAATAGTTATGGCTTTGATTAAGGGACCTGAATCAGATGATCTTCAGCCAGTTATACCAAGGGACACCAGAATCATTAATACAGACCAGTCTGACAATATAGTTACCGTCAATCTGTCTGAGGAATTTTTAAAGGCTGAGGATTTATTGGTTGCATATACAGCTTTGACAAATACTCTTACTGAGCGGGCAGATGTACAATTTGTTAAGATAAACATTAATGGCAAAGAACTAACTGGGGATGGTACACCAGAAGGGGAGCCTTTGGGAGTACTAAGCAGATCAACCAATAACATAGATGAATTGTTGGCGGAGAAAAACCGACAAAAGGAACAAGACACCATAAAAGAGGTCAATAGGGAGCTGTTTTTTAGGGATTTTAGAGGACGCTACCTATTATCCGAGGTTAGAACCATAAAGGTTAAAAATAAAGGTATAGTTAGGGCTATAGTGGAAGAGCTTATAAAAGGACCAGTAGAACAATCAGAGGGACTTTATTCGGTTATTCCTCAAGGGACCAAATTGCTAGAAACAAACCTTTTGGATGGGGATGAGGAAGATTCAAAAGTAGTGGCCCTCTATTTTTCAAAGGAAATCAAATCTCCTTTTGAAGGTGATGAAGTTTCTAGGGGGGATAAAAATAGGGGTTTCCAAGAAATCCAAGACGAGGATGGACAAAATAGGGATAAGGAGGCTATTATCTTAAGCTCTATTGTCTATAGCCTGTCTGACTTAAACAATGTTAAGGGCGTAAAAATCTTTTATGAAGATAAGAACGGCAACTATACGGATGCCCCTATATATAGCGTGGATTTGAGGAAGCCTTTGACTACAAAAGACTTTCCTAATAAATTGGGAAAGAAGATAAAGATATATTTTGCCAATGAAAATGCTACTCATTTGATTGCTGATTATAGGGCTATGAGTAGAGGAAATGTACAGGTAGCAAAAACTATTATAGATGAATTGATAGGGGGGCCACGAGCCAATACAGAGCATAAAGGGGTATTTCCAGCTGATATTTCCAAAGGCGACATAAGAGTATGGATGGATGAAGGAGGCAGCAGGGTGATGGTGGATCTTCCTACAAAGCTTGATGGCAACAAGATGGGAAGTACTGGAGCTTTGATGGCTTTATACGCTGTAGTTAATTCTCTAACTGATCCGGTTAACACCTCAAATGTCAAAGAAGTGAAGTTTTTGGTGGATGGCCAGAATGTCAAAACCTTTGGAAACCTTGAGTTTAGTGAGCCCTTTATACGAAACCCTGCTATAATTAAAGAGTAAGTAAAGAATTAAGAACTAAGGGAGCTTTATTTAATAAATAATTAGAGCAAGAGTAGAGCAAGAGAAAACTATATAAAATTATAGAGTGCGTACTTAAATGGTACGCACTTTTAATAGGACATTTTATATAATGGGGGATAATTAGACTAGATTTATCCACCTTTTAAGGTGCTGCTGTTATTGATTTTACACTAGTATGCTGATATAATTGTTCCCTGATTAAGAAAGCTCTTGTGCTGGTTCAAGAGTTATGACTAAGTTAGTGTTGTTGTAACTAGAAAAGAAGATTATTTAGATAGGATTGAGGTATAGAATGCAAATTAGACAGGATATTAGAAATATAGCTATAATTGCTCATGTAGATCATGGAAAAACATCCTTGGTGGATCAACTGCTGAGACAAAGCGGTGTATTTCATGAAAATCAGAAGGTTGAGGATAGGGTGATGGATTCCAACGATATAGAGAGAGAAAGAGGGATTACCATACTATCGAAAAACACTGCAGTATCATATAAGGATATAAAAGTAAATATTATTGACACCCCTGGCCACGCGGATTTTGGAGGCGAAGTGGAACGGGTGCTGAAGATGGTCGATGGTGTACTTCTTCTGGTAGATGCTTTTGAAGGACCCATGCCTCAAACTAGATTTGTCTTGTCCAAAGCATTGGAACTTGGGCATCCTGTAATCGTGGTTGTTAACAAGATAGATAGACCGGATGCTAGGGCGGAGGAAGTAGTAGATGAGGTACTAGAGCTATTAATAGATCTAGATGCAGGAGAGGAACAACTAGATTGTCCTTTTGTATTTGCATCGGCAAGGGAAGGAAGAACCTCTCTGAATATAGATGAGCCGGGACATGATATGATTCCCCTATTTGAAACCATATTGGAAAACATACCAGCCCCTAAGGGAGACGACCAAGCTCCCCTTCAGATGCTAGTATCTACGATAGACTACAACGATTATGTTGGAAGGATAGCAATAGGCAAGATAGATAGGGGTAAAATAAAGGTAGGCCAGGAAGCTTTGCTATGTAATAATGATGGTGGAGAAGATATTAAGGTTAAGATAACTAACCTGTATCTATTTGACGGTTTGGAGAGGGTTCCTGCTGAGCATGCCCAAGTGGGAGATATTGTAGCAGTATCAGGAGTAGAGGGCATAAATATAGGTGATACAATATGCCATGTAGAACGCCCAGAGCCTTTACCCTTTGTAAAGATATCTCAACCTACTATGTCTATGACCTTTTCGGTAAATACTAGCCCCTTTGCTGGACAAGATGGTAAGTATGTCACCTCTCGCAATTTAAGAGATCGGCTGTTTAAGGAGGTATATACCGATGTAAGCCTTAGGGTAGAAGAAACCGACACTCCCGATGCTTTTGTGGTATCGGGTAGGGGGGAGCTCCACCTTTCTATACTGATTGAGAATATGAGAAGGCAGGGGTTTGAATTTCAAGTTTCAAAGCCCACGGTCATATACCAAACCATAAACGGAAAATTACATGAACCCATGGAGAGAGTATTGGTAGACGTGCCCGATGAATATATGGGTACAGTGATAGAGAAGCTGGGAAGACGAAAAGGAGAGATCCTCAGTATGGGGGAGAGCAAGGGAGGTCGAATAAAGATAGAATTTTCCATACCTGCAAGGGGACTGTTTGGATACCGTTCCGAGTTTTTGACTGACACTAGAGGGGAAGGAATATTAAACTCTATATTCAATGAATACGAACCCTATAAAGGGGAGATCCCCACCAGGCAGCAGGGTTCCTTGGTAGCCTATGAACAAGGCGAAGCTGTTACCTATGGCCTATACAATGCTCAAGAGAGAGGCACCCTCTTTATTGAGCCTGGAACAAAGGTGTATGGGGGTATGGTCATAGGTCAGAATCATCGGCAGGGGGATGTGGATGTAAATGTTTGCAGAAAGAAACATGTAACCAATATCCGTGCTGCAGGCTCTGACGAGGCCTTGCGTCTAACCCCTGCTCGGAAGTTGTCCTTGGAGGAGGCCTTAGAATTTATCGATGATGATGAACTGGTAGAGGTCACACCTAAGGATATTCGAATTCGGAAAAAAATCTTAAATATTAGCCAAAGAAAACGACAACATAAGAAAGGCTAGGCTGTCTCTTGAATATGCTATATCAGAGCATATTTAGGGGAGGTAGTGAGATTTGAATAGGGTAATAGTAGTAGGTGGTGGCTGGGCAGGATGTGCCGCCGCCATTCAAGCTTCCAAAGAGGGTACAAAAGTTATCCTTGTTGAGAGAACCGATATGTTACTTGGCAGCGGCTTGGTAGGCGGAATAATGCGTAACAATGGAAGGTATACAGCTGCTGAGGAAATGCTAGTTATGGGAGCGGGTGAGCTGTTTGAGGTCACTGATAGTTTGGCCAGACATAGAAATATAGATTTTCCCGGCCACTCCCATGCTTCCCTGTACGATACTTTAAAGATTGGCTACGCTGTGGAGCGGCTTGTAAAGAAATACGGTGTGGACATCAGGTATAAGTGCAGGGTAAAAGACGTTCAGATGGAAGGCAGGAGGATAAATAGCATAATCACTGACCATGGCGAGGAAATTGAAGGGGAGGTCTTTATCGATACTACTGGGACTGCTGGGCCTACAAGAAACTGTGTTAAGTGGGGGAATGGATGTGCCATGTGCATATTCCGTTGCCCAAGTTTCGGTGGACGGATAAGCTTGACTCAATTGGCGGGGATAGAAGAGATAGTAGGAGAGAGACCTAACGGCATTCCCGGTGCTATGAGTGGAGCCTGTAAGCTATTCAAAGAATCCTTGGCTCCTGAGATTAGAAGGGATCTTAACCTAAAGGGTGTGGCTATTATTCCCATACCGGATAGGATAAGGGGGCAGATAGTCCTGGATTTAAATCAAAAGGTTTGCCAGCAATATAACTTAGTAGATTTTTCCCATAATATAATCCTCCTTGATACTGGGAATGCCAAGATGATGACCAGCTTCTTTCCTTTGGAATATTTAAGGCAGATATCCGGGTTTGAAAAAGTGAGAATGTATGATCCCTATGCAGCAGGTATTGGCAATTCCATTAGATTTTGTGAGATGGCACCCCGGTATAACACTATGAAGGTAAAAGGTGTGGAGAATCTCTACTGTGCTGGGGAAAAGGCCGGGCCCCTAGTAGGACATACAGAGGCTATCTGTACAGGAGTATTGGCTGGCTACAATGGGGCTCGATACATATTTGGTGACAAAGAAACTGTATTGCCATCTAGCCTGGCAGTAGGGGATGCTATAGCCTTTGCCAATAGAGAGACAGAAAGTCAGGAAGGGCGCAGAAGAAAGTATAGCTTTTCTGGTTCGGCCTACTTTGAGCGGATGAAGGAGTTGGGAATTTATACAAGAGATCGCGAGAAGATAGCCGAAAGGGTTTATAGATCCGGGTGTTTTGGTATCTTTGGTAATCCAAATATCTGACTTAAGAAAATAAAGTTCTATTACTATGGTAAAGGAATTTCTAATATGTTATAATGTAATTACCAATCAAATACAATAAAACAATATGGTGGGAGGCGGTCAACATGATACAAGCAGTGGTCGGTGGCAAGGGTACCGGCAAAACCAAGACCTTGGTAAACATGGCTAACAAAGCATTAGATGAGACTAAGGGCGAGATTGTTTTTATTAGTGGAGAGAAACGTAGAATGTTTGAGCTGAACCATAGGATTCGTTTAGTAAAGCTTAGAGAATTTGATATAAAAGACCTCAAGATGTTCTATGGTTTTTTGAACGGGCTTGTTGCACAGAACTATGATATTGAAAGGATCTATATCGATGGGCTGTTAGAGTTTATCAAGGAGGATATAACAAGTTTTGCAGATTTCTTATCGGATGTAGATAGTATCTCCAAGAAATTTAATATTAGATTCATTATTACTATGAATGGTGATCCTGATAGCGTTCCTACCTTTTTGAAGGAGTATATTGCGTAGAAAAAGAGCAAGTTCGGAGGCCGAGGGAACACCAGACCCTTGGCTTTTCGTTTGGCATTGATTTAGCTAATAAAGTTTTTGAGTTGATACTTTCCTAGAATTATAAGATGGAGAGTTTTTTTATTGCTTTTTTTGGGGTGTTTGGTCTGTATTGACGGCACTTATTGTGTAGGATATAATTGACAGAAAGAAATGAAGCATCAATAAACAAGGATGTTTATATTCAATGAGTATTATTCTAACAGGGAAGTTAGTCTTTTTATTTTGTTTTTGGCTATAATTGCTGGTATCCAGTAAATAATACTAGGAAGATTGGTGGAGTTAAAAGATGTTTTATCTAAGCACTAGGGATAGTAGTTTAAAGATGAATTCTATGGATGTTATTAAGCAGGGCATATCAAGAGAAGGTGGCTTATTTGTACCGGAGAGGATACCCAGGCTTACTAGGTCTGATATGAAAGAGATGGAGGCAATGGATTATAGGCAGCGTGCCTTTAAAGTCCTTTCCTTATTTCTTACTGACTATAGTGAGAGTGATCTGCAATCCATTGTTGAAGCCGCCTACCGTAGTGATAATTTTGAGACGCCTGAGATAGCCCCTATAATAGGCCTGGATAATGATCTTTTTGTTCAGGAACTATGGCATGGGCCCACCTATGCCTTTAAGGATATGGCCCTTCAGATTCTACCCCATTTAATGACCACTGCTGCCCTTCGTACAGGGGATGATAAAGAGATAGTAATCCTAGTGGCCACTTCAGGTGATACGGGTAAGGCTGCCTTGGAGGGGTTCAGGGATGTGAATGGCACTCGGATTATAGTATTCTATCCCCATGGGGGAGTAAGCCCTATCCAAAAACTGCAAATGGTTACCCAAGAGGGTAGCAATGTCCATGTAGCAGCTCTGGAGGGTAACTTTGATGATACTCAAACAGGAGTAAAAACTATTTTTACCGATAGGGATTTTATAGATAGCTTGGAAAAGCAGGGTAAAAGGTTTTCATCGGCCAACTCTATAAACTGGGGGAGGCTGGTACCCCAGATAGTCTACTATGTATCGGCCTATATAGATTTGGTTAAGAATAAAGCCTTGAAAGATGGAGAAGAATTCAATGTTGTAGTGCCTACCGGTAACTTCGGCAATATTCTGGCTGCTTACTATGCTAAGAATATGGGTATTCCTATAGGTAAACTTATTTGTGCCTCCAATAGTAATAATGTCCTTACGGATTTTATAAACACTGGGATATACGATAGTAGGCGGGATTTCTATAGAACCATTTCCCCTTCCATGGATATTTTAATATCTAGTAATTTGGAAAGACTATTATTTGAACTGTGTGATAGAGAGCATCAACAAATAGAGAAATGGATGGGAAATTTGAAGGAAAGTGGCAAGTATGTATTGGATGATCAAAGCCTAATAAAGCTTCAGGCCAATCTATGGGGAGGATTTGCCAGCGAGGAGGAAACCTTGAAGGCTATCAGGGAGACCTACCATGACTATAACTATGTAATGGATCCTCATACGGCAGTTGGGAAATGGGTCTACGATGAATATAGAAAAGAGACCAAGGATACCAGAAAAACCATGCTAGTATCTACTGCCAGCCCCTTTAAGTTTCCTGAGGATGTACTACGTGCTATTTTAGGTCAGCAAGACATCAAGGATCAGGATGAATTTCAAGTGCTTGAGACCCTAGCAAGCCTATCCAAAATGGAGATTCCCATAGGGCTGAAGGACTTAAAAGACAAACCTATACTGCACCATATCAAGTGTTCCAGGAATGAGATGGCTTATGCAGTCAATAAACTTTTGGGATTGGAAGGATAAAGAAATGAAGATAGCTGTAGCTCAGTATAACCCCAAAATTGGGGATTTGAAAGGTAATACATCAAAAACTTTAGAATATATCAATAGAGCAAGGGAGGAAAAGTGTGATCTGGTAGTTTTTCCAGAGCTTAGTTTAACTGGATACCCACCTAGAGATCTGCTCTTGAGGGACGATTTTTTAGAGGCCTGCCATAGGGCCCTAGATGAAATAATTCATGCTACTGAGGGAATAGGAGTAATGTTAGGTACGGTGATTGATGATGCAAAGGGGCATCTATTATATAACAGTGCCCTATTAATCCATGATGGTAGAATTGCAGGAAGGGTGGACAAGAGTCTGCTGCCCAACTATGATGTCTTTGAAGAAGCAAGATATTTTCAGCCGTCAAAAGAGGTAAAATGCCTTGAATTTGGTGGAATAAGGTTAGGTGTATCTATATGCGAGGATATATGGAATGATGAAGATTTGTTCGGCCATAAAAGATATTCAAGAATTATTTTGGATGAACTATATGAAGATAGGCCTGATATATTTATAAACCTATCGGCCTCACCCTATCATTATGGGAAACATCAGACCAGGATGGATATGGTTTCCCACTATAGTAAAAAGTATGGCATCCCCTTTATTTACACCAATCAGGTAGGTAGCAATGATGAACTGGTCTTCGACGGATCTAGCATGATCTATAATAGCCAGGGTCAGTTAATCCTTCGCGGCAAGACATTCCAAGAGGATATGATTGTATACGATACTGAAAGCTCATACCCTGAAATAGCAAGCTGGAAGGAGGATATTTCCTGGTTGTATGGTGGTCTAGTCCTTGGAGTTCGGGACTACTTCCACAAGTCCGGCTTTAGCAAGACCCTCCTTGGCCTAAGTGGAGGCATAGACTCTGCTTTGGTGGCTTGTATCGCAGCAGAAGCACTAGGTCCGGAGAATGTGTTGGGGGTTATGATGCCATCTAGATATACTTCTAGTGAAAGCCTGGAGGATGCTAGAGGGCTGGCCCAAAACCTGGGTATTGAGTATAGGGAAATCTCTATTGAGAAGGTATTTGATGACTATATGGGAATATTCAATCCCCAAGGAGAAATTCGCCAGGACCTAGCCGAAGAAAATATTCAAGCCCGGATTAGGGGAAATATTTTAATGTTCTTATCCAACAGAGAGGGAAGAATGCTGATTTGTCCTAGCAACAAATCGGAGGTCGCTGTGGGATACTCTACCTTATATGGAGACTCCTGCGGCGGGATTGCTATTCTTGGAGATATACTTAAAACCCGGGTGTATGAGATATGTAAATATATAAACCGGGATGCTGAGATAATCCCTAACAATATTATTACCAAAGCGCCTACGGCAGAGTTAAAAGATGACCAGAAAGATCAGGACTCACTACCCCCCTATTCTATTTTAGATGATGTCTTAGAAATGTACATTGAAGATGGAATGCCATTGAGGGAGATTATAGCCAAGGGACACGACAGGGAAACTGTTTATAGAATTATTAACATGATAGATAGGGCAGAACATAAGCGTAGGCAAATACCGCCCATTATTAAGCTTAGTCATGGGGATTTTGGCATGGGAAGAAGACATCCTATGGTTCATGGCTTTAGAGCGGATGAGTATGCAAAATGAGGATGTTTATAGCCAGCGCTGAGATTGAAATATTGCTGTATGAATCTCAATCCCTTAAAGAGAAGCGAAAGGTTGTAAAAAGCCTTATTTCAAAGGTTCGCAATCAATTCAACGTGGCTATAGCTGAGATTAATTATCTGGATACCTGGCAGCGAGCGGGATTGGGACTTGTTTGTATTGCAAATCAGTCATCCAATGCCATAAGGCAATTGGACAGAGTATTGGAATATATAGAATCCGATGGAAGATTCGAGATAATTAACATATATAAAGAGCTAAGCTAATTGCCATGATGCAATCCTTTTAGTTTAGTGTACTCTTTTTTCAAGGACAAGCATATGCGATACTTGACTTGGGTTGATAAAAATAATCAAAGAATATTTGAATACAAAGCATAGGGTAGAAATATGCAATTTAACCTACTGCAGCAGATTATCTTACACAGCCAATGATATATTATACTAGCACAATAGGGCAGACTACTTCTATGTAGAA
Organism: Clostridiales bacterium; assembly: GCA_012518075.1. Classification (GTDB taxonomy): domain Bacteria; phylum Bacillota; class Clostridia; order Caldicoprobacterales; family UBA3941; genus JAAYTG01. The sequence continues at coordinate 4,596 of JAAYTG010000022.1, read as the reverse complement.
CTAAAGTCTTATTTATATGGTATAGTTAGCAGAGACTAATTCTTTGATCCTTGAAATATCATGGCCTAAGACCCCTATTAACAATGTAACTTATACATCATATAGAGATTTTGGCTTATATACCTGACAGTAAATAAAGGAGACTAATTATGATTAAATTAATAGTTGATAGCACTTGTGATATAAATAATTTAATAACGGATAAATATGATATTGAGGTAATTCCCTTAAACATTGTAATTGATGAAGTATCTTATTTAGATGGTGTTGATATAAAAACACAAACTGTATATGAGAACATGAAAGCAGGAAAAGTACCTAAAACTTCACAAGTATCATTTGAATCAGTAACTAAAGCTTTTGACAAATGCGTCTTGAATAACGATGATTTTATTTACCTGGCTTTTTCATCTAAAATGTCTGGTACATATCACTTTGCAAAAAATATACTTAATGTTTATAAAGAAAAGTATCCGGAACGAAAAATGGAAATAATAGATTCAAAAGGAGGGGCTGGTGGAGCAGGGCTCATAGCTATACAAGCACTTAAAATGATAGAGAAAAAATTACCTTTTGAAACAATAATTAAGCAAATTCGGTTCATGGTTGATCACTTAGATTATTACTTCACAATTTCGGACCTTAAATGGCTGTCAAAAGGTGGGAGAATAGCTAAGTCATTGGGATACGTCGGTAGCGCCTTAAGCATCAAGCCATATCTTACAGTAGTTGACGGAAGAATTGTTTTTTCAAAAATGATTCATGGAAGCAAAAGAATGCTTAATACTTTAATTCGAGATGTTCAGGCAGGAACAAGAGAATTTAAGAAACAGATTATTGGAATAAGTCATGCTGATGACATAGATACAGCATTAAAAGTAGAAGAAAAGATTAAAGATACAATTGAAGGCTGCAAAACTACAATTTTTCAAATCGGGGCTGTTTTAGGCTCCCATTTGGGGATAGGTGGTGTAGGAGTTTTTTTCCTTAATGAAGAACCTGAGTTTTATGAATTGCAATATTAAATAGCATATCCGATATTTAATTCTAAAGAGACCTATAATATGAAATCTGTTGATTTGCAATCTCGCAATGGTGTTATATGATTTTTAGGGACATTATTATATGAACGGAGTGAAAAAATGAGCATAAATATACTGGTTGTTATGCCCGTAGAAGAAAAGCATAAGATCACCCTAGAGAGCAAAGCACCCTCTGCTAGGTTTACCTATGTAAAACGAGGAGAGCTCACTGCTGAGCTGGTTCAAAAGGCAAATGTTATCATCGGTAATCCGCCGGTCAATATGATCAAGGAATCAAAAAATCTGAAATGGCTGCAGTTAAACAGTGCCGGTGTGGGTGATTATATAAATGAAGGGGTTCTTCATAAAGATACCATTTTGACCAATGCATCTGGAGCCTATGGACTGGCTATTTCGGAATATATGCTGGGCGTTTTGCTTGGGCTTTATAAAAACCTGCATCTATATAGGGATAATCAAAACCAATCTAAATGGAGTTATGTAGACAAAGTCAAATCGATTTACAAATCAACAGCATTGATTGTAGGCTTAGGTGATATAGGTGGTGAGTTTGCCAAAAGATTGAAAGCGCTAGGTGCATATACTATAGGAATCCGACGTAAGAGTACCAACAAGCCTGATTATTTGGATGAGCTACACCAGATGGAACAATTAAATGATCTGTTGCCAAAAGCAGACATAGTAGCACTGAGTCTGCCCGCAACAAAGTTGACCAATGGGATTATCAATAAAAAAACCTTGAGCTTAATGAAAAAAGAGGCTGTCATAATCAATGTAGGCCGAGGTACAGCAATTGATACGGATGCCCTGTGTGATGCATTGGAAAAGGGAAATCTTCTTGGCGCTGCTTTGGATGTCACGGATCCTGAACCATTGCCCTCGGACCATAGGCTTTGGAAGATGAAAAATGCTATCATTACACCTCATGTATCCGGAGGCTACAGTTTGGAAGAGACCCGCAACCGAATCGTCAATATTAGCGCTGAAAATCTAGAAGCCTTTCTGAGAGGCAAAAAGATGAGAAATATTGTTGATTTATCAGCCGGCTATTGAAGGGATAGACTACAAACCAGTTAAATATACATTAGAATAATTGTGTACATTTAACTGGTTTATACTTATAAGACGCTAACAGATGATAAATGCAATGAAATTATCGCTACATTTAAATTATTAAAGATAGCTGATATTAGTGTATGTATAATTACTATCGATGCCATAAGCACATAAAAATTAATAAGGAATACCTATTGGACAAACAATAGATTCTTTGTTATTATTAGGTTTAATTAAGGCTTGCTGTTTTTGGATTATAGATTCAATCAGTATGCTCGAAAAATACAAAGGAGTTTTTAGATGAGCGATAATAAAGTATTAGCAAGGGTAGAAGGTAGAGAGATAACAGAAAATGATGTTAATAGGCTGGTCAGGAGTCTAGGACCTCAGAGAGCAGCTCAATTCAATTCACCCGATGGAAAATCACAACTTGTGGAAGAACTTATTAATCAGGAATTGTTTTATGTAGATGCTGTGGGAAGGGGCCTTGACAAGGAAGAAGAATTTCTAGCAGAAGTTGAGAATATGAAGTCCGAACTCTTAAAACAATATGGGATTAAAAAGGTTTTAGACCAGGTAGAGGTTAATGAGCAAGAGATGTTCAACTATTATAAGGAGAACAGGAATCAATTCAGGACAAATGAAAGGATTCATGCAAAACACATACTGATTGATGATAAGGAACAAGCAGATCAGATATACTGGGATTTAAAAAAGGGACTGTTTTTTGAAGAAGCTGCAAAAGAATATTCAAAATGCCCATCTTCTGCCCAAGGGGGTAGTCTAGGCTATTTTGGAAAAGGTCAGATGATACCCGAATTTGAAGAAGTGGCCTTTAAACTGGATGTAAATGAAATCAGTCGTCCCGTAAAAACCCAGTATGGCTATCACATAATCAAAGTAGTTGATAAAAAGCAGCCTGGGATTAGTGACTTTGATGAAGTAAAGCCACAGATAGCTAATCATCTAATGGGAGTGAAACAACAACAGGCATATATACAAGAAGTTAATAGATTAAGAGGTCTATTTAAGGTAACCAAATAAAATTATAGAATAGTTATTCGAGACTTCGTAGTTTTACGGAGTCTTTTCTTAATATGAGCCTAGTATGGGCGTAATCTTTCTGTGGGCCTAGAAAACTCATAAGAAGTTTTCTAGACTATATCTGAAAAAGAGGCATATAATAAAAATAAGATTTAAACCAAGAAAACAGTGTATATATATTATAAACATAATTTTGATAAGCTAGAAAAAGCCTTTACTAGCGCAGCTTTAAGGGGGGATGCTTTATCGAAATATATCGCAATAAGAATACTGTTTTTATACAGGCCGAAGGGAAGGTATCCTTTCTCACTGTGAATGAGATTAAAAGGCTGGTTTATGATTATATAGAACCAAAGGATACTGAAATAGTCGTCAATCTTTCAAAGGTGGATTTTCTTGATAGTGCAGGACTAGGACTACTAATCTCCTTTCTTAAGCTAATGAAAAAGCGCGGAGGCAAGGTGGTATTGGAACACCCTAAACTAGGGGTCCAGAAGCTATTAGAGATGACAAGAATGGATGAACTCTTTGATGTTAAAAAAAGGCCTGAACCAACAACTGGCAGCTGGAATGAATTTATGTAGATACAAACACCGGATATGGGAAAATATATCCGGTGTTTTTTGTTAATCAATAGTATTAAAGATTAGAAATAATTGATAAGGGACTAAGCCGGTCAAGCTCACTTTTGCTCTCTTTATCATAGTATATAAACATAAAACATTTATATGGAGGGAGTAAACTATGATTGACGGGTACTCATATAATCAATCCGGGATCTCAAGGGGAACAAGCTATTCTACATCTTCTTTTATATCCCCCTATCCAGCAAACTCTAGATTGGCACGAGCATACTTTATTTTTCAGAGATATACAAAAAGTTTTCCCCCAGCAGAAGCATTGGATAAGGGAACCATGTTCCCCGACCTATATAGCCCTTGGCCTACCGAAAATAGGGAAGGTATATAAAGGAGGATGAAATTCATGAATAATAATGAGAGAGCTCAACTATTAGATAATATACGTGCTATTGAATTTATGGCAGTGGAACTAAATCTATACTTAGACACCCATCCCGATGATCAAAAGGCATTAAGAGAATACAATTCCTTTACTAAACAGTTGATGGCTTTGAAAGATGAATATCAAAGACGATACGGTCCTCTGAGTAATTTTGGTACAGCTTGTAGTCAATATCCTTGGGCTTGGATAAATGATCCATGGCCATGGGAATTAGATTAGAGGGAGGAATATTGCATGTGGATATATGAAAAGAAACTTGAATTTCCAGTGAGAATAAAGAACCCAAACCCCCAGATGGCAAAATTAGTAGTCACCCAATATGGTGGTCCTGATGGTGAGCTGGCAGCATCCCTTAGGTATCTATCACAACGCTACAGCATGCCTATACCCGAAGCAAAGGCCTTGTTAACCGATATTGGTACAGAAGAAT
>JAAYTG010000166.1 GCA_012518075.1 Clostridiales bacterium | reverse complement strand
TGATTATTACCACCTTATGCCCTAGATCCTGCATTTGCTTGATCTTTCTTAGGACCACAGCATGGCCTAAATGGATATCAGGAGCTGTAGGATCAAGACCCAGCTTTACCGTCAGTGGTCTGCCTTCCTTTTGAGCTTTCGTTAGCTTAGATTTAAGCTCCTCCACATCTATTATCTCATCTGCCCCTTTGGATATAATTTTTATTTGTTCATTAATAGAAATCATCTTTTCTCCTCCATTCTTTTTTCAGGTTTAACAAAAACATATAGCCAAACACCTTATGTCTTCTAGTGTTTATCCCACTGTTTCTTATATTGCCCTAACAACAAAAAACTCCCGCCCTCTGTATTATCCAGAGGACGAGAGTATTATCCCGTGTTACCACCCCAATTTATTGATACTTCTCAGCATCAACCTCATCAGGTACAATGCACAAAATCTAGAATCCTGCCTTATACCTTTGCACGATAACGGGTGCTAGTGGCGGTAGCAGCCTACTGAATCCATTCTCTATCCATAGAGATAGATCTTTCGGTGCCCAGCTCGGAGATGTATTCAAAGTCCCCCATTCCTTGCCCCTCTCACCTACCGGGAACTCTCTTTAAGGTGTAAGGACTTCTACTTCTTCTCGTCACAGCTTTTATATATGAAATTTATTGTACTATTATATATCATTGTTTAAGGATCCGTCAACTATACTTTCAAACCAGCGATTTAAGCAAGTAATAAGGTGTTCTCCCAATCGTTTTTACTCATCAAACAGGTACAAAATGAACCTTTTTAAGAAGTTAATTCAAGGCCTTGATCAAAAGCTTGTAGGAGGCTTCCGCGGCTTCTTCTATACTGATATTTTGATTAAAAGTCCTTTGACCGAAATATTGGGAAAATCCCATTACTGCACTAGCTATGGCCATATATCGGTAATATGAATCTTCTTCCTCCCCTATAATCTTTTCCTCAACCCCAGTCTCCAGCATATGATCATAAATAATATTTATCCTAGACACATGTTGGCACATGTCATATTTGTATTCAGATATATATTCATAGAACTTTTGGATCCCTCCTGCAGAAAGCAGTACTTTGAAGGGGAATATATTGCTCTCCATCCGTTCAGCTATTATATGAAGCAGCTCATAGTATTTTTCCTTAAATCCATTTTTAGCCTTTATCCTATAATAAGCCTCTTCTATTTCTTCTCTTATATTAAATAGGATAGCCTGAGATATGGCCTCTTCCTTAGAGGCAAAATAATCATAGACTGTTCCTTTGCCTATATCGGCCTCCTTAGCTATATCCGATACCTTGATGGAATAGGGGTTGACCCCCTTTCGCATCAAGGCTATTATTCCATTAAATATGGCTATCTTCTTTTCTGAATATAAGATGTTATCCACTTCCTACACATCTCCTTCGACCAGTCGTTTTTTCTCTGACTCCCTATGGAGAAGATGATACATAACCGGTACTACAAAAAGGGTCAGAATCGTTGCATAGGTCAATCCTCCGATAGATACAACAGCTAATGGCTGCAACATCTCAGCCCCCATACCAACGCCTAGAGATAGGGTAGATAGGCCCAGTATTGTAGTTATAGCTGTCATAAGGATAGGCTTTAGACGGGTTTTACCTGCCACCATTAATGCCTCGGTTTTGTCTAAGCCGGTCTCCCGCTGCTGGTTAGTAAAGTCAACGAATACTATACCATTATTTACTACTATACCACTTAAAACCAGGAAGCCAAGCATAGCAATTAGGCTTATCTCATATCCGGTTATAGCTAGGGCAATCAATCCTCCTGTAAAGGCAAGGGGGATGGTAAACATAACTATAAAGGGTGATAACAATGACTGAAACTGTGCCACCATTATCAAGTAAATAAAGGCAATAGCCAATAGTATCATATATGCTAAATCCCTTAAGGAATCGTTGATCATCTTGTTTTCTCCAGAGAACTCAATTTTATATCCTTCAGGCACTTCATAATCACTAAGCTTATTTTCAAATTCACGACTAACAAGCCCAATATTATGATCTCCATCAATACCTGCTAAAACTGATACATATCGCTCCTGGGAATCTCTTCTTATGGAGGATAAACCTTTCCCCTCTGTGATCTCAGCAATATCACCAATGGTCACTTCAACTTCCTCACCGTCTTTAGCAGCCTTTATGGTCAAATCCTTCAGCTCATTCCTAGCTAAATCCTCTCTTGACTTATCTATGACTATTACAGGATAATCCTTGTTGGCAACAGACAATGTAGTGGCGGTCTTACCCTTGGACAATATTGAGTTAACATGTGAGAAGACCTGAGCTACAGTCAATCCATTTTCCATAGATTTTTCTTTATCCACAATAATTCTCAGCTCTGTCATAGTTTCCTCTATTCCATCTGAAACCTCAATGGTGCCCTGGGTCTCCTCTAATAACTTTGCTATATCAGTTGATATTTCCTGGAGAGTATCTGTGTCCCTTCCCTTAACCATTACCTCTATGCCTGATCCTCCTAAAGCAGACATATCCATATTGGAGGTGCTTACCTTTATGTCACAATCCAAATCCTCTGTCAATCCATAAATTTGCTTTTCGATATCTGCATTACTTATCTTCTTGTTTTCATCCAAGAGCAAGTATAGGCTAACGGAGTTGCCATTTGAACCTCCACCTCCCCCCATGCTATCCATTAGTCCACTTTGGAAAGCCCCTATGGTCTCAATACCTTGGATTCCCATTATCCTTTCAATTACTGTATCCGATATTTGGGTGGTATCCTCAAAAGTGGCCTCTTTAGGCATCCCTATGGAAACGGACATTTGGGGAGTTTCCATATCCGGTATAAAGGCTGTACCCATAGATAAGGCCCAATATATGCTAAGTCCCATTAAAGCCACAACAAATATTATAACAAAGGCTCTGTGCTTCAATGTCCATGCTAACATTTTACTGTATATACCCGTAAATTTATCAAAAAACTTGTTAGGCTTTTGACTGACTTTTGTCAGCATATTTGATGCCATGGCCGGTACTAGAGTAAGGGCAACTATCAGACTGGCCACTAGGGAATAGGCTATAGTTAAACCCATATCTACAAAAATCTGTCTTGATATTCCCTTAACAAACACTATAGGTAAGAAAACACAAACTGTTGTCAGGGTAGAGGATATAATGGCTCCTGATATCTCCTTCGCCCCTTCTATGGAAGCTTCTATAGCCGATTTCCCTTCGTTCCTTAAACGATATATATTCTCTATCACTACTATGGAGTTATCCACTAGCATACCCACTCCTAAAGCTAGGCCGGCTAATGATATGATATTTATGGTTACCCCGGTAAAGTACATCATGGCTATGGCAAAAACTAAGCTTATAGGTATAGACACTGCTATAACAATGGTAGGCCTAATATCCTTTAAAAATAATAAAAGGACCAATATAGCCAAAATACCTCCATAAATGACGTTATCCAACACTGAGTCAACAACTATATCAATATATATACCCTGATCCATTAGAGTGGTAATGCTCAGCCCTTCATACTCTAAGGATAATTCCTGGCTCTTCTTTCGAATGCTGTCGGCAACCTCAGCTGTGGAGAAATTACTCTGCTTTTGGAAAGTCAACATTACTGCATCGTTGCCGTTCACCTTTGCATAGGTGTCCTCTGAATTATCCACCTTGGATACTTCCGCAACATCGCTCAAGTAGATTTTCCCTATCCCTTCCTCTCCAGTATCAAAGAGCATTAGCTTTTCCAGTTGGTCTAAATTTTCAATCTTGTCCCCAACTTTTACTAAGTATTCGCTGCTCTCTTCCGATATGGATCCAGCCGGCATGGAGAAATTCTGTGCTGCCAATATACCGGAAATCATATCCGGTGTTATAGCTCCATCTAAGGAAGCTTTTTTGAAAGCCTGCTCCTTGGCTTCTTCAAACTCATCCATCTTCTCATTCAGAGTTTGTTCCCCAGTTTCAAGCTTGGTCTTGGCCTTATCCATCTCCATGGACATCATAAGTTTGCCCATGGCTATCTCCTGCTCTTTTGAGCTGAGTTCTTGCTTTTGGGAAGCAAGTAAAGCTTTTTGCTCTGCAAGCTCAGCTTTTTTGCTTGCTATCTCCTCCAGCCCATTCTCAATCTCAGACCTTCCGGCAGAGATTAGTTCTAAACTCTTCTCAATTTCTAATTCCTGAGAGAGGGTTGCAATGAGCTGTTTTATCATTACTTCATTTAGATTGTCGCCCTCTTTTAGATTATGCTCCAAGTAGGATAGCTCCATGCCCATCTTATCTTTGACCTCTTGAGGGAGATTCTCTATCAAAGCCAGTAGTGCCTGCCTTTGCTCATCTCCTTTCATGCTCTCCAGGCCTTCTAATGATCCCTGCAATGCCCGCAGTTCTTTTTCCCTTTCATTGATTTCATCTAGCTTGGCCTGTAATTCCTTCTGGGCTTTATCCAGCTCTAATTCTCCAGCGGTCATCTGTGACTCGGCATCAGCTATTTGCTGTTTGGCTGCGGCTAATGCCTTCTCACCCTCAGATAGCTTTGCGCTCTGTTTTTTCTCTTCCGACTCCAGCTTTGATTTCCCGTCCTCAATCTCACTTTTTGCCTCTAAAAGCTGATCTTCCGCTTGGGAAAGCTCTGAGTCCACTGTATCTAGAATCTTTTTATTTAGCGCTTCTATCTTATCTTCATCTAAAAGAACCTCTACCTTCTCTTCTAATAGTCCCACTCCTGATACAGATGCCACACCATTTACGCTCTCTAGTTCTGGTATTATATGGTTATTTGCTAGTTGAGATATTTCAACCAGATCCATGCCCTCCACATCCACTGCAGTCACCATTATAGGCAGCATATCAGGATTTAGTCGCATTACCATAGGTGAACCTACCGATTCATTCCATGCAGGTTTAACTAGATCCAGCATGCCATTTATCTCTATTGTGGCTGAATCCATATTTACATCGTTATTAAACTCCAAAATTACCATGGATGAATTTTCTCTTGATACAGAACTAACATTTTTTATGTTGCTAACCGTTGCAACTGCCTGTTCAATAGGTCTTGTAACCACCATTTCTACTTCCTCAGGACTTGCGCCCGGGTAGCTGGTCATTATTAAAGCATAGGGCAGGTCTATACTGGGTAGTAGGTCAGTTTGTAGATTGACAAAAGATATGACTCCCAGTATCAGGACCAATATCACGGCTACTGCTACCGTATATGGTCTTTTTACACTAAATTTAGATAACATCCTCTTCCCCCTTATTTTTATTGCTTCTCTCCGACCGACTGGTCGGTCATTATTTGTTATAATAAAAAGTTCCTGCATATAAATTGTATTATATACCGAAACCTAACATCCTATACACATTAGTTAAGCAACACAATCATAAAAACACATTATTGTAGACATTATAGATAATGGATGCTAAAAAGTCAAATATGACTTTTCTTAACTCATCAGCTGAGTTGACTTGCCAGCTTCATATCCAAACACAAGACATAACGCCCTAATACTTAACCTATTCGCTTGATATCTTGATGCCCCAGCTTAACTATAGTACAATGGACTTAACTCCTTATCTTTAAGGCTAATATACCAATCATGACTATTACTTTTCTCAATCTAGGGTTTGTCAATGCATAGTGCATCAGGCATAATGAATTAGATTTTCTGTAAACTACATACATTATAGAACTACAAATAGGCCAAGAGGAGGTCAATTCATGGATTATAATAGGCTCAATTTCACCGCTCAGGATGGTACCATTATCAATGTCTATAAATGGGGACCTCAGAAGGATGTGCCTGGTAGGGGGATAGTTCAAATATCCCATGGTATGGCAGAATGGGCCCACCGCTATGACTCCTTCGCTAAAGCCCTAAATCAGGCTGGATACACAGTTTATGCCAATGATCATCGTGGACACGGCTTAACTGCTCCCTGTATAGAAGATATTGGCTATATACCTAATGATGATGGCTTTACTCATATGGTGAAGGATATGTATGAGCTTAATGAATTTATTAGGAAGGATCACCTCAATTTGCCTATAGTCTTGTTTGGCCATAGCATGGGCTCCTTTTTAAGCCAAAGGTTTATCCAGCTTTATGGTGAAAACATTCAAGGCCTTATCCTATCTGGTAGTAATGGCAAGCAAGGTCCTGTCATTAATTTGGGAATAATGCTAGCATATATAGAGATGAAGCTAAAGGGTAGAAAACACAAAAGTAGGCTTCTCAATAAACTAACCTTTGACAGCTACAATAGACCCTTTGCACCCAACAGAACAAATTTTGACTGGCTATCTAGAGATGATAGACAGGTAGATCTGTATATAGATGATCCCTATTGTGGCGGCGTTTTTACTGCTTCCTTCTTCTATGATTTTCTAAAAGGTCTACAGCTTATAACTAGGAAAAGGAATTTAAAGGCCATCCCTAAAGATCTCCCGATCTTTATCTTTAGTGGAAGCATGGATCCTGTTGGTCTCTTTGGCAAAGGTGTAGAAAGGCTAGTTGATATGTACCAGTCTATGGGAATGACGAATCTATCCTACAAGATCTATCCCGGTGGTCGCCATGAAATGCTAAATGAACTCAACAAGGAGAAAGTAATAGAGGATATTATTGTATGGATGAGTTCAATGTAGGAATGAAGCTTTCAGAGGTCGTGTCACATATGTTTGACTTCTCTAGAGTTTTGCGGAAACTCAAGAAAAATTGATAT
>JAAYTG010000165.1 GCA_012518075.1 Clostridiales bacterium | reverse complement strand
GAAGAATTGGCCCATTTTGAAATGGTAGGCAGTATGGTATATCAGCTAATGAAAGGGGCCAGCAAGGAAGAGATAAAGGCGGCAGGGGCAGCAGATTATTTTGTAGATCATGACCGTGGGGTATATCCTGCATCAGCGGCAGGCAACCCATTTACTGCAGCATATATTCAGTCAAAGGGTGATCCAATAGCTGATCTTCATGAGGATTTGGCAGCTGAACAGAAAGCACGCGCAACCTATGACTATCTCCTTAAAATGGCGGATGATCCTGATGTTAAAGAGCCCTTAAAGTTCCTCAGACAACGTGAAGTGGTCCATTTCCAACGATTTGGGGAAATATTAATGAAGGTTCAGGAGTACTTAGATTCAAAAAAATATTTCTAAAGTCTCAATACGAGGGAGCTGTAATAGGCTCCCTTGTATTAAATGACCTTATTTGGAAATTGCCTTCCACTTCTATGTGAATTATAGGTTTGGTATAGTTATACAAAAGTCTAGCCTTGATATCCTTTCTCAGAAACTTTTTACAATTCATTCCTTGAATATTTTCCCCATTTTTAATAGAATGAATTGTAATGTTTTATATTGGTATAGATTTAATTAACATGAAGGTTTAAGTTCTAGACTATAGATTATAGACATTCCTTTATTACTCTCTAGGAACTTAGGATTTTGCTAGGCTAATTGAATTAGAATAGATTATGCCATTATGATATGGAAATTGTGTATAGTTGTTTTTACTTAGAAAAGTGGATAATAATACCATGATGAAAAGGAGCAAAAACCAATGAAAATAATCATAGCAGGTGCCGGTATTGCATGTGTATCCGCCATAAAGGCAATTCGAGCGCAGAACAAGGAGATTGAAATAACTGTTTATGGAGAAGAGCCATATTACCCCTATAAAAGACTTCGCCTCACAAAAGATCTGGCCAGTGGACTAGAGGAACAAAAGTTACTGATTGAAAAGCAGGCCTGGTATGAGGAAAATCGCATTAACCTACATACAAACAAGAAGATGGTAGGCATTGACCCAGATAACAGAAGAGTTTTTCTATCAGATGGGACTGTAGACAAATATACAAATCTATTGTTAGCAAACGGTGCAAGCAATGCTGTTTTGCCAATTAAAGGGATAGACAAGAAGAATGTTTTTACCTTGCGCAATCTGTGGAACACCGGTCCCATTTTGGAGCAAGTGAAGAAATCGGAAGATGTCCTGATAATTGGCGGTGGAATCCTGGGTTTAGAGATGGCTTGGAGCCTGACCAAGCTAGGAAGGAAAGCCACGGTAGTAGAGGCCCTACCCAGACTAATGCCCAGACAATTGGATGAGGAGGGGTCTGCTCTCTTGCAGAAAATTGTAGAAGTCCATGGGGTTAAGGTTCATACAGGAAGTCTGGTAAAGGAAATCACAGGTGGTGGCCAAGTTGATGGCTTTATTACAAACAAAAATCTTAGTCAGGCATGTGATATGGTGATTCATTCTACAGGTATAAGCCCTAATATCCAGTTGGTTAAGGATACGGGTATTGATACTAATCGTGGTATTTTAGTAAACGAGAGGATGGAAACCAATCTGCCCCATATCTATGCTGCCGGGGACGTGGCGGAATTCCAGGGTATGACACCGGGATTATGGAATGTTGCTTCCCTACAGGGAGAAATAGCTGGTTGTAATATGGCGGGTTTAGAACGGACCTATGCAGTGCCAGCTGTTGCAACAGTAATGAATGCATTTAATTATTCTATGTTTTCTATTGGTGATATTCAAGGAGAAAGTGCAGATCTTGTTCTGACTCAAGAAGTGGATGAAAACAGCTATAGAAAGATTGTATTTCGAGAGGAAAAGATTATAGGCGCCCTCTTTATGGGCAGCATAAGAGAGTTTCCTGCCATAAAAAGAGGAATTGAAAGTAAGGCAAATTTCCCAGAAGCTTATGAAAAGGAGATGGAGTTGTCTGAGTTCATGCTGCTACTTAATGAGAAACGGTAAAAATATTTCTAGAAGGCTTCACCATAAGGGAGTTGTAACAGGCTCCCTTGTTTTAATTTAAGGGCATTTTTGCATTCTAGAAGGGTATACAGAGATACTAAGAGATATAGGGCAAAAAGTAGACCCCAAAAACCTTATTTTGATATAGATGTATCTTATAGTATAATGATAACAGACCCTATTGAGGAGGTGCTGGTTTGATACAAGGGAATGTTAATGGACTATCAAAAATTGTTATTGCAGAATTGGAATCCCTTTTTGATTTGAAAGTTCCTAAGGATATATTCTGTACACCAGAGTTGGTGGAGATATTGAGCAGGTTAACATTTGATATAAATAGAGAAATTTCCATATATATTGGGCGGAGAGGAGATATCTTGGACGTTTCTATAGGGGATGTAGGTCAGGTCTCCTTACCCTATATGAGGATGCGTAGGAGTCAGTCCCGGTTAAACGGCATTAGATGCATACACACTCATCCAAATGGAAGCGGTAGACTATCGGATGTGGATTTAAATGCCTTGACCTCTATGAGATTTGATGCTTTAGCTGCTCTTGGAGTTAGGGATGGGAAATACAGCCAGGCCTATGTAGCCTTTATAAATCCTCCGGGAGCACATGAGGAGATTGAAATAGTAGGGGCTCTTGGTTTGGAGGATTTTTGTAGCAAGGCTTTGATGGACAAGATATATCTTAGGGATAAGGCTATTCAACACCAAGATCTTGTAGATGTGGTAGATGATGGGCAGGAGATGGCCCTATTAGTAGGAATAGATAGATATGGAGAGGGAACTGTTTCACTAGATGAATTAGAGCAGTTAGCTAAGACAGCAGGGGCTGTAGTTATAGGGAGAGTAATGCAGGGTAGGAAGGCACCTGATCCGGCAACCTATATAGGCAGAGGTAAAGTAGAAGAGCTAGCCTTGTTGTCTAGAGCCAATAATGCTAACTTGGTAATAGTAGACGATGAATTGACGGCATCTCAGATTCGTAATTTGGAGAATGTGGTTGGCACTAAAATTATCGATAGGACAGCTTTGATACTGGATATATTCGCCGGTAGGGCAATATCCAGAGAAGGTAAACTCCAGGTAGAACTTGCACAGCTTAAGTATAGACTACCTAGATTGACGGGACTGGGTACACAGCTGTCTAGGCTAGGAGGGGGAATCGGCACTAGAGGACCTGGAGAACAAAAACTTGAAACCGATCGTAGGCATATCTATAGAAGGATAGGAGAAATAGAAAGGGATCTAGAAAAGGTAAAGAATAGGCGTCAGGCTCTCCGGGATAGGAGGGAGAAGAACCGTATTCCGGTGGTAGCTCTAGTGGGATATACCAATGCTGGCAAAAGCAGCTTAATGAATGCCCTGAGTGGAAGTAGGGTTTTGGTAGAAGATAAGCTCTTTGCCACTCTTGATCCTGTCTCCAGGGGAATCAATATCCCCAATGGTCAGGAAATACTGCTTGTGGATACTGTAGGCTTTATTAATAAATTGCCTCATGATTTGGTAGAAGCTTTTAAATCTACCTTAGAGGAGGCAGTATATGCAGATTTACTACTCCATGTGGTGGATTCGGCATCACCAAACCTAACAGAGCAGATATCTGTAGTAGAGACTTTATTGGAATCCTTAGGATGTAAGCAACCTATCATAACGGTTTACAACAAAACGGATATTTTGGATGGCCAGGAGAATATATTACCCATAAAGAGGCCTGCAGCATATATTTCTGCTACTAATAAGGTTGGGCTGGATGAATTGGTTGAGCTAATAGAGGAAAACCTACCAATAACTAGACGTAGGGTAAAGTTGCTTATTCCCTATACCCAAGGTCAAGTGCTGTCTCAAATCCATGAACAGGGGAAGATTATTGAGGAAAACTACAGGAATGATGGGGTTTTTATCCTTGCAGACTTGGATTCGGCCTTATATGGACGTTTTGCCAAGTTTAAAGTAGAAAAGTAAGTATATTTTTTGTTTTGATGTATAGGATAGTGTTATAATAGTCTTATGAACCAACAAAATAAACTTTAGGAGGAATGGTGTTGAAGGTATTTGTAGATCAGGATCTATGCATTAGCTGTGGTTTATGTATTAGTATATGCGATGAGGTATTTTTTTGGAACGATGATGATAAGGCACAGGCCATTGATTCTGATGTTCCAGAGGAGTTTATTGATGATGTAAATGAGGCAGTAGAGAGCTGTCCCACCGATGCAATACAATATGAAGAAGAATAAATCCCTAAGAACCCGCCGATAACAAACTCTTTCGGTGGGTTATTTATAATTATTTACTCATATTTGCTTAGGCATAAAGGTTAGCCAGGAGAATATAATTAATTAGGGGTATAAGGACATAGGGATTACACAAGAATATTACATATAATATACACAACAACCATATAATGTAATTGTATCGAAATTCTTTATGCAATCTTTTCAAAAATTGGCCCTAGTTTTTTGTTAATAATAGCTATAGCCAGATTGTCCCTATAAGGATATAATTGAAGAGAATTAGAAAGAATCCTTAATTTGCATTCTACAGTGCTAAATAATTAAATGGAGGGATTTTGATGGCAAGTTTAACATTAAAGAACATGTATAAAGTATATCCAGGAGGCGTAACTGCCGTTAGTGATTTTAACCTAGATATAGCTGACAAAGAGTTTATCGTTCTTGTAGGACCTTCCGGATGCGGAAAATCTACTACACTAAGAATGGTAGCAGGTCTGGAAGAAATCACTGAAGGAGAGCTTTACATTGGCGATAAGCTAATGAATGATGTAGCTCCTAAGGATAGAGATATTGCGATGGTTTTCCAGAACTACGCTCTATATCCTCACATGACTGTTTATGACAACATGGCTTTCGGATTGAAGCTAAGAAAAACTCCTAAAGCTGAAATTGACCGTCGTGTTAAAGAAGCTGCAAGAATCTTAGATATTGAGCATTTGCTTAATAGAAAGCCCAAAGCCCTATCAGGAGGACAAAGACAAAGGGTTGCTCTAGGTCGAGCTATTGTTCGCGAACCTAAAGTCTTCCTAATGGACGAACCTCTATCTAACTTAGATGCTAAGTTAAGGGTTCAAATGAGAACTGAGATTACTAAACTTCACAATAGACTACAAACTACCTTTATATACGTAACCCATGACCAGACAGAAGCTATGACCATGGGTACCAGAATCGTTGTTATGAAGGACGGATTTGTACAACAGGTAGATTCTCCTCAAAATCTATATGATCATCCTGTAAATCTATTTGTTGCTGGATTTATTGGAAGTCCTCAAATGAACTTTATTGATGTAACTCTCACCAAAGAAGGAGATGCTGTCTATGCAGTATTTGGAGAGAATAAGATAAGAGTTCCTGAAGGAAAGATTAAGAATTTTAAGGATTCTTCCTATATAGGCAAAGAAGTAACCATGGGTATTAGACCTGAGGATATGCATGATGAGGAAATTTTCCTACAAAATGCAGCCGATAGCACAGTAAAGGCCTATGTTGATGTTGTTGAGTTGATGGGTTCTGAGACCTATCTTTACCTCAATATTGCAGGATCCAATATTGTAGCCAGGGTAGATCCAAGGTCTACTGCTAGAACTGGTGATACAATTAAGATCGCTTTAGATCCAAATAGACTACACTTCTTTGATAAGGACACAGAGGAGACATTGTTGGTAAGGTAAGTGACAATTTTCCTTGTAATATATAAGTGAAAAAAGAAGGATTTTAATGATAAAAGCAGAAATACTATCTAAGATGGTATTTCTGCTTTGTTGTTAGGACAATTTTCCCACTTTATTATATTAGTAAAATTATGTATACTAGAAGTGGGTAGCCTTGATAGCTGGAAATGTAGAAGTGGGTGAGAAGATGATAAGAGAAAAACGTATGCAAAGTATCCTAGATAAAGTAGTAAGGAACATTCAAGCAGATACGGATATTCTTGATATAGAGGGTAATGTTGTTGCCAGCAGCGATAAATCTCGAATTGGGAGCCACAATCCCTATATAAAGGACAATGCAGCTGCTCAAAAAGAGGATAAATTTATATTCGCTGGTCGGACCTACATGAAATTCCAAACAAATATTGATGACTCCTATTATTTATCCATGCGGGGTACCAACAAGGCAGTAAGAAATTACTGTCTCCTAATTATTGCACTTATTGAATTATATATGAAATCAACCACCCAGCGAATGGACAGGGAAGATATCGTATGCGCTTCTATGCTTGGACAAATATCAGATCTGGAGTTTCAAGAGGCTATAAGAACATATAATATTGAGGTCACAACCCCAAGATGTGTCTTTGCAATAAAAACAGAAGGGAAAGAAGCGGCCCAGATTCATGAGATGATGTTGAATCTATTTCCCAAACATATGCAGGATTTTTTGCTCCTAATAGACAGCCAAACCATAGGATTGGTGAAAACCATAATTGATGATACGGATGATGAAGAGCTAATACAACTGGGAGCAGCAATAGAGAACACCATATTAAGTGAGGCTTCCATCAAATCCTATATAGGGATTGGAAAAATTAAGAATAGTATATATGAAATACGAGATTCATACAGAGAGGCTTTAAAAGCCATTAATATAGGAATGACTTATGAGACTAATAATCGGGTATACCTTTATGAAATCCTATTATTGGAGAGATTTCTCAGTGAAGTGCCTACAAATATTAGTGAAAAGTACTATAAGCATATTTTTAATGAAGATTTCCAAAAGACATTAACTGATGAAATGATGATAACCATTGAAAAGTTTTTTGAAAACAACCTAAACCTTAGTGAAACATCTCGGCAGCTATACATTCACCGAAATACCTTAGTTTATAGGTTGGACAAAATTCAAAAGGTATTGGGCCTTGATCTTAGGAATTTCCATGATGCAGTTACATTTAAAATTATGATGATGCTTGAAAGACAAAATCGGGAGTGTTGAAATTGATACAGTTTAAGAATGTCTCTAAGATTTATGAAAATGGCACCAAGGCATTATCCAATATAAATATTAGTATAGGAAGAGGAGAGTTTGTCTTCTTGGTGGGAGCTAGCGGGGCTGGAAAGAGCACGGCTATAAAGCTAATATTAAAGGAAATTGAACCTAGCAAGGGGACAATCATTGTAGACCGTAAGGATATAACCAAACTAAGAAAAAAAGAGATACCTTATTATAGAAGAAATATAGGCGTTGTTTTTCAGGACTTTAGATTACTGCCTGATAAAACCATATATGAAAATGTAGCATTTGCTATGGAAATTGTGGAGGCTAGAGAGAAGGATATAAAAAAGAGGGTCCCCAGTATCTTAGCAATGGTTGGCTTGGAAGATAATGCAAATTCCTATCCTCACCAATTATCAGGAGGGGAGCAGCAGAGGGCAACACTGGCAAGGGCGATGGTAAATAATCCGTCAATCCTGGTAGCTGATGAGCCTACTGGTAATTTAGATCCTGATACAGCTATAGATATAATGCGGATAATTAATATGATCAATCACAGGGGAACGACGGTTATCATGGCTACCCATGCCAGCGAGATTGTCAATGCTATGAAAAAAAGGGTTATTACCTTTAAAAAAGGAGTAGTAATCAGGGATCAGGAGAAGGGTGGCTATATAAATGAAGCTTAGAACATATAAGAATTTTTTTAGAGAATCAATTCGAAATATTTTTAGAAACAGGGTAATGTCTTTTGCATCTGTTGTTGCAATAATGTCAGCTTTATTTATATTAGGTCTTGTATTAATCTTGGCCTTTAATCTTGAACATATTGCTGGGGGATTGGAATCAAAAGTGGAGATAACTGCCTTTTTACATACATCCGTTGGCAGTGCTCAATCCAGGGCGGTTATTGATCAGGTAGAGAAACTCGATGGGGTCCATGAAGTAGAATTTATATCTAAAGAACAGGGCTTAGCTGAGTGGAAAGAGAACCTAGGTGAAAAGGGTGTTCTGCTGGAAGGGTATGAAGGGAAAACCAATCCTCTGCCGGATAAACTTATCCTCCGGATAGAGAAGCCTGAGTATGTAGGGAGTATAATTCCATCTATTAACGCTATACCGGAAGTAGACAAGGTGAATTATAGCCGGGAGGTAGTGGATACCATTGGTAAGGTAGTCAGGATAGCTAGGCTAGTGGGTTTACTCCTTATGCTTTCATTGATGATAGTGGCTATGGTAATCATAAATAATACCATCAAGATTAATGTTTATTCCCGTCGTAGAGAGATTACAATCATGAAATATATAGGGGCTACCGATAGCTATATACGTTGGCCTTACATTATTGAGGGATTTACTTTAGGTATTATTGCTGCTTTTTTTGCAGGAGTATTAGTAATAGGTGGTTACAATCTTTTGCTTAGCAGAGGTGGACAATTGGGAGGAAGCTATGGCTTTTTGAGCCTATTTCAGCTCCTACCTATAGAGGGATTAATATATGATATAGTTTTAGCTTTCTTGCTGGTAGGATGTGGTGTGGGCGTTATAGCTAGCATCTTGTCTACAGGGAAACACCTTAAAGCTTAAGTGGGTCTCTTAAGCTTTAAGTGGACAAAATACAAAAGATTATGAGGGGTGTTAATGTGAAGCGTTTGGTAGCTTGGGTTTTTGTACTGGCAATTCTATTGTCTTCAACTACATCGGTGTTGGCCGACAATATAGAAGGTCATAGGAAAGAGGCAGAAGAGGTAAATCAAAATATTGATGATACTAAGCAGTTGCTGGATAATGTAAAAGGTGAGAAGAGCAAGGTAGCTCAGCAACTAGAGACTATAGAAAAGGATATAAGGAGCAAAGAGGAAGAGCTTGAACTTATCCAAAAAGAGCTTGATGACACTATAGTCTTATTAGAGGAAACAAGGACTGAGCTAAAAAAGGCTGAGGATGAAGCCCGTGAATTTGAGGATCTGATGGCTGATCGTCTTTGCGCTATGTATACCATGCAGGATACATCCTATCTAGAACTTCTATTTGGCTCTAAAAGTTTAAATGAATTTCTGGACCGTCTGGAAATGATCAAATTTATGATTACATATGACAATCAAGTCTTTGATAAGATGCTAGACCTTCAAAACACTATTCGTGAAAAAGAACAAGAATTAAAGGAACAGGAAGAAACCATCAGAGATGCTAAAGCTGATATCTCTAAACAAAAAAGCATAATTGAGGATAAGAAGCAAGAAAGACTGCAGGTTATGGCCGAGCTAGAGGAAGAGGAACAGCAGTATATAAAAGAACTGGATATATTGGAGCAAACCTCTAAGGATTTAGAAAAAACAATCCAAAGGCTTTTGAAAGAACGGGAATTGGCAAGACAGAAGGAAATAGAGAGACAAGAGGAGTTAAAGAAACAGCAGGAGGAGCAGAGAAGAAAAGAAGAAGAGGCGAAGAAAGAATCTGATAGTGAACAGAACAAGGAGGACAAGAGCGGAAACGATAGTGGGGATAAGAGTCAAGGTTCCAACCCAAAAGATCAAGATAGGGGAAGCAATGATAAGCCTGAGGGGGGCAACAAAGATGGTGGCAATGAGTATACTGGTGGTACCTTAACTTGGCCGGTACCAGGTTACTATAGCATAACCTCTACTTATGGAAATCGCTGGCATCCGGTCTATGGAGGGTATCGTATGCATACTGGAATTGACATTAGTGGTGGGGGTATTGACGGTAAGAATGTTGTTGCTGCTGCTGACGGTGTTGTTATCCTCTCTGAGTTTTTTGGTGGATATGGAAATACTGTTGTTGTGGATCACGGTGGTGGTATAACAACTCTATATGCTCACGGTTCCCAGCTATTAGTATCGGCAGGGCAAAAGGTAACTAGAGGACAGGCCATCATGAAAGTAGGAACTACTGGTACATCAACAGGACCTCACTTACACTTTGAAGTGCAAAAAAATGGAAGCCATACAAATCCTTTACCTTACCTAGGAAGGTAATCAAAATCAAAATTACATTGTAGAATTCTAGGAGCCCAATTGATTTGATACTCCTAAATCAATTGGGCTCTTT
>JAAYTG010000164.1 GCA_012518075.1 Clostridiales bacterium | reverse complement strand
TATTCTGCAAATCTTTTTGCATCATATTTTCTATCACCGCTAACGCTATTGAAGAATCCACTTCTTATTGCCATTACCTCACCTCTCTCTTCATTACATCTATTAGAGTTGGCATATTGTTCCCAAACACTACATTAATTTGCTTTCCACTTTCCTCGTATACTTCTTCTATTTCTGTAATTCTGGTGTCGATTGTAATCCCCCATTGTTTACTAATGCAAGTAACAATATCTCCTAAATCAAAATCTTCTTTATATACTAGATTACTATTTAGATTTACTTTGCTATCAAAAGTCTCTATCTCTTTATGTTCAGATAATTTACTACGGCCTCTATCTTCTAGTAATTTTCTATATTCAGAGATTGGGATAACATTGTCATTTTCGTCTTTACTCTGTAAGTCTCTAGCATCTACAAACATTTCATATCTATCTAACCCTTGTCCATTTTCTAAAGCTATAAATTCTCTATCAGAACCTTCACCTTCGCCAGCAACTAGGACTGTATTTCTGTAATTGTTAAGACTATCTGTGTATTCTTGTTCAAGTATGTTTTCGAATTCTTGACTAAATATAGCTGGAGGATTTATTCCGTTGCTGGCTGTTCTATCTACGCCTTTGTAGATATCAAATAACATCTGTTTGTTTTCCATGTCTAACAATGTTCTAATTCCTAATTCATTAGTTAATGCTATCTCTTCTACAGTTTCTAATAGGTTTGCATAACTTACCTGCTTGTCAATATTGCCTGTATAACCTTTAGTTCCGCCAAGTACCATTAAATCAATTTTTCTGTCTGTATTTGAGGGAGTGATTGCATTTTTATTTATAAGTCCTCTAATCGCATTTTCAGAGGTTGTGTTTAGATTTTCTATTCCCCATATTATTCTTCTGCCTAAATATCCAGTTAAAAACTTGCCTTGGACAACTAATGTCTCCCTTCCTTCCACATCTTGCTTTAAGCTTCTGTGCTCAATACATGCACCTTCTAAATCGTCTTTCTTCCAGATTACATTACCTTTCCTGAGTAGATTTATGGTTTCAGCGGATAAGCCACAATGTAGCTCGAATTCTCCGCATTTGCTGTATTTTCTAAGCCACCTAAAGCTAAAGTAATTTTCAAGGATCCCCTGGAAATTTAAATCCCTATCAAATACATATAACTCCATATCACACCCCCAAGTATTGAGGTATATACCAAATACTTACCTCCAGGCTATCTATCCCTTCATCCGCATCATACCCTAGCAAGTTATCCCCTGGATCCAACTGTAGGAATGTACTTTGAAAGTCAATCCAGTTAAAAGCATTGCTAATGACTCCATCCTTATTAAGTTCAACACGCTTATTTTGAAAGTGAGTAGTAACAGTTATGACCTCTCCAGCTTCCATGGTCCTGTTTACTTTAAAGAATTCTCTAGTATTTACATTGAATAGACTTGGATTTACTACAGTTGCCAAGGCCTTAAACTGAACCCTCATACCTGTTGGTACATCACCTTTATTTAATACATTCACTATTAAGCGAGGCTCTCTATAGCCTAGCTCAATGCCCTCTTCTACTAACTCTAGTGGGAATTCGAAGGATCCTCGCCAAATTGCTACTTCTTCTTTAGTTGTGTTTATATCTTGAAAATAAGGGTTAGCTGCAATTAAACTTATTGAAAAATCTTGATGATTCTGCCCGCTCTCGCTTGGAAAATAAGGAGCCTGTTCTACTTTACAATCTATTTGCCTTTTGAATTCACCTGATTCGTATATGAGTTTTCCGTCTAACTTAGGATTAAAAACTGATAGCAATTTATTTCTGTACGTTTGCCTATTCAATTTATTGCTGTCTATTATTTTACCTTCCAACACAATATTTCTTGGTCCTAGTGATGAATGAGTAGCAGTAACCCCATCTTGATTAGGTGATTTCTGTGTATATATTTGGTTTTGCGGGCTGCCCAATCCATCTACTGCGGTTATTAAAAATGGTGCAGCATTGCCAAGTTCGATTGATCCATTGTTGCTATTTACATATTTCAACTTTGCCATATTACCACCCCATCGCTAACTGTCTACTTGCATTCTTTATCTGTCTGGCTGTTTCGCTTGGAGTCAAAGGTATCGGAGAGTTTATTGTTAAATATTGCGTGATTCCATTGTTCTTATTTGGCCCTAGGTTTATTGAGCCAACGGGGTTAACCCTTATTTGTGATTCTAATGTTCCAGTAGTTAGGCTTGCAAGTTCTTCCATTGCCTGGGAGACCGGCTTGATGTTAGCCTCTATACCTACAGCCAATCCTTCTGGCAGCCATTTACCGACTTCATCAGCCATAAGTTTTGAAGGAGATTTTATTCCAAAGAATTCTTTAATCCCATCAGTGACACCACCGATGAACCCTTTAATCTTATCCATTAGCCAAGCACCGGCATCTTTTATCCCGTTCCACAGGCCTTTTATTAATTCAAGCCCTATTTTTGCAAATTCGACAACCCCTTTTCCAAGTGCTTTTACCATCTCAGTTATTATTATTGGCATGGCTTTTACTAGCTCAGTGATGATTTGAGGTAGGTTTGTTATCAATGCAGTAAGCAGTTTAACGCCAGTTTCGATAATAAGCGGGATATTATTGACAAGTGCATTAATTATGCTGTTCATTATTTTAGGTATAGCTGCCACTATTCCGTTAATTATGGCCGGCAGGTTATCTACCAAGGCTACTAACAGTTCTATACCCGCATCTATAATCAAGGGTATAAGTGTGCCTATGGTGTTGATTATGTTTTCTATAATGTCTGGAAGCACGG
>JAAYTG010000163.1 GCA_012518075.1 Clostridiales bacterium | reverse complement strand
TCCTGTTGATCGCCTTTTATAGCTAACAAAGATTCAGTAATGGGATCCACTAACTCACCCCCTCAGAAAGAGCAGCCCTAATTCGCCATCTTGAAAGCTCACAGTATTCCTCACTAATATCAATGCCGATATAGTCTCTATCGTTGAGTGCCGCCATCTTGCAGGTTGTACCACTCCCGCACATGGGATCTAGTACTATGTCGCCAGGATTGCTCCAGGAAAGGATATGGTCTTCTGCTAATTGCTCTGGGAAAATGGCTGGGTGTTCATATGCAATTTTATCTGCAGTACTTTTCATCCAGCCAGAATCTATTTCCCATATGTTATCGGCAATTCTATAGTTATTTTGTGCTGCTTTTTTAAATCTTTTCATTGCGTTCTTATTTAAAGCTTTTAGACTTCCGTCTTTTTGTCTGTAAGTACTAGCCCTATTTGGATTCTTTTCAATACATTTTTTCATCTGCATTAAAGGATTAAAGGTTTTTGGTTTGCCTTTAGAAAACACAAACATATATTCAAAACATTGCCAATATCTTACGTTAGGAGGATGAGGTGCGTGTTTTTTGTAAATCATGGTATCGTGTAAATTGAAACCAATCTCCTTGAAATATAATGCCTGTCGGAAACTCGTTCCAGTTTCACTACCTTTTATAGTTGCATCGCCAACAACCCATACCACTACACCACCTAGTTTTGTCACTCTAAGAAGTTGCTTGGCAATGCCTTCAAAATCAAATGTATAGCCCTTATATGTCCGCAGGTTATCATATGGTGGTGAGGTAACAGTCAGATCGATTGAATCATCTGGCAACCGCTTCATGATATCCACACAATCACCGCAATGAACTTTATTAAGAATTTACCTCCTCCCCCTTTCACTTATCCCTGCCGAAATCATAACTAGCAGCCATAGCCACCAATATTTAACGATAAGCTGCCCTGGAGTAAGGTTTATCACATCATTGACTATGCCATAGATTAAGCTATCCAATGCCTTCACTACCATGACAGCACCCCCGTCATTAACTCTCCTGTCCTAAAGAGCTTCGAGAAAGCTCCGGAAGCAGCATCCACTTGGTCATCGTGCGCTCCAAGGGGGAAAGTCTCAATTTCATCTAAGAATTCTGCATTCCAATTACCTTGAACCAGCTTAACATTCCCAGCTTCTGCTGCTGCGGCAAAGGGATCTGCCCGCTGAATCTTTGATCCAGTTGCCCGATTCCCTCGGAAGGCAAATCCAACCAGAACCTTCCTAGCATAGTGATCAATTACAATCTTTCCGCTGGATCCTGGCTCTTCCTCTATCCATATTGGTACTAATCTAGTATCTGCCATGGCCGTTTGCTTAACTAGCCTTTCCACCCCCATGGCTGAAAGTCTATCCCGTCTAATATCTTCTATATAATAGATACCGTCCTTCTCACTCATTAAACAACCAACAGTATAGTCAGGGTCAGTACCTATCTTCTCTTCAGTAGAAGCGAAGTCCCAATAGCGCACTTTGCGTATGTGGCTAGGAGCCGCATCAACAATCTCAAACCACTCTCGCTTGAACAATCCACCGCCAGCTGGAGCTGGTCTTTGTTGAAATTGCCCGGCATATGCGTAAGAACCTAATTCCTTCTTCTTAGCTTCAATCTCTTCTGGACCAAACCTTTCAGGCCAAAGCAATTCACCTTGTGAACTCCTAGGGTCTTCCCAGCCAATCTGGGTAATGCACTTTCTGTTCGGTTCGAACTCTGCCGGAAGACAAAGGTG
>JAAYTG010000162.1 GCA_012518075.1 Clostridiales bacterium | reverse complement strand
GTACAGGAAATGAGGGCTAAGGTTGTGGAAGCCGAAGCTGAGATTCCCCAAGCCATATCCGCTGCCTTTAGAGAAGGCAAGTTGGGAGTAATGGACTATTATAATATGCAGAACGTGATTTCCGATACCAAGATGAGAGAGTCTATATCAGGGGTTGGAGGAAAGTCCCCCCAAGATGAAGAGAAGAAAGGGAAAAATAAATAAACTCCAATATAATAGAAGATTTGGAGGGTTATGTTTTGTCTACGCAAGATAAGGTTTTGTCCATAAATACCCATGAAAGAGGAGGGCCTAGCCGGGCAGCTTATTTATTGGCTCTCCCTCCTATCATTGTATTATTGGTCTATAAGATCATCCCCTTTATAGTCGGTCTAATTCTATCCTTTATAGATTATGACCTGACGAAAGGGATTGCTAGGGGTTCTTGGGTA
Source organism: Clostridiales bacterium (assembly GCA_012518075.1). Lineage (GTDB taxonomy): Bacteria > Bacillota > Clostridia > Caldicoprobacterales > UBA3941 > JAAYTG01. Next base: position 14,558 of record JAAYTG010000162.1, on the reverse strand, counting down.
GGGATAACTAATTTTCGTGAGCTTTTTAATTCCTCATTTTTTTCTAAGATTATTGCAAATACTCTTCTACTTAAGCTAGAATATATATTTTTCTGCAGTGCAGCAGCCTTTCTATTGGCTATCATATTAGGATTTGTTCGCTCTAAATTATGGCAAAGATTTTTTTCTACTATCTTTCTATTGCCCTATTTTATTCCTACCGTAGTTTTTGGCTATTTAATCCTATATACTATGAATAATGCAGGGGCATTCTTTGTATTTTCTACTGAATCCCTAACCAATCCCGAAACATTTAGGCTAGTCTACCCCATTTTGGAATCCATAAAGAATATAGGGATTCCACTAATCATTGCTTTGGGGACTGTAAATGCAAAGAGAGAACTAGATGATGGAGGCGGCAACTTTCTTCATATTCAATTAATACCTACTTTAAAAGCCATAGGACTCTTTGCCCTTATTCAGCTATCTGCATCATTGACTTCCGACTATGAACTGCTTACCTACTTTCAAAACCCTATAGTACTTGAGACTGCCGAGACCCTGGATACCTATGCCTTTAAAACAGGGCTACTTGACAGTGGGTTCAGCATAGCAAGCGCTGCATGGCTTATTAAGTATATAATTCAACTGGTGATTTCCATATTGATATTTATGCTTATAAAGAAATGCTTTGCAAAGGATATTTTCCCTAAGAAGAATAAAAAGGGAGAATCCCCCAAAAGACGGGGTTCTTTGGTAGCAGTAGTGGCAGGACTCTTTATAGTGGAGATCTATCTATTAATAACAACAGCACCTTTAGCCCTGTCAGTAGTGGAAGCATTTAAAGATAGCAGTGAAGTTGCCAGTGATTTTATGATAGAAGCAGCTTTTTACAGTAACTTCACTACATATATATTTGCCATAGCCTTTGCAGTAGTCATTAACGCAATTCTTACAATACTTCTAGCTTATCCCCTTACAGTTAAGGGGATATCCGGAAGTCGTATATATACAGTATTTTTAATTCTAGTGCTAAATATGGGAATGGGTGAAATCCATGAATACCTCTTCTTTAGAAAACTAGGTATGGTCAATACAATACTGCCTTACCTCATTACAGGCTTCTTTACCCTGGCCAATGTATTTGTTCTCAAGAGCATCTATAATGCCACATATACATCTATAGAGGAAAGGACTGTAAAGGGGATAGAGGGAGATATAGGTTCATTCTTTAAAAGATATTTGCCCAAGACCATAAAACCTGTTCTGGGGCTAGCAGCCCTGCAGTTTGCTTTTATGTGGAACTCATCCTATCCCGGGCAATTGGTTTACATAGCCGATAGCAATAAGTTTTCCCCGGTAATGTATTTCAGCAATATAATCAGAGGGGCACAGCCGGATATTTATGGATTACTAACTCATGATATTATGAAGTTGGCAGCCATAATATCAATACCTAGCCTTATTATATTGTTACTAATCATGATATTTGGAAAGGATGAGATATTTATTGGACAAATTAGAAAATCCTAGCTTTATTTAAATAGTTATGTATAAAAGGGAAACGGCTTTGCTGTTTCCCTTTTGCACGATGTTAGAGCTAATTGTTAATTTCCCTTATATTACCGATAAATATTAATAGATTATTTATAAATTGGACACATTTTCGTGTTAGAATTGGGGGTATGAGGTGATGCAGATATGACTGAAACTACAAGAATAGAGAGAAAACGAAAAAAATCAGCGGCTAAAAACACAGCAGCTAATAAAAATAAAAATAGAAATATATTTAAGTCAGTGGCACTGGTGGGGCTGGCCATAGTGCTAGTTATCGGTTTCTTTGCAGCGGGAGCCGTTAGATCCATTATAGGCGGCGCTCCGCCCTTGGACATAGCAAAAATCCAAGAACAGAGCCAGACCACATTCTTCTATGATCAAGATGGTAATCCTGTTACTGAGTATTTCGGATTTGAAAATCGGATTTGGGCTACCTTGGATGAAATCCCCGATAAACTACAAAAAGCTTTCATAGCTATCGAAGATAAAAGATTTGAGGAGCATAAGGGGATAGATTTAATTAGAATAGGTGGAGCATTTATCAATAATATTAGAGGAGGATATATACAGGGGGCTAGTACCATTACCCAGCAGTTGGTAAAAACCCTTTATCTGACTCCGGAAAGAAGCTATACTCGAAAGATTCAAGAGGCATATTTATCCTACAAAATGGAGAAGGAATTTACTAAGGACCAGATTTTGGAGGCCTATCTAAACACCATAAACTTTGAAGAGGGTAATTATGGCGTTAAGGCTGCCGCCAAGGATTACTTTGGCAAGGAAGATTTAAATGACCTAACCCTTAAGGAGATGGCCGTATTGGCAGGCCTGGTAAGAAATCCTTCATCCTATAATCCACGTAGGAATTATCACGGTAGTGAGGATAGAAGACATATTACCGAGGATCGTGCTCAATTGGTATTAAGGGCCATGCTGGATAATGACTTTATAAGTGAGCAGGAATACGAGGAGGCAAAAGCCGAGGAGCTGCATGTTGTCAAGGAAGCTACTAGGCTGCAACTCTATGATATGGCCCCCTTTATTGAATATGCTATCTATGAGGTCAGGGATGCTGTAATCAAATTAAAGGGATGGCAAGATGATAAGGAGGGGCGCCAAAGGGCCGATGAATTTATATATTCCAATGGATTGAAGATTTACACTACTTTGGATAAGGATATACAAAAGACAGTAGAGGATACCCTTTATAATTGGGAGGACTATCCCCAATTATCAGAGGATGACAATTCCCTACCTCAGCCCCAAGCAGCAGCAGTGGTTATGGATAAAGAAGGCTATTTGAAGGCCATAGTGGGAGGCCGTACTCCACCCACAAATAAAAGAGAGTTAAATAGGGCAATGACCCCTGTTATGATGGGCTCTACCATAAAGCCTGTTTCGGTCTATGGGCCTGCCCTGGAGGAAGGGGAATCCCCTGCAACCATATACCACAATATCCCAGTAAAGATTGAAGGCTGGGCTGCTGATCAGGATTTCCCCAGGAACTATGGAGGCGGTGGATATACTGGTCCCACCAGCATGAGGGAGGGTCTTAGACGGTCTCTCAATGTAGTGGCTGCCCAAACCCTTACCTATGATGTGGGTTTTGAGACATCCAAAACCTATCTAGAAGGATTGGGAATAGATCCTTCCCATATCCAAGTCAACGGATCGGGACTAGCCCTTGGAACATCTTCTATTACGCCTGTTGAACTTGCAGGAGCCTATAGTGCTATTTCCAATGGAGGGACCTTTAACGACCCTATATCGGTACTAAAGGTAATCGACAAGGATGGTAATACAATAATCGATAGAACCCAAAATAGGCTTCAGCGTAAAATATTTAGTGAATCCACCTCCTGGCTGTTAGTGGATATGCTAAAGGATGCGGCCAAAAATGGGACCGGTAAAAATGCCCTTATTCCTGGAATGACTGTAGCAGGAAAAACCGGTACCAATACGGAATACAAGGGCGTAGCCTTTGCAGGCTTTACCCCCTATTATACAGGAGTTGTTTGGATTGGTCATGACGAAGGTAAACCCTTGGGTGATGGCGTTCAAGGAGCTCGATATGCTGCCCCTTTATGGCAGGCCTTTATGGCCAGAATCCATGAGGAGGCAGGTCTAGAGGATAGGGATATTTTGGATAAGGGTCCTGAAGAGCTAGGATTAGTACAAAAAAGAATATGTAAAATATCTGGAAAACTGGCAGGTTCAAATTGTCCCTCTGAGGATGTTATCGTAGATTGGTTTAATCCCAGCTCAGTTCCCACGGAAACGTGTACTCAACATGGTGTAATACAGGTATGTGAGGAGACAGGCAAATTCCCCGCCCCTTATTGCCCGGATGAGGCTATTGCTACTAAATCCGTATATTTCTTGGAAAGCAGTTCCCCCTACTGGCAATTATCACAGAGTGAAATTAATAAATGGATACCAAAAGCCTATTTTGGATTCAATAGTATGGCAGAGGTAAACAGTTTAAGTATCGATAACCCTGAACACCAAAACTATTTTTGCCATATCCATACAGAACCCCCTGAACCGGAAATAGATGAGCGGATAGATGATGCCTTGGATAATCTAAAGGATTTCTTTGAAGGCTTAATCCCAGGCAAAGGCCAGAACAAGGGTCAAGACAATAATGGAAATAACAATGATAAAAATGAGGATCATTGGAACAATGGCAATAATGGAAATAATGGTAACCATGGACACAACAAGAATAAGGATCGAGAAAATGACGATAACCATGAACAAGGCTCTAATTGGTATGACGAAGATTGGAATGAATAGCTAAGACTACCTCTGGGGTAATATGCCTCAGAGGTATTTTATATCCACTGTTTAAATAGTATAAGATCATGAATTTGTAAATTTGCAAGTTTTACATATTAGAGTTGCACAAACATTGACATATAGCCCTAATAACTATATAATTATGGGGTATAAATAGTTTATCTATAATGTAAAGTTTCATGAGTTTTATCTAGGCTTATATAATTCATTCTCAGTAGAATATTAGTCAGATAAATGCTAGTTGTGGAATTTGCAGAGATATGGAGGGAAAGATATGAGCAGTAAATATAATCCCTATGAGGAAGTATTAGAGGTTTTAGACCGAGCTGCCAAGATGTTAGGATTAGAGGAAAATGACTATGTCCAATTAAAGTATCCGGAGAGAGAAATGAAGGTTTCTATCCCTGTAGAAATGGATGACGGTTCTATTAAGGTGTTCGAAGGCTATAGGGTTCAGCATTCAAGCGTTAGAGGTCCTTATAAGGGAGGTATTCGTTACCACCAAAATGTGGATATGGATGAAGTGAAAGCTTTGGCTGCATGGATGAGCTTTAAATGTGCAGTGGTGGATATCCCCTATGGGGGCGGGAAAGGTGGCGTAACTGTAGATGCTACTAAACTATCTATTAAAGAGTTAGAAAGGCTAACCAGAAAGTATGCTAGCTTGCTCTATCCAATCGTTGGACCTGAAATTGATATACCAGCTCCTGATGTAAACACCAATGCCCAGGTAATGGGATGGTTTATGGATACATATAGCACACTAAGAGGACATCTGTCCCCTGGAGTGGTAACAGGAAAGCCAATTCCAATTGGCGGTTCTTTAGGAAGGGGAGAAGCTACCGGCCGGGGCGTTATGCTGATGACTAGGGAGATTTGTAAAAAGCTTCACTTGCCCTTAAAGGGAGCCAAGGTTGCAGTTCAGGGAGCAGGCAATGTAGGTGGAACCGCAGCTAAGCTTCTTTATAGGGAAGGCTGCAAGGTAGTTGCCTTGAGTGATGTTTCTGGTGGTATTTATTTGGAAGAGGGTCTTAATGTAGAAGAAATAATGGATTTTCTCACTGCACAGAGGGGAAGACTGCTCAAGGATTATGACGCACCGGGGCTTACTAGGATTTCCAACGAAGAACTATTGCTTCAAGATGTGGATATATTAATTCCAGCAGCTCTAGAGAATCAGATCACAGAGGAGATAGCTCCTCGCATAAAGGCTAAGATAATTGTTGAAGGAGCCAATGGTCCTACAACCGTAGGCGGCGATAAAATCCTTGAGGATAACGGTATAGTAGTGGTACCGGATATATTAGCCAACTCTGGAGGAGTTACCGTATCTTACTTTGAATGGGTGCAAAATCTTCAATCCTTTAGATGGGAAGAAGAAGAGATCAATGAGCGATTAGAGAACATAATGACCAAAGCCTTTGATGAGGTCTGGAGTGCAGCTGAGAAGACTGCTACTACTCTCCGAATGGGTGCATATATGGTAGCAGTGGACAGAATCGTTACTGCTAGCAAGATGAGAGGAATAAGTTAATAGGCTGCTGCTAAGGTGAAGATGAAAATAAACTGATTGTATTAGTTTACCCTATACTGTAATGAGTATTGATCGTTCATTTCATCACTGATTTAGATAAAACTAAGGCTCATTATATTTATGTAAGGATAACTAGTGAACTAGCATAATGCCTTAAATTAAGTATGAAATATTAGTAAAGGACTGTCAGTAAGTAGACAGTCCTTATTTAATAATTAATTTAACTTATACAAATACACTTATAGGTTTGCCGCACCACTTTTCTCTCAAAGCCGGCTTTTCAATTTTGCCGGTAGGGTTACGAGGGACCTTGTCAAATATAATTTTATGTGGCCTCTTGTACCTAGGCAATTTATTACAATAATCCAACAGATCTGATTCTATTAGCTCTCTTCCTGATTTAAGCTCTACAATAGCTATAGGAACCTCACCCAGACGCTCATTAGGCATCCCGATAACCGCCACGTCTTTTATATCTTGATGTTCTTGTAGAAAATCTTCAATCTCCACGGGGAAGATATTCTCCCCACCGGAGATGATGACATCCTTTTTCCTGTCCACTAAGTATATAAAGCCCTCTTGATCTTGACGAGCCATATCTCCGGTATATAGCCAACCATCTTTAAGAACCTTATTGGTTTCAGCTTCATTTTTATAGTATCCTTTCATTACCCCCGGACCTTTAATGGCTAGCTCTCCAGCCTCACCCACTGGAAGAAGGTTGCCTCCCTTGTCTACAATCTTTGCCTGCCAGTTAAAGCCTGGTTTTCCAATGGCCCCTACCTTGTCTGTGTTATCCATGCCTAGGTGGATACATCCAGGCCCTGTCGACTCGCTCAGACCATAATTGGTATCATAGGATTGATTGGGAAAATACTCCAACCATCTTTTAACAAGACTGGGAGGCACTGGCTGGGCACCAATATGCATCAGTCTCCATTGATCTAGTTTATAATTCTTCAAATCGACTCTTCCCGATTCTATAGCTTCCAAAATATCTTGGGCCCAGGGTACCAAAAGCCAAACTATGGTGGCCTGCTCTTCTGAGACAGCTTCTAGTATATATTCAGGCTTAACCCCTTTTAAAATTACCGCCTTGGAGCCCACCATTAGACTACCAAACCAATGCATTTTTGCCCCAGTATGATAGAGGGGTGGTATGCATAGGAAATTATCCTCATGGGTTTGGAGATGATTGTGATTTTCAGTTATACAGGCAGAAGTCAGGTTAGAATGGGTAAGTACTATGGGCTTGGGCACTCCGGTCGTTCCTGATGTAAAATAAAGAGCTGCTTCTTGATCTTCGGTGATGACTATGCCAGGACAATGGACAGGAGCATCCTTTATCATGTCCATAAAGTTTTCTGCTCCCGGCACCTGCTCTTCACCTACAAATATATAATTCTCAAGGCAAGTAAGCTTATCCATAATGCTTCCAACCTGCTCTATAAATTCCGGGCCATATATAAGTATTTTTACCCCGGCTGTTTCTAAACACTTTTTTATCTCTCTACTTGTAAATCGGAAGTTAAGGGGTACAGCCAGTGCACCTGTTTTTAGGACACCAAAATAAACCGGGAGCCATTCCAAACAATTCATCATAAGAATAGCTACCTTATCACCTGTTTTAACACCATGAGATATTAGGGTATTAGCTAGCTTGTTGGATAGATTGTCAAATTCCAACCAGCTTATTTCCCGGCGAATATTAAGAGCCGGCTCTCGCTCGATTAAACTTGTTTCATGAGGATAGATTTGTGCATTAAGGGCAAGCATTTCTGTGATAGGCATAAAAGAAACCTCCATTCTACCATTCTACAATTTATACGCCTTACTACTAAAGAAACTACTATACTACTTTGCTACCTTGCTATATAATATCTATTAAGAATAAACTAGCAAAACTTTGTGAATATTATATCGATAATGTATAACTATATTGTATGTAGCAACCGCTCTAATGTCAAGGATATATTCTAGGATATATAGGGAGGCAGGAATAAGACTTGTCCCCTGTCCTGCAAGAGGAGGTATAAATAGCTTGGAAAAACAATTTCATATTAACCTTAATAGTAGTCATGGTGCAAAATATGCTATAGTTCCTGGTGATCCGGGGCGGGTAGAAGCTATAGCAAGTTATCTTGATAAGCCTAGATTCCTTACATCTAAAAGGGAATATACCAGCTGGATAGGCCAACTCAGTGGCCAGGCAGTCATAGTAACATCTACTGGTATTGGAGGTCCATCTGCCGCCATAGCCATTGAGGAGCTATACAAAATAGGAGTAAGAACTTTCCTAAGGGTAGGTACCTGTGGGGGGATGCAGCTGGATGTAGCTAGCGGGGACATGGTAATAGCCACCGGATCTATTCGGAGCGAGGGAACTACCAGGGAATATATGCCCATAGAATTTCCTGCTCTAGCAGATTTTGAAATTGTACAGGCATTAGTTCAGGCAGCAGAGAATTTGGGCTATAGATATCACACTGGAGTTGTACAATCTAAGGACTCCTTTTATGGCCAGCATGATCCGGATAGGATGCCCATTGGCTATGAACTTGTCAACAGGTGGGATGGATGGATCAAAGCAGGTGCCCTTGCTTCAGAGATGGAGAGTGCTGCTCTATTTTGTGTATCCTCCTATCTTAGGGCTCGTGCAGGCTGCGTTTTAAATGTTATATGGAATCAGGAACGGGCAAAAGCCAATATGAAGGATCCATATCATGATGATAATACTAGAGCCATAACTACGGCTATAGAAGCTATAAAGATCCTAATAGCCAGAGATAGAGCTAAACTTGAAAAGTAACGGAAGAAGGAGAGCCCCTTATTTGGATATTTATCCATTGAGGGCTTTCTTTATTCTACATTATTCCACCTAATCCCATATAAAGGCGTATTTATTGCATTTTAAAGGTCAAATGATTATAATGTATATTATATATGTGAATTTCTTCAATTTCCGCATAGATATCCTGAACATCTTTAGATCTACTATAAAAACTTCATCCATAAAAAGCACTATTATTGGGATACAGATATAATGGATAGTGTCGAGATCCTTTAATATTAAGGGATAGTACAAAATAGATAATATATAGGATTTTAATTTATCTATTTAGGGTCAATCATAAATTTAATGTAGGGGGGATCAATACAGCTCTTGCTGTAAAATACATGCAGAAAAATTTTCATGTTGGTATAGATATAGGTTCTACTACAATAAAAATTATTGTTTTAGACGAGGATAGAAATATAATTCATAGCAGATATGAAAGACATTATGCAGATATAAGGGAAAAACTTAAGGATATAATTCTGGATGCAGCTAGCCTTTTACAAGGCACATATCTGACTGTTTCTATTACCGGTTCTGGTGGTATGGGAATTGCCCAAGGTCTAGACATTCCATTTACCCAGGAGGTGGTAGCGTCATCTAAGGCCATTAAGACCTATTACCCTCAGACGGATGTAGCTATTGAACTGGGTGGAGAGGATGCAAAGATTACTTATTTCAAGGATGGGGTCGAACAAAGAATGAACGGCACCTGTGCAGGTGGTACCGGTTCATTTATTGATCAAATGGCCTCTTTATTAAAAGTTGATCTTACTCAGTTGAATGAATTAGCCAAAGGCTATAATACCATTTATCCCATTGCGGCTAGATGCGGAGTATTTGCAAAAACCGATGTACAGCCTCTTATTAATGAAGGTGTAGCAAAGGAGGACATTGCCGTATCGGTATTCCAAGCCGTTGTTATTCAGACCATAAGTGGGCTGGCTTGTGGCCGACCTATAAGGGGAAATGTTGCTTTTTTGGGTGGTCCCTTATACTTCCTGTCTGAGTTACGAAAAAGGTTTATAGAGGTATTAAGTCTGACAGATGAACAGGTAATCTTTCCTGAGAATTCTCAGCTTTTTGTAGCCCTTGGGGCTGCCTTATCTTCCATAGAAGAGGAGACGATTACCTTTGAGCATTTAGTAAGTAGATTTCAGAATTTTGATGCCTCAGCTATTGCCGAATCCGCTAGAATGGCCCCTCTCTTTGCTGATGAAAAGGAATACCAAGAATTCAAAAACAGACATGAAGAAAATACTATAAATAAAAAGGACTTGGCTACTTTTGAGGGAGATTGTTTCCTAGGAATAGATGCGGGCTCTACTACTAGTAAGGCAGCCTTGATAGATGAGGAAGGATCTCTTCTTTATACCTATTATGGGAGCAACCAAGGAAGCCCTCTTAAGTCGACAATTACAATACTAAAAGAACTATATAGTCTTTTGCCACTTGGGGCAAAAATTGTAAACTCTACAGTTACCGGTTATGGAGAAGGACTAATAAAAGCTGCCTTAAATGTGGACGTTGGAGAGATTGAAACAATTGCCCATTATAAGGCTGCAGACTTCTTCTGCCCTGGTGTAGATTTTATATTGGACATTGGCGGCCAGGATATGAAGTGCTTAAAGATTAAGGATGGAGTCATCGATAGCATACAGCTTAATGAAGCATGCTCTGCTGGATGTGGTTCATTTTTAGATACCTTTGCCGAATCTTTAGATCTTGGTATAGAGGAATTTGCCTCTAAAGCTCTATTTGCAGAGGGGCCCGTTGACCTTGGTTCTAGGTGTACGGTTTTTATGAATTCAAGGGTGAAACAATCTCAAAAAGAAGGTGCAAGTGTGGGGGATATCTCCGCGGGCTTATCCTATTCTGTTATTAGGAATGCCCTATACAAGGTTATCAAGGTTAAGAATCCCAAGGAGCTTGGAGAAAAAATTGTTGTACAGGGCGGTACATTTTACAATGATGCAGCCCTTCGTTGCTTTGAGAAATTGACCGGGAGAGAGGTAATAAGACCTAATATCTCCGGATTGATGGGGGCCTTTGGAGCAGCTTTAATTGCTAGAGAAAGATATGAGCAAGGGCAGCAGACAAGTCTTCTTAGTCTAGAGGAGCTAGAGAACTTTTCCATGAAGACAAGGGTGGCTAGATGCGGCCTGTGCTCTAACAATTGCTTGTTGACCATCAATAACTTTGGTAAGGGCAAGAGATTTATTACTGGAAATAGGTGCGAAAAAGGATCGGGAAATCAAAAATCAGACAAATCCTTGCCCAACCTATTTAAATACAAGTATGATAGGCTTTTTCAGTATCAGTCCTTGCCTATTGAAGAAGCAAAACGAGGAAGGGTTGGTATCCCAAGGGTACTAAATATCTATGAGAACTATCCTTTCTGGCATACACTCTTTACTGAGCTAGGCTTTCGGGTAGAGTTGTCTGACAGGTCATCAGTGGAGATTTATGAGAAGGGTATTGAAACTATACCTTCAGAGTCTGTCTGCTATCCAGCTAAGATTGCCCACGGCCATATTATGAATTTGATGGAAAAGGGCCTTAAATTTATTTTCTACCCCTGTATTTCTCATGAGCAAAAGGAAGCTCCTAAGGCAGATAACCATTTTAATTGTCCTATTGTTCAATCTTACCCGGAGGTCATTAAGAATAATATAGATGACCTTAGGGAAAAGAACATTCTATTTATGAAACCATTTTTGCCCTATGACCATAGGACCCGGATGGTAAAGAGGTTATGGGAAGAGTTAAGGGTCTTGGGTATAGATAAAAAGGAGATTAAGAAAAGCGTAGAAAAGGCCTACAGGGAACAAGAAGCCTTTAATAGGGACATACAAAGTGCAGGTGAGAAGACCCTGGAGCTTATGAGGCAAAATGATATAAAAGGGATTGTACTAGCTGGAAGACCCTATCATATAGACCCGGAGATTAACCATGGAATACCGGAGATGATTAATTCTTTGGGTATGGCAGTTTTGACAGAGGATTCTGTATCCCATTTACAAGAGGTGGACAGACCCCTTAGGGTGGTGGATCAATGGGCCTACCATTCAAGACTTTATGCAGCAGCTAGCTTTGTGGGTCAAGAAAAGGATCTGGAATTGGTTCAACTCAACTCCTTTGGCTGTGGCTTAGATGCAGTTACAACGGACCAGGTAGAGGAAATATTAAAGGGATACTCTAAGGTCTATACTACTATTAAAATAGACGAAGGGAATAATCTGGGGGCCGCAAGGATTAGACTTCGTTCTTTGAAAGCTACCATGATAGAGAGGGAAAAGAATGGAATAGAGCCTAAGAAAATAGATAACAAATATAAGAGGATTGAGTTCACTAAAGAAATGAAGGAAGAACATACCATACTAGCACCAGAGATGTCGCCTATTCATTTTGAACTCTTAGAAGAGGCTTTGAATCATTCCGGATTTAATGTGGTAGTGCTTCCTTCACAGGATAAAGAAGCTGTAGAGGTTGGGCTAAAGTATGTCAACAATGATGCCTGCTATCCCGCTATCTTGGTCACAGGACAGTTAATAGAAGCCTTGCAATCAGGACAGTATGATGTTAACAACACCTCGATTATCATTACTCAAACCGGTGGGGGATGTAGAGCTACAAACTATATAGGCTTTATACGAAAGGCCTTAAGAGATGCAGGTCTTGAACAGGTACCTGTTATATCCCTCAATGCTGCAGGCCTGGAACAGAACTCAGGATTTAAAATGAATGCAAAGATCCTTAATAGGGCAATGATGGCTCTGACCTATGGAGACCTTCTTATGAATGTCCTTTACAGGGTGAGGCCTTATGAGAAGATACCCGGTTCTGCTAATGCCCTATACAGAAAATGGGTGGGTGTATGTGTAAAGTCCTTAATTAGAGCAGATTGGGCAACCTTTAAGCAAAATGTGAATGAGATCGTAAAAGACTTTGATCAACTAGAGATAACTGATGAGACAAAGCCCAGGGTAGGACTTGTAGGAGAAATTCTTGTAAAATTCCATCCCACTGCCAATAACAATGTGGTAGACATTGTTGAAGCGGAAGGGGCAGAAGCAGTAATGCCTGGACTCATTGATTTCCTTCTATACTGTGCTCATAATTCAGAGTATAAATATAGATATATGTCGGGCAGCAAGAAGGGCCAGATTTTGGGGAGAGCAGCTATTAGAGGAATGGAACTCTATAGGAGTGTTTATAGAAAGGCAATCGAAAAGAGCAAGAAATTTATTGTCCCCAGACCCATAGAGGAAGTTGCGCGAGGAGCCTCAAAGGTGCTGTCATTATGCCACCATACAGGGGAAGGTTGGCTTTTGACCGGTGAAATGGTTGAACTCATTGAGAGCGGAGTCAAAAATATCATATGTATGCAGCCCTTTGCCTGTTTGCCCAATCATGTAACCGGTAAGGGCATGATCAAGGAGTTGAAACGGGTTTTCCCTGGGACTAATATAGTAGCTATTGATTACGACCCGGGTACTAGTGAGGTAAATCAATTAAATCGAATAAAGCTTATGATATCCACTGCCTTTGAAAATATAAAGGAGATTGATTCAAAAGAAATAAAGTTATATACTGAAAAAGACCTGGGTAAAGCAGAAAGCTATGCATAAAAAACCCCTTATCTAGTAAAGAACCTACTGGATAAGGGGTTTTTATCTTTATATAGGCTGTTTAAAGCCTTATACTACTATTTACACTAATGGGCTTTCGGACATAGCCTTGTAGATATTATATCTCTCCTTGGCATCTTGTTCAGCCTTTTGGAAGAACTCTTCAGCAACTTCCGGGAAGGTCTTGGCCAAGGTGGTGTAACGTACCTCAGTATTCAAGAAATCCTGGAAGGATTCTGTAGGCTCTTTGGAGTCTAGGCTGAAGGGGTTCTTACCTTCTTCTTTCAGTAATGGGTTGTAGCTATACAGATGCCAGTAGCCACACTCTACAGCCTGTTTTGTTCTAATGGAGCTGCTGGTCATTCCGCCCTTCATACCATGAGCAATACATGGTGAGTAGGCAATGATTAGGGATGGTCCAGGATAAGCCTCAGCTTCCTTTATAACCCTAACAGCATGGTTCATGTTAGCACCCAATGCAATTTGAGCCACATATACATAGCCATAGGTCATGGCAATACGGCCTAGATCCTTTTTACGGATCCTCTTACCGGCTGCTGCAAACTTTGCAACGGCAGCTGTAGGAGTTGACTTGGAAGCCTGACCACCGGTATTGGAATAAACCTCGGTGTCGAATACAAATATGTTGACGTCGTCACCTGATGCTAGCACATGGTCTAATCCACCGAAGCCGATATCATAGGCCCAGCCGTCTCCACCGAAAATCCATTGGGATTTTTTGACTAGATACTGCTTGAGATCTAGGATAGCTTTAACAGTATCGTTACTACTATGTTTCTCAAGTAATGGAAGGAGCTCTTTTGTAGCAGCTTGTGATTCTTCACCTTTATCTTTGTTTTCTAGCCAGTTATTTAAAGCTTGGGTGAGGTCTGCGTCAATGTTGTCATTGATAGCCTCGGTCGCTAGTTTAGCCAGTTTATCTCGGTTTTGCTCTACCCCTAGGTACATACCGTAACCATACTCAGCATTGTCCTCAAATAGGGAGTTAGCCCATGCAGGCCCTAAGCCCTCTTTGTTGGTTGTATAAGGACTGGATGGATAGGAGCCACCCCAAATTGAGGTACAACCTGTAGCATTTGCGATAATCATCCGATCTCCAAAGAGCTGAGTTAAGAGCTTTGCATAAGGTGTTTCTCCACAACCAGCACATGCTCCTGAGAACTCACATAAGGGCTCTCGGAATTGGCTGCCCTTGAGGGTG
>JAAYTG010000161.1 GCA_012518075.1 Clostridiales bacterium | reverse complement strand
GATAATATTATCCCCGTTAGCTAGCCTTCAATAAATCATTTTTTATAAAGGTTTATTTCCCGCACCCTTTTTTAGGTTATCCAATCACTACAATATGCGTTTTTCAAGGTTCAGCTCTATTTCTTCCCCAAAACCCCTGTAGCATCCCAATATATTCCAATTTTAAGTTAGCCTTAACTATTACCAATTCTTTTTCGAGAGGCTACTACTATAAAAGGGGGTATAAAGAATGATATTTCATATTAAAAGTGAATCTCTTTTTATTAAAGAAATCTATAATGATCCGTGGGCTGTAAGTCCGGAAGATCTACCTCCTGGTCCAAGACCAAATAACTCCGAATATCATGACAGAGGTCACACTCTCCAGCATACTCAGCCTTAGGACTATATCCATATTCCTCTACTGCTAGTTCTACCAGTCCCCTTATTCCCACTGAGTCTAATCTATAAAATATAGGATATTTTTTTGGGTCCGCTCCCTGCCATAATTCACTCAGCTTTATTGAGAGACCTGCGCAGGACTGTGGAATGAAATTCCCATATAAATCAACGTGAAAATGATGAATACCTGATAATAAGCTACACGGGCTGGAGTTTTTTATTATTCTATCAAAAGGCTCCATCTCAAGAATAGACTTATAGGTCTTTAAAGCCCTACCCCGGATATTAAGCCCATATCTTTTAGGTAGTTTTCGTAGATAATCTTCACCAAAAAGATCAGCATACTCTTCTAAAGAATGGGGTTTACTATCATCAAAAGTATCTAAATCATTCCAAAAATCCATTAGCCAAGGAAAAACACCCATATTTACTTTTGAGCATGCTTCTATTAGGCCCTTTACTTTATAAAAGGGTATGTACTCGTTATGATAGGGATCTATGGAAATTAGAAGACTATTTACACCACGCTTCATAAGCTCTCTAAGTACAGACTTAGCTGATGACTCATCTTTGTACCAGGATGCATTGGTTTCAAGGTAATCAATACCAATATTATGCCTTCTAGCAGATTCTAAGACAGGGTATATCCTTTCTGGCTGTAGAAGGGGTTCACCACCGCCAATATGAACATTATCACAAGCAAGTTCTTTTAGGATAGAAAATACTTCATCAGCAATAGATGAAGTCATGTAGTCATTAGGCCAGCTCGGGGAGCTAGCATAAACACAATGCTTACATTTGGATGAACATTTATAATTAGTTATTATACCACCAGATGCCAAATAATTAATCTTAAGCATAAATCTTAGATTTCCTCCTTCTTGTATCTAGTTTCCCAAAAGTATAGGAATCACCATCAAGTCTTGTCTTACTTATTAATCCTTATTATACTAAATTCTCATAAGAAAACTAGTTATTAATATCACCCATAAAAGAAAGGAAGCGATTTCTCGCTCCTCTTGTTTTGCCTTTCTTAATCCTTTATCAATTATAATCCTGCCCTTGCTACTTCCACCATCATGGCACATTCGATTCTCTTCTTCTGCATAATACAGGCTATTTCATTTGGTTTGTGGATATCTTCATAGGAGAAGAATGCGTTAGCATGGCAGCCACCTGAGCAGAAGTATTTGGCCCAGCAGTTGCTACACTCCTCCTTGGTAAAGATATTACAGTCTTTAAAGTCAACGCCTAGCTCTGGCTTGTCAATGCCCTTGTAGACATTGCCCATTATAAATTCGGGCTGGCCTACAAACTGGTGACATGGATATATATCCCCTTCAGGTGAAACTGCTAAGTATTCAAAACCTGCCCCGCAGGCCACTATTCTTCTATGAATACAGGGCCCGTCATAGAGGTTTATATTAAAATGGTAGTAATTTAGTTCCTTGCCCTGCTCGGTATACTCTAAATACTCCATGGCTAGCTTCTCATATTCCTCCAAGATAGCCGGAAGATGCTCCATGGTCAGGTGGAAAGGCTCACCGCTACCCACTACCGGCTCTACGGACACCTCTTTAAAGCCAAGGTTGGCAATATGAAATACGTCCCCACCAAAGTCCAGATTGTTGGCGGTAAAGGTCCCTCTCATATAGTACTGCTTACCATCTCTGCTATCCACTATTTTTCTAGCGTTAGATACAATCTTGTCATAGGTGCCGTGATCACCCCGATCCGGCCTCATTGCATCATTTACTTCTTTTCGGCCATCTAGGCTAATGACTATATTGTCCATATTTTCGTTGATAAAGTCCATTATCTCATCATTTAGTATGGTTCCATTGGTGGTTATGGTAAAATAAAACTTCTTATTTGTGCGTTTTTCTAGTTCTTTACCATAGGCTACTGTTTTTTTGATAACATCAAAATTAAGCAGAGGTTCGCCGCCAAAAAAATCTACCTCAATATTTCTCCTTGTGCCTGAGTTGGCTGCAAGAAATTCCAAGGACTTGCATGCCACCTCATAGGACATAAGACTCCTATTGGTGGCATAGTCTCCCTTAGAGGCAAAACAATACTCACAGCCTAGATTGCAGTCATGGGCTGCGTGTAGGCATAGTGCTTTAATACCACTATCCCTATGTAGCTGGGATAGGAGCCTTTCTTCATCTAAGTCTTTTGAATATAGTAGGCCAGCTTCCTTTAATTCTAGGATATCATCCCAGACTTCATTTATAGTCTTTTCATCATATTTACCTCGGAACTGCTTTAAAACAGCTTCCCTGGTAGTATCATCGGGAAAAGCTTTTAAAATGTTATAAGTAATTTCATCCAGGCTATGGATGCTTCCACTGTTTACATCCAAAGCAATATAATAGTTGTTAACTTCAAATGCATGTACCATGTATAAGTTCCCCATTCCTTTATATAAATAATACGCTGCGTACAATTATTATAACTATATACTCTTGCACGCAGCGTTAATATCATTATACGGATTATATCATATTTCTAATTAGTATAATACCCTCTAATAAAATTGTCTAAGAATTCCTCTTGCCATGGTAACAGCCATATCCATGACATCCGCACCCGATTGATCATGTCCAATCTGCTTCGATACAAATATCCCATCATATATCCCACCTTTATGAGTTATGATATATGATATGCTTGAAGAAATAATAAGGTGTCCTTAGCCAATCAATCAGAATTTATAGACTCCAACAGATCCTGTTCCTCTACCGTCAGTACCTTGGACAGTTCCAATAAAACTATTAGTTTGCCGTCCAAATGGGTTGCACCATAGATATATTCTTTGCTTATACGAGTTAATTCAGGGACCTCTTCGATATCTTCTTTTTGGGTTCTGAGTATTTCAGTCACTTCATCCACCGCAAAAGCCACATTGTTTCCATTGACCTCAGCTATGACAAATCGGGATTGTCCCTCATATTCAGCTGTACCTAAGCGAAAGCGTTTTTTGAGATCCAATACGGGTATTACCTTATCCCTGTAATCTATGATCCCTTCTATAAAACCCGGATTGTTAGGAACCATCGTCGGAGTCTGGGGAAGCATAATCTCTTGTATATCATGTATTGCCGCCCCATATAGCTCTTCCCCCAATCTAAAGATGACATACTGTGTATCCACCATCGAAAATACCACCTTTCTCGTCAAAACTTGCCATAAACTAAAATAATTGTATCATAAATAACATATCTTGCCAACAAATAGTTACAAAGCTACTCTACTACAATTTCATAGCCATAATAGAAATATAGGGTAACACATCCAATTAATTTATGCATATATCCAGTATAAACCTATCAAAAAAATAAGAATCTTTAATTTCCTTCTAAAAGTCTATAATTCCTTGTATTTACTGCAGCTATAAATTCCTCCATAGATTTTATTTCAAAATCAAATTCCAAACCCCCGCCAAATAGGGCATCTATGTGGTGTGTGTCTGAGCCAGAAAACTTAATTAGATTATGTTTCGCTGCATAGACTAGTGCTTTTTCATTGAATCTTGGATCAGCATGACTAGCATTGATAACTTCTACGGCATTAACCCGGTCGGGATAAAGTCTTAGAGCATCAATATAAAAGGCCTCCCTAAAGGGATGGGCGTGGCATATAAATCCACCACTATCACGAACAATATCCAAATACTCCTCAGTACTCCAATCAAGTATATCCCGGTGCTCCAACAGAAACTCCTTGCCTAGTCCATAGGTCAAAAAGTCGGTCCCACGGTAGGAATACTCCCAAGCAAAGAATACATGAAAGCCTGTGCCTTTAGCCTCCTCTACCGCATTTTCATACCCTTGACAAAACAGCTCAACCCTGCTCTCCCAAGGAAGATCAGCCGGAACAGCTGTATTTCCGTTAAAGAAATGATCGGTCACAATCATTCCTGAATAGCCTGCCTCAATGTGGGCCCTGACCATTTCCTGCCCTGTACCACTTGCACATGCACTTCCTTCTTTGGTATGCACGTGAGTTTCATATTTGTATGTTTTTTTCACTTATAGCCTCCTAATAATGCATTAATTATATATTTTCTCATGCTTATAATCAACCAAGTTGAAATCTAATTTCTCTTCCTAGATACACATAGTTAATTTCGTTGATAGTTTCAATCTAATACATAAACTACCTCTATACATTATAATCAAAAAACTTGCCCATAGCACTCTTAAGCGGGCAAGTTTATAAAGGTAGAAGTTTCATAATAATTTATAATAGAGCTTCAAAAGTAGTCTATCCGCTAGCATCCACTAGAAGAGCTTATGCCATCATCTGGAGATAAGTGTTTATAAAGGAATCCAAATCCCCGTCCATTACGGCTTGAATATTGCCCATCTCCTCATTGGTGCGATGATCTTTAACCATGCTGTATGGATGAAATACATAGGACCTTATTTGACTGCCCCATTCAATCCTCTTCATCTCACCCTTCATCTCATCTATCTCCTTTTGTGCTTCAGCCTCTTTTAACTCTAGTAGCCTAGCCTTTAACACCTTCATAGCTGTCTCCCTATTTTGTATCTGGGAGCGTTCATTCTGACACTGGACTACAATACCCGTAGGTATATGGGTTATTCTAACGGCTGATTCCGTCTTGTTGACGTGCTGGCCTCCTGCTCCCCCAGATCTATAGGTATCTATTCTAAGGTCTTCCTGTCTTATATCCAATTCCATATCGTTATCCAATTCCGGCATTACATCCATAGATGCAAAGGAAGTGTGCCTCCTACCCGATGAATCAAAAGGAGAGATTCGTACCAACCTATGAACACCCTTTTCGGCTTTTAAATATCCGTATGCATTTTCACCACTTACCTGTAGTGTTACGCTCTTTACCCCTGCTTCCTCCCCTGGCAGTAAGTCTAGGGTGTCTACCTGGTACCCCTTGCTCTCACACCATCTGGTATACATACGAAGAAGCATGGATGCCCAGTCCATGGCCTCGGTGCCTCCTGCACCAGCATGTATGGATATAATGGCGTTATTGCTGTCATATGGTCCATTCAGCAGGGTTTCCAACCTTAAGGCTTCTACATCCTTATCCAGCCTGTATATCTCTTCACTAACCTCTTCTGCTATGGATGGATCCCCTTCTTCCATCCCCAGCTCAATCAAAACCTCCGAATCCTCAATACGGGATTTTAAATCTTCATACCTTTGAATTCTATTCTTTAAAGATTTTAGCTCTTTGTTTATCTTCTGAGATTTCTCAATATCCTCCCAAAATGAAGGATCATTCATCTGTGCTTCATATTCTTTGACCTTACTTTGACAGCCTGGGATGTCAAAGTGAATCACCTACCTGATCAAAAACTTTTGCTATTTGAGTGAGTGTGTCTTTAGCATTCTCTAGCTCAAACATCCTATCACACCTTTCAATTCTAGAAGTTGGAAGTTAAATTATCCATCTATCCCAAAAAACTATGCTCCGCAGCATCTTTTATATTTTTTACCGCTTCCACAAGGACAGGGATCATTTCTTCCCACCTTTGTGCCTTTTACCACCGGTCTTTTAGGTCCACTGTCACCGTGGCTTGTACTGGTGGGCTGGGCTACCTTTTCCCGCTTTGGTACATTGGCCTCAACCTTGATGTTATAGAGAATGTGGACTGTCTGCTCCTGAATACTTCGGACCATCTCCTCAAACATCTCATAGCCCTCTACCTTGTATTCAACAACCGGATCCCGCTGGCCATAGGCCCTTAGGCCAATCCCCTGGCGCAGTTGATCCATGGCATCGATATGATCCATCCATTTCTGGTCCACTACCCGCAGAAGTATAACCCTTTCGGCCTCCCTCATGTTTTCTAACCCATTTTCCTGCTCCCTTAGGGCATATGCCTTATGAGCTGCTTCAAGAATTCTCTCTTTTAGCTCCTCTTTGGTTAGGTCATATATTTCACCCTCCGAAAGAGCTACCAAGTCTTTTGGTAAGAAAATTCTTTCTAAATAGTCAAGCAATCCCTTGATATTCCATTCCTCTGGATGCTGGATCTCACCTATATACATTTCGATGGCGTTTTCTACTACTCCCTCTACCATGTTCATGATAGAATCTCGAAGATTTTGACCTTCGAGTACCATGCGGCGCTGGGAGTATATGACCTCCCTTTGGGTATTCATAACGTCATCATATTGAAGAACGTGCTTTCGGATATTAAAGTTGTTCCCCTCTACCCGCTTTTGGGCTTGCTCAATCTGCTTGGATAAGAGTCCATACTCTATGGCCTGGTCATCCTCTAATCCCAGCCTTTCCACGATACCTTGAACTCTATCCGATCCAAATAGCCTCATAAGATCATCTTCAAGGGAGATATAAAATCTGGAAGAACCCGGATCTCCTTGTCGACCGGAACGTCCCCTCAGCTGATTATCGATACGCCTGCTTTCATGCCGCTCAGTACCTATGATATGAAGGCCTCCCAGCTCTATTACCTTTTGGCGCTCCTTTTCTGCCTCTAGGGCAAACTTTTCAAATAGCTTTTGGTATACTTTTCGGGCAGCAATTAGATCTTCGTCATCAGTCTTTTCAGTAGTGGTGACTTGGTTTAGTATTTCATCGGAATAACCTTGCTTTTGCATCTCTTTTTTAGCCATGAACTCAGGATTTCCACCTAATAGAATATCTGTACCCCGGCCTGCCATGTTGGTGGCGATGGTGACAGCCTTATACCTTCCAGCCTGGGCTACAATCTCCGCTTCCTTTTCATGGAATTTAGCATTTAAAACCTCATGGGGAACTCTTCTTCGCTTTAGCATGGCACTTAGAATCTCTGAATTCTCAATAGATACGGTTCCCACCAAGACCGGCTGTCCAATAGTATGACGCTGAACTATCTCTTCAACCACTGCATTAAACTTGCCCTTAAGATTTAGGTAGATAACATCATTAAAGTCCTTCCGTATCATTTCCTTATGAGTAGGTATTACTACTACATCAAGACCATATATAGCCTTAAATTCATCTTCTTCAGTCTTTGCAGTACCTGTCATACCCGACAGTTTTTTATACATCCTGAAGTAGTTCTGGAATGTAACGGTAGCCAGGGTCTTACTCTCCCGCTTAACGTTAACCCCTTCCTTAGCTTCTATGGCCTGATGGAGTCCATCGCTATATCTACGTCCAGTCATAAGTCGGCCGGTAAATTCATCGACTATAATAACCCTATCGTCCTTGACTACATAATCCTGATCCCTTTTCATAAGAACCCGTGCTTTTAGTGCTTGGTTAATATGGTGTGGAATCTGAGCAGCCTCTGTGTCGCTAGGATCTATTTCTGCTAGGTTATCTATCTTAAAATAGGCCTCGGCCTTGGCTACTCCCTCTTCGGTAAGATTGACAGTACTGGCCTTCTCGTCCATTTCATAATCTATCTCATTCTTTAGCCTGACTACAAATTGATCCGCCTTATGATACATGTCCGTAGATTTTTCACCTGCTCCGGAAATAATAAGAGGGGTACGTGCTTCATCAATTAAGATAGAGTCAACCTCGTCAACTATGGCAAAGTTCAACTCCCTCTGTACCATCTCCTCCTTATATATCACCATATTATCTCGAAGATAATCAAAACCAAACTCATTATTTGTACCATAGGTAATATCTGCCCCATAATTTTCCCTACGCTGGCTAGATTTCATATCATTAACTATTAATCCCACCGATAACCCCATAAATTTGTAAACCTTGCCCATCCATTGGCTATCTCTCTCGGCAAGGTAGTCATTGACAGTAACAATGTGTACACCTTTGCCCGTAAGGGCATTTAGGTAGGCGGGCAGGGTGGCGACCAAGGTCTTTCCCTCTCCCGTCTTCATTTCAGCGATACGTCCCTGATGAAGGACCACACCACCGATAAGCTGAACCCTAAAATGTCGCATGCTCAATACCCTGCGTGCAGCCTCTCTCACTGCTGCAAAGGCTTCTGGCAATATATCCTCCAGAGTCTCGCCTTTGGCTAGTCGCTCCTTAAATTCAGGAGTTTTAGCCTGTAGCTCCTGGTCAGACAAGGCCTGCATGGCAGGCTCCAAAGCTTCAATCTCATCTACTAGTTTTTCTATTCGTTTTATCTCTCTAGAGTTGCTATCACCAAATATCCTTCTTATTAATCCCATAATATTACACTCCAATCCCTGGATTTGTATCAGCACCGTATAAGATATCAATATCTCATTCTATCATTAATAGTGTAAACATTCAACAATCAAAAGAAGGCATTTGCCCTATATATCAAGCATATTATGGACACTGATAGTTAGATATTGAAAGAGCTACAAATTGGCCAGGTTCAGGATGTAGGTTTTTTGGGCACAAAAAAGGAGGAGCTGTTGCTCCCCCCGTAGAAACTAAGTACAATTCTATAGAAATTCGGGCTCAATTAGCCCATAATTGCCGTCTTTTCGCTTATATATGACATTGACCTCGTCGGAGCTTGCATTGGTAAATACAAAAAAACTGTGACCAAGTAGTTCCATCTGCATCGCAGCTTCCTCTGCATCCATGGGCTTAAGAGCAAATCGCTTGGTCCTGACTATCCTTGGCTCATCCTCTTCATCTTCTTCAAAGGGAATCCCCGGACTAAAGAGGGGCACATTGTTCTTAAAAGCGCTTTTCTTAATCCTTCTACCCAGACGGGTTCTATGCTTGCGTATCTGTCTCTCCAGTTTGTCTAAAACCTTGTCGATGGATGCGTACATATCATCGGTGGACTCCTCGGCCCTAACAACTACTCCATCGAAGGGAATAGTCACCTCAATTATATGGCGGTAGCCCTCCACTGACATGGTTACCTGAGCTTCCACGTCTTCACTAAAATAGCGTCCCAGTTTCGAAACCTTCTTGTTGACTTGGTTTCTCAATGAATCGGTAATATTTAGATTTTTGCCACTGAGAATGATTTTCATACCGGTCAGCTCCTTTCAACCCTTGGTTTAAGCATTCCCTTTAATTAGTATGCTGTCTT
>JAAYTG010000160.1 GCA_012518075.1 Clostridiales bacterium | reverse complement strand
CGAGCAATTATCTTTTCTATGATAAGTATGTGGAGTAAAGAAGGGCAGGAAGAAATATTAAATTTAAAATGGGGGTAGTGAGAATGACAAGAATGGTAAAAGAGAAGGTTAGAGGTTATAGAACTACAGACGGGGCAGGAGTAAGTCTAGTTAGGGTCTTAGGAAACAGTACAGTTGAGTCCTTTGATCCCATTTTAATGCTAGACTCCTTTGATAGCTTAAATCCTGAAGACTATATAGCAGGATTTCCAATGCATCCACATAGGGGGATAGAGACCGTAAGTCTTATCGTCAAGGGAAACATGGTACATAGAGATAGTTTAGGCAATGAAGACAAGATTACAGATGGGGAAGTTCAATGGATGACAGCTGGATCTGGAATACTACATGAAGAAAAATTACCGGCCTCTGATAGGCTTCTTGGAGTTCAACTTTGGCTGAATATGCCCCAAACAGACAAGATGGCTTCACCGGAGTATCAAAGTATAAAGAAAGAAGAGATAGAAGAGATTCCTATAGATGGAGGAACTTTAAGACTAATAAGTGGACAGTATAAAAAGCATAAAGGTTTCACTGCTAAATATTTACCATTAGATTATTATCATATAATGCTAAATGCAAACAAGAAATTTATTATTGAAACTGAAGAAAAGAAATCAGTAATGGTCTTTTTATTAGTAGGAGATGCTAAGGTAGCAGGGGAAACCATAAGTGAAAAAACGGCAGTTAAGCTAACCCATGGTAATAGCTTAGAGATAGAATCTCTTGAGGAAGATATCCAGATCTTATTTATAAGCTCAGATAAATTAGAGGAACCTGTAGCTTGGGGTGGCCCAATAGTGATGAACACCAAAGAAGAACTGGAATTGGCATTTAGGGAACTAAGGAATGGAAGCTTTTTAAAAGAAAAAATGAAGTATTAATAGAATCATGATAGAAATCGCTTATATACAGAAAAATCCTATATCTTAAAAATACTATATTTTAGGGCTGTAAAGGATATATACTTTAGAATAGTTTTAGATGATATAATGAGGAGTTTATGTTGAGATAAACATATATGTACGTTGAAGAGAGTTATAGCATAAACAACATAAAGATATAAGGAATATGGAAATATAAGCAATATAAGAGAGATAGGCAGGATGGCAGATTGTAATCTACCGAAATACTAGAGTGGTGGTGAATCAAATTAACATCATTCAAAAGAAATTATGGTCATTTGCAGATATTAGAGAAAAAGTTATAAAAAAATCTCATGATAATAGTAGTGTTTTGGGTGAGAGTGCCCGTATTAATACACGAAGGATTTATTACCTGGGAATAATTTCTATTCCATTACGAATTGTCTACATTTTACTATTCACACTCACCAAATCCTACGATACACTAATTTTAAAGAAATGGAGTCAAGGAATTATTGCCTCCCATTTTGTGTTGCTTATTTTTATGATTGGATTTTTTTCAATAGCTCTAAAACTGAAAAATAAGCCAGAGGCAAACACAACTATGTTAATATTGCAATACGTTGTTGTGTCTGTCATCATGGCATCTGGTATTGTCATAGTCACCCTTGACCAGCTAGTGACCAGTAACATCATGCCTTTCCTATTGTCTTCAATTGTAACTGGCTCTGTTTTCTTAATTAGACCTTTAACCTCCCTTATAATATACCTAACCTCTTACGTGGTATACTATATTTCCCTAGGCCTAACCATAACCGACCCGCAACTACTTCTTTCCAATAGGGTCAATGGAGCTACGGCTGTTGGAATAGGTTTCTTGATGAGTATTCTTATGTGGCATTATAATTACATAAGTATAATCCAAGAGAGACGCATTGAAAAACAACAAAAGCAATTAGAAAAAATGGCATATTACGACCCTCTTACTGACCTACCCAATAGACGGATGCTGGATAGAATGATCAAAGGGGAGTTCTCTTCAATAGAGTATAGTAATCATGAAACGGTTATTATGATTTTAGACGTTGATAATTTTAAGAAGGTTAATGATACCTATGGTCATCCGGCAGGTGATAGTGTACTGAAGCAACTGGCTGACCTTATAAAAAACAGCATTAGAGAGTCAGATACCGTATTTAGATTTGGAGGAGAAGAATTTATTATCCTTTTTCCCAGAACTTCTATTGAGGCAGGTTGTGCCTTTGCTGAAAGACTAAGAAAAGTAATTATGGAAAAAACATTTACCGTAGGGGCTAGTACCTTGCAAATTACTTGTAGCTTAGGTGTATCCTTATTAGACGATCTTAATAGTGAGATTTTAGGGAGCTATTATTTCCTTGCGGATAGGGCCCTTTATTCGGCGAAAAAATCTGGTAAGAATAGGGTTGAGGTGGCTTGTGGGAGGGCAGACTAGAAAGACTAGGGCAAGAAGCAAGGTAGTACCAGCTTAGAAATCACCAAGCTTGAGAACTATCTATAGTAGTATAGACAATATGAATCTTTAATGTCAGGGATCAGGCTAATATAAGAGACTGAGTAATAGGGAAAAAACATATGAATAATGAAATAGATTGGATAAATGCATGAAGGCGTTTTGCTTCATGCATTTTACGTTATAAAATGTATGAATCTATCTATTTTTACAGACAAAGACTTGACACTTTATAAATAAAACAGAAGTATTTGCTAATTTTGAGGCAATCTTTCAGAACCCCTTATCAATATTTAGCAACGACTATTATACAAGCAATTAGCTTCAAAAAGATTAGTCGGTGTAAATTTATTGCTTAAATAGGAGGATATTTAGAATATACGTTGTATATATAGTGTAGGGGGGAAGGGCTGCTATATAGAATATACCCTTGGGACAACAAAATAAAGAGTACGAGTTTGAAGCTGGTATTTGATGGAAGGTAAGTAAGAGGATATGTTGAGGGAGGAAGAATATGACTATTCGGCAAGAAATGGAGAAGCTGGAACAGAGGATACTCTCTCCCTATGCAGCCTTAAGTGGTGCAAATAGAGGACGGCAATATCCCCAGGAGCAATGCCGTATCCGTACTGACTTTCAGAGGGATCGGGATAGGATCTTACACTGTAAATCCTTTCGAAGGCTCAAACACAAGACTCAGGTATTTATAGCACCGGAGGGGGATCACTTCCGAACCCGTTTGACCCATACATTAGAGGTATCCCAGATAAGCAGGACTATAGCTAGGGCTTTAAGGCTAAACGAAGACCTTACAGAGGCTATAGCCTTAGGTCATGATCTTGGGCACACCCCTTTTGGGCATATAGGCGAAAGGGTACTCGATAGGATTAGCCAAAAGGGCTTCAAGCATAATTTGCAAAGCCTTAGGATAGTAGAGGTTTTAGAAGAGGGCAGTGGATTAAATCTAACTTGGGAAGTTAGAGATGGAATTAGAGGACATACTGGTTCCCAAGCTCCAAGTACTCTGGAGGGGCAGATTGTAAGGCTAAGTGACCGTATTGCCTATATCAATCACGATATAGATGATGCTTTGAGGGCAGGTATTATTTCCATAGATTGTCTTCCCAAGGACAGCATAGAGATACTAGGATCAAGTCATAGAGAGCGCATCAATAGGATGGTAGAGGATGTAATATTTAATAGTATTGATAAACCCTATATTAAGATGTCCCCTGAGGTAGGGCAAGCAACTCAAGAACTGCGAAACTTTATGTTTGAAAGAGTATATATAGATTCTGTATCTAAAGCTCAAGTGGACAAGGCAACTTCCATAATAGAGACACTTTACTATTATTTTCTAGACAATGAACAAAAATTGCCTAAGGAATATTTTGAGATAATCGCCCGGGATGATGAGGAACAAGGGGTATGTGACTATATAGCTGGCATGACAGATCGGTATGCATCGGCCTTATTTGAGAGGTTACGGGGAAATCTAAGGGAATAAAACTAAGGATAAAGGATGAGAATATTAGCAGAATGACTATTTATTGTCATTGAATCCAGCTGTGCAATGGCTAAGGTCTAGGGAGATACTAAATTTTTGCGTTTAAAAGAAGGAAATTGACAAAGCATGTCGAATATAAATCTATGAGTTTTCTTAGTCTAGAGTTTATTGTTACAGGTCTAGAAAATTGTGCATGGATGCCTGGTATTGATAGATGCCATTGGCATGGCTATGATAGGTGATGAAGAATGTCGAGTTTTTTGCCGGAAGATTTTATTGAGGAAGTAAGGGTTGCTAATGAAATAACCGATGTGATATCTGAGTATATATCATTAAAACCCAAAGGGAGAAACTTTTTTGGATTATGCCCCTTCCATAATGAAAAGACTCCTTCCTTTTCCGTTGACCCTCAAAAACAGCTTTATCACTGTTTTGGATGTGGAGAAGGGGGCAATGTTTTTTCCTTTGTAATGGCCCAAGAAAGGCTGGACTTTGTAGATTCGGTAAAACTTTTGGCAGAAAGAAAGGGAATACCACTCCCTGGCTCCTTAGATAGGACTCAAGATGAAGAGGCTAGGAAACATAGGGAAGAACTCTATAAGTTAAATAGAGAAGCGGCCATGTTTTATTACCAAAGTCTTTTATCACCGGAAGGCAAACATGCATTAAAATATTTAAAATCCAGGGGGATTAACCATAGGACCATAAAAGCGTTTGGTTTGGGATATGCTCCTAATTCCTGGGACTCAACGATGAAACATTTATTGGATAAAGGATTTGAAAAGCAGCTTCTAATCGAAATAGGCTTGCTGGTAGATAAGAGTCAAAGGACCTATGACCGATTTCGAAATAGGGTCATGTTCCCCATAATAGATCATAGGAATCGTTTAGTAGGATTTGGCGGAAGGGTAATGGATGAATCTGTACCAAAGTATTTGAACTCCTCGGAAAGTCCTGTTTTTAATAAAAGTAGTATACTCTTCGGACTTAACTTAGCTAGAAAGCAGAGACCCATAGACAATCTCATTGTAGTAGAAGGCTATTTAGACGTGATTTCTCTTTATGAATTTGGTTTAAAGAATGCGGTGGCATCCCTGGGTACCGCATTGACTATGGATCAAGCTAAACTCATGAGGAGGTATACACCCAATATCTATATAGCCTACGACGGAGATACTGCTGGGCAAAAGGCTACAGCAAGGAGTTTGGACATATTAAAGGATGCAGGTTGTAATGTTAGAGTTATTAAACTGCCAAAGGGTAAGGATCCTGATGATATCCTTAGAAAACATGGCGTTGAATATTTTAACAAGCTGAAAGAAGACGCCGTGTCTCTCATTAATTTCAAGTTAGATCAATTGCAGAGCGGATATGACTTAGACAGCCAGGAAGACAAGGTGGAATTTGCGACTAAAGCGGCTCATATATTGATAGAAGTAGAGAATCCTTTGGAGAGGGACATATATGTCCAGAAACTCAATGCCACAACTGGATTTAAGCCTGAGCTATTATATCGATTGATGGGTCAGTTAGAGAAACCAACAGACAGGACAGGTCTAAAAAAGAATCTAGTTGGTAATAATAGGTATACTACCAGTGTTAAAAAGGTTAGACTGCAAACGCCTGCTAACCTTAAGGCTGAAAAGCATTTAATAGGACTTATGGGTGAAAGCCAGGAAATGGCTAAAAAAATTATAGATCAGCTTGAAAAAGGGGATTTTGAGGATCCTGTTCATGGGAAAGTAGCCGGGATTGTAAAGGAATTGCTAGATAGAGATATTGAGCCCAAACCTGCTCAAATACTCAATTATATAAAGGATGACCATGAGAGGGACAAAGTTATTGAAATATTTAGATTAGAAATGGAGTATGATAATGTAGATAGATTTATTAAGGATTGTGTAGAAGAACTTCGACGATATAGATTGGAGAAGAGATCCAACTACCTGAAGGAGCAAATTTCAAAAATGGATCGTGAAGGCAATAGCGGGTCAACTAAGTATTGGGAATTAATAGAAGAATTGCAGGATATAAATCGGAGGAATAAACTGGGTGATATTGGGAAGGAGGAGGTTATGTGAAGAATGGAGAAAAAGCACGCAAGCGTGTAAAGGAACTGATAGAAAAGGGCAAGTCCAAAGGTGTTCTGACATATACTGAAATTATGGACATGCTTGAAGAGATAGATTTAGAGCCTGATCAGATAGAAAAAATCTATGATACTTTGGAAACTCTTGGAATAGATGTAGTGGATGAAGAGGATGATCCTGTTGAGGATAGCGATGCTAAGGACGAAGAAGATGATAAATCAAAAGAAGGTGTTCTAGAAGGCGTAAATGTTGATGATCCTGTAAGGATGTACCTAAAAGAAATCGGAACCGTATCTTTGCTTACTGCTGAGGAAGAAGTGGATCTGGCAAAGAGGATGGAGGCTGGTGATGAATTAGCCAAGCGTAAACTGGCGGAAGCCAATTTACGACTAGTGGTTAGCATTGCAAAGCGATATGTGGGCAGGGGAATGCTCTTTTTGGATCTAATTCAAGAAGGAAATCTAGGCCTTATGAAAGCTGTAGAAAAGTTTGACTACAGAAAAGGGTACAAGTTCAGCACTTATGCAACCTGGTGGATTCGACAGGCAATTACAAGGGCCATTGCAGATCAGGCCAGGACCATCCGCATACCTGTTCATATGGTAGAAACCATTAACAAATTGATTAGGGTGTCAAGGCAGCTGCTCCAAGAGTATGGTAGGGAGCCCTTACCAGAGGAGATAGCAAAAGAGATGGATATACCTGAAGAGAAGGTAAGAGAAATTCTGAAAATAGCCCAAGAACCTGTATCATTGGAGACTCCCATAGGAGAGGAAGAGGATAGCCATCTTGGAGACTTTATACCTGATGATGATGCTCTTGCACCGGCTGATGCAGCAGCATTTACCCTATTGAAGGAACAGCTGATGGATGTCTTGGATACTCTGACTCCTAGGGAAGAGAAGGTATTGAGATTAAGGTTTGGCTTAGATGATGGACGCGCTAGGACCCTTGAGGAAGTTGGAAAGGAATTCAATGTAACAAGGGAGAGAATACGTCAAATTGAAGCAAAAGCCTTGAGAAAATTAAGGCATCCCAGCAGGAGTAAGAAGTTGAAAGATTTTCTGGACTAAAGAAAGGCACCATTTTAAAAGGTGCTTTTTTACATGTTTATATCAGGCATTTTCGAATAAAATTAGGAGTGAAGGTATTTGTTAGGTCCTAGGTTGAAAGCATTGGCAAGCCAGGTACCTATAGGCGCTAAAATCGCAGATATAGGCACCGATCATGGATTAATTCCCGTTTACCTGGCAAAGAATAAGCTAGCAGCTAAGATTATAGCTACCGACATAAGTAAAGGGTCATTGCAGAAGGCAGTGGATTTGGTTAAAGAGGAGAATTTAGACCATATAATTGAAACCAGGCTTGGTTCAGGACTTCAAGTTATTGAGCCAGAAGAGGTTGATACCATCATTGTTGCCGGAATGGGTGGGATGCTTATTACATCAATACTGGAGGAGGGACGGAGGGTCCTCAAATCTATATCCAGGTTGATCCTTCAACCAATGAGCGGTTCAGACCTTCTGAGACAATGGCTGGTTAAAGAGAATTTTGCTATTGATCATGAACTTTTGGTTAAAGAAGGTAGGCATATCTATGAGATCATTGTAGCCAGCCATGGATCTCAAGAGGTTATTGATAATATCCAATATGAGATTGGATTTAAGCTTATTGAGAACAAAGATCCTCTTTTCAAGGAGTTTATTAATGGCAAAATAGAAAAGACAAAAGATATAATTAAAGAATTGGAAAAAGAGAATACAAAAAATGCGAAAGAATATATGAAAGAATTCTTATTAAAATATAAGAAATACGAGGAGGCCTATAGGTGGTTTGTAGGGTTGGAAAAATAGCTGAATTGATGGACCATATTGCACCAGAAGAATGGGCTGAGCCCTGGGATAATGTAGGGTTATTATTAGGGGATAGGCAATATGAAGTTAAGCGTTTGATGGCTGCATTGGATATAACCCCCTCTGTGGTAGAGGAGGCCGTAAAAAGAGAGGTTGATATGATTATAACCCATCATCCTATAATCTTTAATCCAGTGAAGAAAATAGTCGATGAAGGGGAGGGTAAGCTCATATTACCACTTATATCCAATAACATAGCTGTATACTGTGCCCATACTAATTTGGATATAGCCGAGGGAGGTGTAGATGATTCCTTGGCAAAAACCCTTGGATTAAAACAGGTTAAGCAACTAAATCCGGAGAGTTTAATTAGTCAATCCAAGCCGGGATTTGGCCGCTGGGGCAAATTGGATCCTACAATGAGTCTTACAGAATTTGCAGATTTTGTCGCAAAAACTCTAAATACGCCGAGACTGGATCTCGTAGGGGTAGATAAATGTAAGGAAAATCAAGAAATTACTACCGTGGCCTTATGTGGGGGCTCCGGTTCGGACTTTATGAGAAAGGTGAAAGAGGTGGGTGCAGATCTGTTTATAACAGGGGAAATCAAGTATCATGATGCACTAATGGCTGATTTATTAGGTATAAGAGTCATGACAGTAGGTCATTTTTATAGCGAAAGGCCAATAATCAGCCAACTAATTAGTCGTTTACAAAAAGCTGTGGATAGTTTACAATATAAGGTAGAGATATTTGAGTCCCAAACACAAAGAAGTCCCTATTATAGAATGATTTTTGACTAGTATAGAGCCTCTAATGCTGGTGTTGCGTTCTATCGGAAGAAAAGCGTGGGAAAGGAGGAAGCTTTATGAATCAGTTGGATTATCTATGGGATTATCAGAAACTAGACTTAAAAATGGAAGACCTAAAAAGCAAAAAAAAGAATAGTACTGCAAGGAAAAACCTTTATAAAGCAATAAAATATCTAAAAAATCAACAAGAAGATCTAATAAAAATAAATAGTATTGTTGATAAGAAGAACCATGTATATAACAGAATATATCATGAGTTTCAAAGGATAAATAAGGACTTAGCAAATGAAAAGGCTAAACTGTACAGTGAGGAAGTTAAGTCATTCAAAGAACTGGACCAGATTGAAAAGAAAATATTAGAGACCCAGGAGAAACTAGACAAAAGCAGAGAAGAATTAAATGCCCTTATAAAGGATATGGATAATATTAACAATGAGCTTAAACTGGTTACCAATCACCTACGAAAGGGTAAAAGGGAGTATGAAAAGCACAAAAAAGACTATGATCTAGTTGTAGAGGAATTGGATACAGAATACTCTAAGATAAAATCCCAAAGGGATTCCATCAAAGAGAAACTGGATAAATCCCTATTAAGAAAATACAATGCAGTAAAAGGAAACCACAGTATGGTGATGGCTGAGATTCAGCAGAATCGCTGTGGAGGATGTAATATGTTTCTGGCATCTTTAGTAATACAAAATGTTAGAGACAATGTAGATGCTGTCGAATGTGAGAATTGTGGCAGAATCTTATACTTGGGGGATAATAGCTCCGCTGATTAAAAGGGAACTACTATATAGTTACAGGCAATAATTACATTTTGACTATATGATTAGAAAATGCTATTATAATACTTCAGAGAATTGCATGTTATGAGTAAGCTAGATGATCGCATCTAAATTCTTAGATGAGGAAAGTCCGAGCTCCATAGGGCAGGATGCTGGATAACACCCAGTGGAGGCAACTCCAAGGAAAGTGCAACAGAAAGATACCGCTTGGCACTCAATAGCAAGTATTTAGACTTTTTACGCCACTTTTAAGACTAAGCTTGGTCTTAGGGCCTAAGTAGTTCTGATACAAATTGAGTACCGAGTAAGGGTGGAAAGGTGAGGTAAGAGCTCACCAGCATCTAGGCGACTAGATTGGCTATGTAAACCCCATCTGGAGCAAGACCGAATAGGGGACAAGAAGTGGCGGCCCGTCACGTCCCGGGTAAAGGTCGCTTGAGTTTACCGGCAACGGTAGACCTAGATAGATGATCATCCACGACAGAACTCGGCTTATGGCTTGCTCATAATATGATATTATTGCACCGGTACACACCGGTGTTTCTGTTTTTATTGCTATTACTATTGCATGAGGGAACTAATCAAGGTAGAATAGTCTTGTATTGAATTTATAGCTATTTTATTTTTTTATGAGGAGGTAATCCTATGAACCCTGTAAAGATCTTTACGGATAGTACTGCTGATATACCTATTGAATTGCGAAAGCAGTACAATATTTCTTTTGTTCCTCTGTATGTATTAATAGGGGGAGATTCCTATAGGGACCAAGTGGATATCAACACTGCTAAATTATATGATTTGGTGGAAGAGTATAAAGAGCTACCCAAAACCGCTGCCCCATCCACCCAGGATTTGGGAAATGCTTTTAGACCTTGGATAGATGATGGATATGATATTATATTTTTTGGTATTTCATCTAACCTATCTGCCACTGTACAATCGGCAAATCTTGCTGCTCAGGAATTTGATGAAGGTAGGGTAAGGATAGTAGACTCACGCAATCTTTGTGCTGGAATCGGCTTGATGGCAATGAAAGCAGCCCAGTGGGCTTCCCAAGGGATGGGCTCTAAAGAGATTTTTGATAAGATAGAGGACATGAAGCCTAGAGTCAGAACTAGCTTTATTATAGATACACTAAAATACCTTCACATGGGGGGGAGATGTTCTTCCATCGAAGCTATAGCAGGGACCGTCTTAAAGATAAGGCCTCAAATACTAGTAGAAGATGGAAGCCTTGTAGTAGTAGACAAGCATAGAGGAAAAAAAGAGAAAGTTTTAAACATCTTCTATAATAATTTCCTGGCAGGAAAACCTAATATAGATGGAAATATAGTCGTAGCCCACTCAGCTGATATTTCTTCTGCAGAAATCCTAAAAAGCAAGGCCATTCAAGAATACAATTCAGAAGATATTCTGACCGTGGAGGCAGGTACAGTAATTTCCAGTCATTGTGGACCGGGAACAGTGGGAATAATGTATATTGAGAAAGATGCATAAAGAATTTTTTTTGGAATGCCCTTTTATACCCAAAAATCCTGTTAGCCTGGCTTTGGTGGATATTCGATATAAGGCTAGGCTAGAGGATGATTTAAAAAAGAGAAAAATATCACCAATTTATGTTGGTCCATGTCCGGATCTTTACCCTTCCATATCATGCCATCCAGACATACAATGTCATCCCTTGGGAGGCAACAAAATAGTAGTTGCCCCTAATGCCAGTCAGTCACTTAAAAACCAATTAATTCAACATGATTTTGATATCCTTTTGGGGAATACTAGACTCGAGAGCAACTATCCAAATAATATTGCATATAATGTAGCAAGAATTGGAGGGTTTGCTTTTCATAATAAAAAATACACTGATCCAATTATTAGAGAATCACTGCGAGGTCAGGGAGTAGAACTTGTCCATGTAAATCAGGGGTATGCCAAGTGCTCAGTGAGCATTGTTGATGAATATTCAATGATTACATCGGATAAGGGCATAGCCAGTGCTGCCAAGGAAGTAGGATTGAATGTATTGACCATTGAGCCGGGCTTTATTAAGCTTCCTGGTTTAGATTATGGCTTTATTGGCGGTGCCACAGGATTATTAAGCCAAAATCAGATTGGGTTTGTAGGAAATGGGAGCAGCTATATAGATAGCAGGAGTATAGAAAGTTATCTGGAGCATAGGGGCAAAAAAGCTCTCATGCTTGGTAAGTTTCCTCTCTCAGATGTCGGAAGTATAATTCCTCTAAAAGAATATGAATAGTATATTACCTCGTATGGAATCCCAGTGACTGAAGTTCGATGGAAGGGAGTGATGGGATGCAATTATTCTCCATCGGGATTGGCGATAAAGAATTGGAACTTAAGGATTTAATTTATAAAAAGTCTTCCACTTACTGGATGGAAGGTTTAAATATAGAGGAAAACAGGGTTGGGGATTTGGTGTTTTTAAACTATAATACCAGCCATTATCCGTCAAGTGATCTAGTTGATAAAGATAAGGATAATAGGATACGGTATAGGATGCAATTAGCTATTGCAGATATGCTTGCTGCTATTATCTTAGAGGATTTACAATCTAACATGGTACAGAAGATAATCGAGGAGGAGTACTTCTATTTTGATAGGAAAGATCAAGATAAGATTCTCAGAAGCGCATTGGCCATTATGTGGGGTGGAAGGAATCCTATAGTAAATTCTGAGACCATTAGGGAACAATGGCGGTGTCAGGTATGGGAGAGAATAATGGACCATCTAAGCACAAGTGATCAACTAATTTTTGATGGCTTTATTAGATTCCGGCTAAAAGATTTTGTAGAAGAATTAGAAAATGCAGTGGATCGTGCAGTCGATGACCTGCTGATAGAAAACGAATATAACGAATTTATAAAGCTACTTCAATATTTTGTGGAGATTCAGGATCCAAAAGTAGACGAGGTTCATGTCCTACAACAGGATGATAAAAGATATGTGCTATTAGATTCTGACCTCAAAGTAATCCATAATGAAATGCTGGAACAGCTAGCCCGTGAGATATCGGACAAGGGAATAAGTCATGATGACCTATTAATCAGTTCACTGATAACTATTGCTCCTTGTAAGATAACAATCCATGAATATGATAAGATTAAAAATGTGGAATTGTTAAACACCATTAACAATGTTTTCAGTGGTAAGGTAATAATGAGTGAGGAAGGAATTACCCCTAAGAGATAAAGTGGAATTATATAAAGGGATGCACGGTAAATTGTGCATCTTTTTTACTATATTTACAACTGGATAAGACCTGCAATTTAAGGTAAAGTATTAATATCCTTATATGAAGATAATAAGCGATTAGGAGGGGTTGGAATAAACCTTCCCTAGTCATGATTAGGAGACAGTGTTAAAGTTTAAGAAGGTTATTAGATAGTATTTAGACTGTATATGGAGGCAGAAAGGTGTTTGCGGAGATAATTATAATGTCCTTGGTGGGGGCGACAATAGGCTGGTTTACCAATTACTTGGCGATAAAGCTTATTTTTAGACCCTTAAATCCCATCAGAATACCCATTATAGGGCTTGAATTTCAAGGCCTGGTACCTAAACGCAGAAAGGAGATTGCTGCCAGTATTGGAAATACTGTTGAGCAAGAGCTTTTGTCCCTTGATGAGATTTTGGGCCACTTGAACACTAGGAAGAACCATTCATTTATTATAAAGAATATCCGCACCGGCATATTGAGAGTCATAAATGATAAGCTCCCCTCTATTATTCCACAGGGAATAAGAAATAACATTTTAAATTATGTAGGAGATATTATTGAAAAGGAGTCTAGTAGCTTTATTGCTCAAAATATGGACAGGTTCGTAAAAGAACTTGTTGAGACCGTAGATATTAGTAAACTAGTGGAAGAAAAGATAAATGATTTTGACCTGGTGGAGCTGGAGACCATTATTCTATCCCTATCGGGTAAGGAGCTTAAGTATATCGAGATATTAGGGGGATTACTGGGATTTATTATTGGATTGTTTCAAGGCCTATTAATAAAGTTTTTTGCTTAATTTGTTGACTTATAGTTATTAAATGGATATAATAATTTGTACAATAAGAATACTATACTATGAAAGAGACCAGTAGATCGGGAACCGGTGTCAAGAGAGGGAAAGCCTAGGCTGCAAGCCTTCCCCAATAGGCTCGATTGAATACCAACTCTGGAGTATTTGGGTAGTCCCCTTATAGACTAGTAAGCTGGATTTAGCCAGTTAATTGTAGTATGGTCTAAATCAACAAGGGTGGAACCGCGGGTAATCCCCGTCCTTTGAAGGACAGGGATTTTTTTATTTGCTTTTATTTGATTGAGATTAACAGAAAAGAGGAGGAGATGATAGAGATGATAAATATTACCTTAAAGGATGGTACATCAAAGCAGTACCCTAAAGGTATTACTGTAGGTGAAGTAGCCAAGGATATTAGCAGAGGTCTTTTCAGAGCTGCTGTAGCAGGGAAGCTAGATGGTGAGACCGTGGATCTGATGCAGCCTATAAATAATGATGTCCAGCTGAATATTTTGACATTTGACGATATAGAAGGGAAGAAAGCTTTCTGGCATACTAGCTCCCATATAATGGCCCAAGCTGTGCAAAGGTTGTTCCCCGACATAAAGCTAGCCATTGGACCTTCTATTGACAATGGCTTCTACTATGATTTTGACACCGATAGGCCCTTTACTCCCGAAGATTTGGAAGCTATAGAGGCGGAAATGACAAAAATAGTCAAAGAGGACCTGGAACTTGAAAGGTTTGAAATGCCACGACAAGAAGCTATAGATTCTATGGCAGAGAAAGGTGAGAGCTATAAGATAGAATTGATTGAGGACCTACCTGAGGATTCCGTGATCTCCTTTTACAGACAAGGAGAGTTTGTGGATCTATGTGCGGGCCCGCATGTATCCAGTACCGGAAAGGTCAAAGCCTTTAAACTTCTTAGCCTGGCTGGTGCTTACTGGAGGGGCGATGAAAAGAATAAGATGCTTCAGCGTATATATGGAGTTGCCTTTCCCAAAAAGGGCCAGCTAGATGAATATCTAAACCGCTTAGAAGAAGCCAAGAAGAGGGATCATAGGAAGCTGGGAAGGGAGCTAGACCTGTTTAGTATCCATGAAGAGGGACCAGGCTTTCCATTCTTCCATCCCAAGGGAATGGTTATAAGAAATATACTGGAGGATTTCTGGCGCAAAGAGCATGTGAAAAGAGGCTATGAGGAGATCAAGACCCCAATAATCTTAAATCAGGACCTATGGGTACGGTCAGGTCACTGGGATCACTATCAGGAGAACATGTATTTTACTAATATAGATGATGGAGATTACGCTATAAAGCCTATGAATTGTCCGGGCAGTATGATCCTATACAAGAGAAAAATGTATAGCTATAGGGACTTGCCCTTAAGGATTGCTGAGCTGGGCTTAGTGCATAGGCATGAGCTATCCGGTGCTCTACATGGCCTGATGAGGGTGCGCTGCTTTACCCAGGATGATGCTCATATATTTATGCTGCCAGAACATATAAAAGATGAAATCGTAGGGGTAATCGATTTGGTTGACTATTTCTACAAACAGTTTGGTTTCAACTATCATGTAGAATTGTCCACCAAACCGGAGAAGGCAATGGGTTCCGATGAGGACTGGGATCTGGCTATCAGTGCCCTCAAAGAAGCCCTGGAGGAAAAGAATATGGAGTATATAATAAATGAAGGTGATGGCGCCTTCTATGGTCCAAAGATTGATTTTCATCTTGAAGACAGTATAGGAAGGACCTGGCAGTGTGGTACTATCCAGTTGGATTTCCAAATGCCTGAGCGCTTTGACCTGACCTATATAGGAGCCGATGGTGACAAGCATCGCCCGGTTATGATTCATAGGGTGGTCTTTGGCAGTATAGAAAGGTTTATTGGTATTTTGATCGAGCACTATGCAGGTGCCTTCCCTACCTGGTTAGCACCAGTGCAGGTGAGGTTCTTATCAATAACAGATCGTTCTAACCAATATATTCAAAAGCTTGCTCGGGAGTTTGAAGATCTGGGAATCCGAGTGGAGACGGATCTGAGAAATGAAAAGATAGGTTATAAAATTCGGGAGGCTCGACTACAAAGAATACCCTATATGCTGATAATTGGAGATAAGGAAGTAGAGAGTCAGCAGATTGCTGTTAGATCTAGGGATGAGGGCGATTTAGGCCTTATGGAAGTTGAAGACTTTATAGATAGGATTAAAAAGGAAATT
Organism: Clostridiales bacterium; assembly: GCA_012518075.1. Classification (GTDB taxonomy): domain Bacteria; phylum Bacillota; class Clostridia; order Caldicoprobacterales; family UBA3941; genus JAAYTG01. The sequence goes on along the minus strand of JAAYTG010000160.1, from coordinate 11,874 downwards.
AAACAAAAAGGTCAATAAAAAACATTTGACAAGTATCCTATAATATGATAATCTGTATCTGTCTTAAGTAGAAGCTATCCACTTCTCACCTTTCGGCGCAGCTAGGAAGGTTCAAATCATTGATCTACAATGGATTATTTGTAGTTAATTAGAGTGGGTAGGAATACCCACTTTTTTTATGCAATGAATGGAGCAAGTGGAGTTATAGAAGCTTTGTTAATATTTTCGGAGGTGAATGAATATTAAGAACAAGGAACTCTCAGTAAACGAGGGAATCCGGGACAGGGAAGTACGGGTCATAGATGTGAATGGGGACCAGCTGGGTGTCATGTCTCCCAGAAAGGCAATGGAAATTGCTGAGCAAAGACAACTAGATCTAGTCAAGGTGGCTCCCCGGGCAAAACCACCTGTATGCAGGATTATGGATTATGGTAAATATCGCTTTGATATGGCCAAGAAAGAGAAAGAGGCCCGGAAGAACCAACGTACCATTAATGTAAAGGAAGTAAGGTTGTCTGCCAATATTGAAGAGCATGATATGGGAGTTAAAGCCAGACATGCCGATAAGTTTTTAAAGGCCGGGGATAAAGTAAAGGTTACTATCCGGTTTAGGGGGCGTGAGATGGCTCATACTTCAATTGGATACGATGTAATGAATAGGTTTGTAGACATGGTTACTGAGGAAAATGTTATGGAACGCAAACCTAGACTTGAAGGCAGAAACATGATAATGATATTAGGACCTAAAGAATAAAGGCAGGAGAGGAGGAAGCCCTATGCCAAAAATTAAGACACACAGAGGGGCAGCCAAAAGGTTTAAGGTGACTAAGTCTGGAAAGATAAAGAGAGCTAGAGCTTATAAGAGTCATATTTTGACCAAAAAAACGAGTAAAAGAAAGAGGAATCTGAGAAAAGGTGCCTATATTGCTGCTGCAGAAGAGAAGAATATTAGGAGACTGATTCCTTACAAGTAAGGCAATAGAGGAGGTATAGACATGGCAAGAATAAAAAAGGCAGTCAATGCCAGAAAAAAACATAAAAAAGTACTAAAACTAGCTAAAGGCTATTTTGGTGCTAAAAGCAAGCAGTATAGGACTGCAAACCAAGCAGTGATGAAATCTTTATCCTATTCTTATACAGGAAGAAAGCTAAGGAAAAGGGATTTTAGAAAATTATGGATTGCAAGAATCAATGCCGCTGCACGGGTCAATGGATTGAGCTATAGTAGATTTATCAATGGTCTCAAGCTAGCAAATGTAGAGATCAATCGTAAAGTCTTGGCCGATATGGCAGTAAATGACGCAGCAGGTTTTTCACAATTGGTAGATTTAGCCAAGCAAAAGTTAGAAGCTTAATAAAAAGACCTCTAAAGGAGGTCTTTTTCTAATCATCCATATAAGAGTCATGAAAGGATAGGATGACAGGAGGAGACTCAATCATAGTTGGGCATAATATATTTAACATTGAATTACTTATAGGAATCACTGAGGATAATAGATATCTTAAAAAAGCAGAATTAATTATAGGAGAGGGGGCAGCTGGGAAGTGAATGAGATTATCACCAGTCCTAACAATTCAACCATAAAATTCGCAAAGTCTCTTCATAAAAAAAAATACAGGGATGAGCATGGGCTGTATTTTGTGGAAGGACTAAAGATGGTCAGGGAGGCCTTGAATCAAGAAAGGTCCATTCATATGTTGATCTATAGTCAGGATTTTTATCTAGAGGAGTTAGGGCTTAAAGAGGGATCCCATGATTTCCCTATTTATTGTGTGGCCTCCAATCTTTTTAGACAGATCAGTGATGTTAAAAGTCCACAAGGGATAATAGGCATTTTAGCGAAAACCCCAAAGGACATAGATTATATCTTGAAGCAAGACTCGGGTTTATGGGTGATTTTAGATAGGATTCAGGACCCGGGGAACATGGGGACCATAATTAGAACCATAGATGCTGCTGGCGGAGACGGGGTGGTTCTCCTTAAGGGATGCGTTGATGCATATAACCCAAAGACCATAAGATCTACCATGGGCTCTATATTTCGTGTACCTATTATTGAAGTGGAAGATAGTCAGGATTTCTTTTTACGACTTAAAGAGAAGAAAGTGAGTGTACTAGCAAGTGCAATGGATGGGGAGAATATATTTGATTGGCAGGGTCAAAAAGCCAGTGGCATAAAAGCCCTTGTAATAGGCAACGAATCCAAGGGAATAAGTGACCAAGTTCGAAAGATGGGCACTAGTGTTGTATCCATACCCATTGTAGGCGGTGCAGAATCCCTAAATGCTTCGGTAGCGGCTGGCATCATGATATATGAAATATTGAGAAAAGACGGTAAAGTGGGACAGGGAATTTCTTGTATCTGTGATAGGGATATGCTATAATAAAAAAAGTGAGGATACAAAGGAGATGGTTCCCAATGTTAGCTAAGGTCATGTGGAAGATATTCGAAGCAACGGGTTCCGTTTCTGCCTATATGCTTTATAAAAAACTAGTAACTCTTAAGTAAAAGCAATGAAGGAGAAGAGTACATTCTGTCTAATTATGCAGAGAGGGGATGTCATAGGCTGTAAACATCTCTATAATAAGGGAATGGAAGTTCGCTCCAGAGCTGTAGGCTGAAGTGGTAGTAGGTCTTACCGGTTTAACCGTTATCAATTTATGAGTTTTGTTATTTAACAAATGAACTTGGGTGGTACCACGGATTAGGTTGCCTCCGTCCCATGATTGGGATGGAGGCTTTAATATTATCATCTAAACAATTGGAAAGGAGTAATCAAGATGCGGGATAAATTACATATTATACGGGAAGAAGTACTAGATAGGATAGAAAAAGCTGATCATGCCAATGATTTGGAAGAGATTAGGGTTAAATATTTAGGTAAAAAAGGTGAGCTAACCAAAATCCTGAGAGGGATGGGGAAACTGTCTCCTGAGGAGCGGCCGGTCATGGGACAGTTGGCAAATGAAGTTAGACAGGCAATAGAGTCTGCCCTATCGGCAAAAGTCAAGGATATTGAAGAGAGGGCTATGGCTATAAAACTAGAAGAAGAGACCATAGATGTAACCCTACCGGGTGAGAGACCTCTTTTGGGCAAGCTTCATCCTCTTACCACTGTCCTAAACCAAATTACTGAAATCTTTTTCGGAATGGGGTTCGATGTGGCTGAAGGACCGGAAGTAGAGCTGGATTATTACAATTTTGAGGCCTTGAATATGCCTAAGAACCACCCTGCTCGGGATACTCAGGATACCTTCTATATTAATGAAAATATACTGCTTCGAACTCATACTTCCCCTACTCAAATTAGGACTATGGAAAAGCAAGAACCCCCTATAAAGATTCTTGTACCGGGAAGAGTTTATAGGTCCGATGCAGTGGATGCTACCCACTCACCTATCTTCCACCAGATAGAGGGATTAGTGGTGGATAAGAATATAACCATGGGGGATTTAAAAGGAGTATTAGATGTTTTTGCCAAGCGGATGTTTGGAGATAAAACTCGTACTCGCTTTAGACCTCATCATTTTCCATTTACTGAGCCCAGCGCTGAGATGGATGTAAGCTGTGTTACTTGCGAGGGTAGGGGATGCAGGATATGTTCAAATACTGGATGGATAGAGATTCTAGGGGCAGGCATGGTCCACCCCAGAGTATTGGAATATGGAAAGATTGATCCCAGCGAATATACTGGCTTTGCCTTTGGAATGGGCCTGGACCGGATAGTTAACCAAATTTTCGGTATCGATGATATACGATTATTATACGAAAACGATATTAGATTTTTAAATCAATTCTAATACTAGGCATGATAACTATTAGTACAATATTTGGGAAAGGGGAAAAAAGATGTTAGTACCTATAAAATGGTTGAAAGAATACTTAGATCTAAATGTTTCTGCAAAGGAATTAGCTGATGCCATGACCTTGACCGGCTCTAATGTAGAGTCTATAACAGAGTTGGCAAAGGATATTAAGAATGTTCTTGTAGGTAGAATTACTAGCGTAGCTGCACATCCGAATGCTGATAAGCTAGTAGTTTGCCAGGTAGATATTGGGGATGAAATACTTCAGATTGTAACCGGGGCACCAAATGTAAAGGAGGGACAATTGGTTCCTGTTGCTGTCCATGGTGCATCCCTTCCCGGTGGTATCAAGATAAAAAAGGGTAAGCTTCGAGGGGAATTGTCCCAGGGAATGATGTGTTCTGTCGATGAGCTGGGCCTAGCTGAAATGGGACATATAGATGATGGTGTGGACGGGATACTGGTTCTAGATGGAGAATACCCCTTAGGAATGGATATAAGAGAAGCCTTGGAACTAGCTGATGAGGTAATTGAGTTTGAAATTACCTCCAATAGACCGGATTGCTTGAGTATGGTTGGAATAGCCCGGGAGGCAGCAGTAACTTTGAAAACCAGCTATAAACTACCGGAAGTTGAGCTTAGCAAAAGTGTTGGCAACATACAAAAAGAAGCTAAGGTCATTGTAGAAGATGATAAGCTATGTCCTCGATTCTGCGCTAGGGTGGTTGAAGATATCAAGATCGAGCCATCTCCCCAATGGATGAGAAGAAGACTAGCTTCTGCAGGCATCAGACCCATTAACAATATTGTGGACATTACCAACTATGTAATGTTGGAATTGGGGCAGCCTATGCACGCCTATGATTTAGATAAGATAGAGGATAAAACCATTGTGGTTAGAAGAGCCAAGGAAGGGGAGACCCTACTTACCTTAGATAAGCAGGTTAGAAAGCTAACTGAGGATATGCTAGTAATTGCAGATACAGAAAAGGCGATAGGTTTGGCAGGAGTTATGGGTGGATATAATACTGAGGTTACTGCCCATACCCGTAATATACTTTTAGAGAGTGCCAACTTCGATGGTGGAAGTGTTCGTCTGGCCTCAAAAGCTCTAGGGCTTAGGAGTGAGGCCTCTAGTCGTTTTGAAAAAAGCTTAGATATATTAAATGTTGAAAAAGCTGTGGACCGAGCTGCTCAGCTAATTGAAGAGCTGGGAGCTGGTAGAGTAGTTGAAGGCAAGATCGATGTCTGTACCGCTTCTTTAGAAGCAAGGGTTATAGATGTTGAGTGGAACCGGATAAACAATCTTTTAGGGATAGATATTAGTGTCCAAGATATATGTGAAATTCTAGAGAATCTTTCCTTTAAGACATGGGTCAAGGAGGACCTATTAAAGGTGGAGATACCTTCCTTCAGGCAAGATATAGAGGGAGTAGCAGATCTAGCAGAGGAAGTAGCCCGTATTTATGGTTATGACAAGATACCCTTGACATTGATGGAGAATTCAGTAGCTGAGGGCATCAGGACTAGACAACAAAAGCTTATGGACATGGCAAAGAAAACCTTAACCTCCATGGGATTGTTCGAAACATCCACCTATTCCTTTGGTAGTCCAAAGGTTTATGGGAAAATAGGCTATAAGCCAGAGAAGTACCCTGAATTGGTGATAATTTCAAATCCCTTGGGAGAGGATCAAAGTGCTATGCGCACCACTTTGATTCCCAACATCTTGGAAGTTCTGGCCAGAAACGAAAGCCGCAGAATAGAGGATTGCAGAATTTTTGAGATTGGAAATATATATATGCCAAAATCTCTTCCTGTAGAAGAGTTGCCCATAGAAAGGGCTACTCTGGCCATAGGTCAGTACGGTAAAGATGTAAATTTCTACACACTGAAAGGACAAGTGGAGAAGTTATTTGAAGTGTTTGGGATTCTAGAAGATATAGAGTTTTTACCCCATACCCATCCTTCCTTCCATCCAGGAAGAACTGCTATGGTAATGATAGGCGAAGAGGAACTTGGGGTCTTAGGTGAAGTTCATCCTAGGGTATGCGAGAATTATGACCTAAGAAACCGGGTATTATTGGCTGAGTTGAACTTCGAGCTAATGCTAAAACTGGCTAAGACTGAGAAAGAGTTTGAACATCTGCCCAGATACCCAGCTGTAACAAGGGATTTAGCTATAATAGTAAATACCCAGGTATTGGCCTCCAGTATTGAGAAGGTGATACGCAAATCTGGAGGAGACCTACTTGAAAATGTAGAACTCTTTGATATTTATGAAGGGGATCAGATCCCCCAAGGTTATAGGAGTATGGCATATGCCTTAAGATATAGGGCTGCAGATAGGACCCTCAAAGACGAGGATATCAATCCTATTCATGATAGCATTGTAGCTGCTTTAAGAGATGAGTTAGGTGCTGAACTAAGAAAATAATAATTTAAAATTTTGGCTCAAGGAGGATGGTTAGTTCCGGCAAGACCAAAATAGACGGGAAGCTGGTTCTGTAAATCCATCCTCCCCTAAAAACCACTATAAAGACTGAAAATAGGCAAATTATCCTCATATCTACTATGGCCCTTCCTATTTCTAGCAATAGCAATAAAATAACATGTATTCCGACATAATATGCTTGTAGAAAAATGTTAATTAATATATAATATACCTAAGAATCCAACATCCTACTTCTTGTTATTGCTGGACATTAAAATGAAATTGATAGAAGGGGGACGTTGCAATTGGAGAAAAAGAACAAGGTTGTTGTTAGAATCGGTGGAAGAGAGTACGCCATGAGAGGCTCTGAATCAGAGGAGTATATACATAAAGTGGCTGTATATGTGGATAAGAAGATGCGGGAGATATCTGGAAAACAACCGCCCCTTAGCACTTCTATGCTGGCTATTTTGACTGCCATTAATTTAGCTGATGAAATCATTAAGCAGAAGGATGAGATTGAGCGTTTGCAAAGGGAGCTGAAGCAGACTAAAAGTGCAGCCAAAGCGGTAGATCGTGATCGAATCAATATATACGATATACCCAGAAAGCATCGTTCCTAAAACAAAATACTCCAAACCCCAATAATAAATTGTTGATTTATGGTTTAAACAATGCATAAATGGGAAAAATATGAATATAATAGTAATGAAAACAATTTAGATTAAATTCTATCGGGAAATAAATAGGAAATAGAGGATTTTAATCATTAATGCAGAAATACTATAAAGCGACTATTTTATCATTCAGTATAAATTGATAAATGGGGGAAGCATTGTGGAGAATAGGCAAATTCAGGATGTAATTAGGAATATTGAGAATAATATTGCAAAATGTAGTATCCTAAAAGGAGTTCTTGAAGCTAAAAAAGCTGGCTACTCTATTGATTATAATCGGTATCACGACAAAGGTTATAGCCATGAAGAGGTTAGGATAGGGGCTGAACTAGTGGATTTGTATCTTAAGCTTAAAGATCATATTTACAATGTAAAATAATAATTCTTTCATTATGTTTTCTTATGGTGCAGCAATGCGCCTTTTTTAATGCACGAAACTGGGCGGAAAACCTATCTTTCTACCGTTAAACAGGGTATAATATGATGATATAAGGGGTTAGACATTAGGAGGTATTGAACTTGGATCAAAGAACACTTAAGGTATTAGAATACTATAAGATTATTTCCATACTGGAAGAATATGCTTTTTCAAATATGGGCAAAGACCTAGTTAGACAGATAAATCCTTCATCAGAGCTTTCTAGGGTAGAGCAAATGCTAGACGAGACATCTCAGGCTCATTCCTATCTCACTTTTGCTGGATATTCGCCTATGGATATTTTTCCTGATATAAGTGAGATTCTTCATAAATCGAAAATTGGAGCCTTCTTGTCAGCAACTGAACTCTTGGATGTGGGAAGGGTGCTTAAAATATCTGGACGGGTTAAGGACGAGATAGCTAAATATCCTGACCCTGAACATATCTATATTATATTTGATATGACGGAAAACCTTGAGAGACAAAAGGGGCTAATGGATGAAATATTTAGGTGTATAGAGTCGGAGGATAGAATATCAGATTATGCCAGCAGCAAGCTGGCCAGTATTAGAAGAAGAAAACAAAGGGCTAATGAAAGGATTAAGGATAGGCTAAATAGTCTAATTCATTCACCCCAGTATCAAAAGTTCTTGCAGGAGCCAATCGTAACTATTAGAAATCAACGGTACGTGGTTCCAGTAAAACAAGAGCATAGGAGCAGTGTACCTGGAATGATCCATGATCAATCCTCCAGTGGTGCCACCTTTTTTATCGAACCCATGCCAGTAGTAGAGGCTAATAATGAGCTTAGACAATTGACCCTGGAAGAAGAGAAAGAAATAGAAAGAATCCTTTTGGAGTTGACCTCTAAAGTTCAGTCCTGCCATGAAGGCATATTGAACAACTTAAACATTCTTGCCAGCCTGGACATGATATTCGCTAAGGCCAGCTTCAGTCGTTCCTATAATGGCATATGTCCAATAGTGGTGGCAGAACCATATATAAATATTGTAAACGGACGACATCCTTTAATTGATAAGGATGAGGTGGTTCCCATAACTATAAGGTTGGGGGATGAGTCAAAATCCTTAGTTATTACAGGGCCAAATACCGGTGGTAAAACAGTAACCCTTAAAACCGCTGGTCTGTTTGTGCTCATGAATCAATCGGGGCTACATATTCCTGCTGATTATGGTAGTGAAATGGGTATCTTCGAAGGTGTATTTGCCGATATTGGTGATGAGCAAAGTATTGAGCAGAGTCTTAGTACCTTTTCCTCCCATATGGTTCATATTGCCAAGATAGTTGAGGTGGCCAATGATAAATCCCTGGTCCTCTTTGATGAATTAGGGGCTGGGACTGATCCTACTGAGGGGGCAGCTTTGGCTATGGCAATACTGGACTTCTTTCGAAAGAAGGGTACATGCACAATGGCAACTACCCATTATAGCGAGCTTAAGGTCTTTGCCCTAACCCAGGAGGGTATGGAGAATGCTTCTATGGAATTTGATGTAGAAACCTTACGGCCTACTTACCGGCTACTCATGGGTATACCGGGCAAGAGTAATGCCTTTGAGATATCAAGGCGCCTTGGATTAAAGGAGGAGCTTATAGGACGGGCAAAGGAGTTTCTCAGCCAGGAAGATATTCATTTTGAAGACGTATTATCGGATATGGAAATCAATAAAATAAAGGCCGAGGAAGAAAGACAAGAGGCCAGACGGCAGCTTAAGGATGTTCAAAGATTGAAAGCACAACTGGAAGAAAAAGAAAGACATATCAAGGAAGACCAAGAAAAAATTCTAACCAGGGCTCAGCGGCAGGCTAGGAACATTTTAAGACAGGCTAAGGAAGAGGCCGACCTAATAATAGGGGAAATGCGTGAATTAGCCCGACAAAGTCAGGAGAAGGAGCAGCGCAGAGCTATGGAGGAGGCAAGAGAAGAGCTTAAGCGAAGCTTAAATAAGGTAGAGGAGACCATTGGGGATACCTTGAAACCTTCTAAAGGGCTCTTAAAACCGCCTAAAAACCTAAAGCCCGGTGAGTCGGTATATATAGCTAATCTAGATCAGACTGGGCAAGTACTGAATGTCTCTCAAGATGGAGAGGAGGTACAGGTGCAGGTTGGTATCATGAAGATTAATGTCCATATATCTAATCTTAGAAGAGTTGATGCTGATCTAACACCTAAAGGTTCCCGCTCAAGATCCCGAACTATAAGGAATAAAAGGCTATCAATGGAGCTAGATCTTAGGGGACAAAACTTAGAAGAAGCCTTGATAAATGTAGATAAGTACCTGGATGATGTTTTTTTGGGAGGGATTAAGGAAGTTGTACTCATACATGGGAAAGGAACCGGCATTTTAAGAAAGGGCATACATCAACATCTGAGACATCATCCTCATGTAGATTCCTTTAGGCTGGGCAAATTTGGTGAAGGGGAATCTGGTGTGACAATTGTTGGATTAAAGTAGATAGTATTTTGCAGAAACTATCAACTGAAAAAGTTTGAGTGGGGGTTATTTATGGGTGTAAGAATAAGGCAAGTATTGCCCAAGACTGATAATTATCTAAAGGAAGGAACAAAGCTGATACTTATAAATGTAGCTTTAGCCCTGATAATAGGTAGTCTTACTTTGCTTATATTCTGGATTGTATATAGGATAAGGCTGATTGGATTTCCACTACCTTTTCCGGTGTGGCTCATCTTGCTGGGGACGGCTATCCCATGCTTTATATTCTGGTTCCAGTATGGTAAAGCTTTTGGAAGTTTTTTAGATAAGCAGCGGTTTACTAAGGGATTGATTTTGGGTATGATGGGGAATATACCTGGATTTATAATCCTCTATATAATGGTTAACTACAATTCAGTAATTAGAAACTTACTATTAAGTCCAGAAATATATAAAATTGCTTCTACTGTGTTTATAATGTTCTTGATTCTAATGCCCATAATGGTAATTCTGGGCACTCTGGAGAAAGATAAATAAAATCAGACCTTAATAATTTAAGGTCTGATTTTTTTAAAGCTATATTAAATTGTGAATTTGTTTATAGCGTCAGTTAACTGTAATGATACATCGTTTAATTCTTGAGCAAAGGCTGCCAGCTCTTCAATTCCGGCCAATTGTTCTTCAGTGGATGCAGTCACCTCTTCAACTGAGGCAGCTGACTCTTCTGAAACTGCTGAAATGTTTTGCATGGACTCTATGGCTTGATTCTTATTGGCATCCATCTCAGCGATTCTATTTAACACCTCATTTATCCGTTGGGATAAAGCATCCATAGAGGATGAAATCTCTTCAAATACAGCTACTGTAGCACCGACAGCTTGGTTTTGTGATTCAACAATGCTACCTGCCTTTTGTGCCTGCTCAACTGTTATAGCTGTTTGCTGCTGGGTAGCTTTTATTATATCGGATATTTCCTTGGTGGAATTTATGGATTGCTCAGCCAGCTTTTTAACCTCATTAGCAACTACAGCAAAGCCTTGCCCCATTTCCCCTGCTCGAGCAGCCTCTATTGCAGCGTTTAGAGCTAATAGGTTGGTTTGGTCAGCTATACCGTCAATAACCTTAATTATCTTACCAATTGAACGAGAATGATCATCCAATTGTTGTATGGATTCTATAATATTTTTGGTTATGGTAGTTGTTTCTCCCGCTTTTTCATCCAAGTTATGGATGGAAGCTAGTCCTTGGTTGGTAAGCTCTGCGGTATCTTTAGAAACACTGTCAATAATCCGAGAGTCTTCCATTACCATATTGATCTTAGAGGCAAGCTCCTCCATGGTTATTACACCTTTTTCAGCCTCAGAAGCTTGCTCAGTAGCACCCTGGGATATCTCTTGAATTGCTCTAGTTATTTCACTCGATGAAGCAGATACCTCTTCCGATGTTGCGGCCACTGTAGAAGATGTACTTGATACCTTTTGTGAAATCATTGACGCCTGTTCAATAAGATGTCTAGTATTTCCAATCATGCTTCTGATACTTGCGGTGAGTATACCTAGCTCATCCTTCCGTTTTGATACCGGCTCTACAGTTAAATCCCCGTAGGCTGCCTGACCGGCTGCATTAACTAGTCTACTAATGGTGCGGCCCATGTTGGATGAAATGATTAATCCTAAAACTAGGGCTATAAATCCAGCAATAATGACTAAGGTTATTGTATATTCCCGTATTTGATGTGTCTCCTCGAGTAGCTCTGCCCTGGATATAAGACCAGCTAAAATAAACCCAGTATCCTTAACCTTGTTATACATTACCAGATGTTCAGATTCCTTGTAATCTGCATATATGTAGTTGTTGGCTTCCGAGTCCTCTTGTATTTGTGAGAAAAATGCCTGCCTGGTCAATCTTGGCTGGATCCCATTTTCCTCCCCTTCTCTAGGTGGTGTAATATCATTGCCCTGGGGTGTGATCAAATGGATTTCTCCTGATTCCCCAAGCTGAATTCCTGATAGTAAATCTTCGATTGCCTTTTGACTTATATCGATAACAATAACTCCTAAATTTCGCCCGGTATCTACATGGCT
>JAAYTG010000021.1 GCA_012518075.1 Clostridiales bacterium | reverse complement strand
TACTGGGCCAATGTGGCTATAGTGTCATTATGGGAGATGAAACTATAGATAAAGCTATGAATGATTTTAGGTATGAAGCAAATCGAAAGATAGTAGTGGACTGGCTTCGAAAGAATCGGGTAAATCGTGTAGGGCTCAGCTATAGGCTGGATCAAGATGAAGCAGTCAAAATGATAGGCTATTTTATGCATGAACTGGAAAGTAGCGGCATGCTTTACTATCAAGGAGGACCTATTAGAGGAGTCTTCTATGGAGGACTTCCTGAGGGTTGTCAAATCATCGACAAGGAGCATAAAGGGTTTGTTACAACCTTTATGGGTGGAGAATCTATGACGGAGTCACTTGGCAAGATGGGAGTTCCCAAAGAACGCATACCAAAAGACATTATGGAAGGTAGTCGATATGACGATCTTCGCATGGAGTTTGGGAAAGATATTATAGAATCTGAGGAATACACAGATTTTAAACCCCTAGATCGCTCTGGATATAAAGATTTCGGAACCCAAAGGGATACGCTTGTAAAGCGGCTTTATCACAATATGCAAAGGCCCTTTCTGCCTTTGATACGTGCCCACGTAGGGCCTTATTCTTCCTCTTTGGATAGATTGGATTCCATTAAGGAATTTGAATCCTGGGCTAAGGAACTAGCGGGTGCCGGGTACTTGGATATTCTATCAATAGGTACGTCCCAGCTATCCCAGTCCAATTTTGGAGAAGACTGGAATGATAAGCCCAATGGGGGCGGAGTTCCAATAAACTCTCCTGAAGAATATAGGATGATTTGGGAGGTTGCAAGACCACTTTTACTAAGGACTTATGCAGGAACAAAGAATATACCTAAGTTAGCTGAGATGTACGAAAAGACCATCAACATCTGCTGGCATGCTCTATCCCTATGGTGGTTTAATAAGTTGGATGGAAGAGGACCTTATGATCTATATACTAACTTAAAGGAACATATAAAAACTATAGAGTACATTGCAAAGACTAATAAGCCCTTTGAAGCCAATGTACCCCATCATTTTGCCTTTAGAGGTGCAGATGACGTGACCTATATTGTTTCAGCCTATCTATCGGCTAAGCTGGCAAAAAAGATGGGTATTAGAACTTTTATACTGCAAAACATGCTAAATACTCCAAGATCCACATGGGGAATCCAAGATTTGGCTAAGTCCAGGGCAATGCTTACCTTGGTAAAAGGTCTTGAGGATGAGAACTTTAGAGTTATTTTACAGCCCAGGGCAGGTCTGGACTATTTCAAACCGGATTTGGAGGAAGCTAAAATACAGCTGGCAGCTGTAACGGCCCTAATGGACGATATAGATCCCCATGATGAGACAAGTCCGCCTATAATTCATGTGGTTAGCTATTCGGAAGCCTGTCATTTGGCAACCCCCGATATAATCAATGACAGTATAAAGATAACCCAGTACTCCCTACAAAAATATCGTCAGATGCGCAGGGATGATAGAATAGAAGATATGAGTAGAAGACTAGACATAAAGGAGCGGATGATAGAGTTAATAGATTCAGCCAAGACCGTTATTTCCGGAATTGAAGATAGCATTATGGATCCATATTCTGCCCAAGGTTTTTATAAGATCTTTGCTGCAGGCTTTTTACCTGTCCCCTATCTGTGGGGAGAAGTAGATGAATTTAAACACGCTAAATTCTGGAGGACAAAACCAGTAAAAGGCGGACTGAAAGTTGTAGACAAAGAAGACAAGCCAGTAAGCTATGATAAAGTAGTAGATTATGCAAAGAACAATATAAAAGAAATTGAGAAAAGGATAGCCTCTATGGATAACTTATAGGATCAAAAAATATAAAGTAACCTAGCCCTACAGGAATATGAAAAAGGGCTAGAGGCTACTTTTTATCCTATTAAGGTCAAAGCTTCTAGTTTGCAAGTAATAGAAGATAGGATTTTGATCAAAACAGAGCAAAAAGTGTAATAGTTTTTTCATACCTTATTTCGGGTGATATGGTATAATTCTATTAAAGAGGTGATAATATGGCAAAGATATCAAAGGAAAGAAAAGTGACGTATTACATTGGAATGGGTTTGATAGTTATAGGATCTATTCTGTTTATTTCTACATTTATAGAGTTTGCCCACTTTATGAGAGACCCATTTTCTGGTGGATTTTCTTCCGGCGATTCAGTTATAGATACTTATACTTTTCGGCACCACCTACATCTTGGCACTGGCCCATCTTTTGCAAGACCGGTAATAGGTATTGTTCTAGTGATTGGTGGTATTTTCCTAATGAATGTTGGAGCAAGAGGTGCAGCGGGATCGGGGCTAATACTTGATCCTGATAAGGCTAGAGAGGACTTAAAACCCTTTAATGAAGCAAAAGGCGGAATGGTAAACGACGTTATTAGCAACATAGATCTCGTTGACAAAATCACCAAGCCAAGGGATGAAAAAGAAGTAGTAAAGATCAGGTGCAAAGCTTGCGGAAGTCTAAATGATGAGGATTCAAATTACTGTAAGGGATGTGGAAGAGAGGTCTAACCGTGTATCAGCAGGAGTGGATTATAAGACAAATTATATAAAGAGCTTCTAGACCGGTTGGCAGCTTTAAAGATCAATGAGGCTGAAAACCTATTATTTGAGAGAATGGACAGCAGTGATATAAAAGTTTTATCTATAGAACTTGATTTTTACAGCCGGTTAAATGAGCTAAGCGATGAAAAATTAGAAGAAGGGGCTTTTAGCAGAGAAGAAATCAAAGAAGGATTAGGCGATTTATTAGAGGTATTTGGTATCAATATGTCCCAGATGTTATTTGATAATCAACAGTAGAAGAGAGAAAGGGGAGAAGGTATTATAGCTTATTATCAAGATAAAATGGTATGCTCTAACAGGATTTTAATACCCATACCAATTAAAATAAATCCACCGATAAACTCGGCTCGGGACTTATATTTTATGCCGAATACATTTCCGATTTTCACTCCAACCATAGACAGGGTAAAAGTAACAAATCCAATAAAAGAAACTGCAGGCAGGATATTGACTTGAAGAAAGGCGAAAGTGACACCTACTGCCAAGGCATCTATACTGGTGGCTATGGACAATGCGCACATATTTTTAAAATTTAGACAATTGTCCTCATCTGCATTATCATTATTCTTGGCTTCTATAATCATATTAAGTCCGATAAATCCAAGGAGTATGAAGGCAATCCAGTGATCAAAGGCAGCAATCTTGTCCTGAAATTGGACACCGAGAAAATAGCCTATCAAAGGCATGGTGGCCTGAAAGGCACCAAAATATAGTCCTACGGTCCCTGCATTTTTTATGTTTACCTCTTTTATAGGTAAACCTTTGCAAATAGCCACCGCAAAAGCATCGGCTGACACACCTAGGGAAATAATAAATAGTTCAAGAAAACTCAAATCCAACTCTCCTTATGTACTAAATCTTAATCTATGAATACTAACTTATATGAAACTGACTCAATAATACAATATTTTCTTGTACAAGTATATCAATAAAGAGAAATAAAAGTCAACGAATAACAAATAATAGATGGTAGCTGCTATGCTCTTTCAATTAAGACTATACAAAGAATATGTCAGAAATTTTATATATATTGACAGCAGATATATATCTATGATAGATTAATACTATAAATAGGAAGAAGTATAAAATTACGGAGGTGGTCGGAAAATGGATGATAGCCCTGGGGGTTTGTGGAATAATTATTCGATATGGCTATTGTTCAAAAGAAACAGAAACCAAAAAATCGGTTATTATATAAGGGCATGAAGAATCGGCGCTTGTGGTTCGATATGTCTTTTTTTATTAGAATTTTATTATTATCTTTTTGAGATGGAGGAAGAATCTAATTGTTTACCGAAATTTTGGTTTTATTTATCCTTATAATTCTAAATGCTTTTTTTGCAGCCTCAGAAATTGCTTTAATTTCATTAAACGACAACAAAATAAAAATGATGGCGGATGGAGGCAATAAAAAAGCAATTCAAATTAGGAAGTTATTAGAGGAACCAAGTAAGTTTTTGGCTACAATTCAAATTGGTATTACCCTAGCAGGCTTCCTTGCAAGTGCATTTGCAGCCGATAGTTTTGCAGGAAGGCTTGTTGATTTAATAAAGGCAACAGGAATTTCAGTTCCAGATGCTTGGCTAAGAAATATCTCCGTGATATCCATTACCATCATCTTGTCCTATTTCACCTTGGTTTTAGGCGAGTTAGTCCCCAAAAGGATTGCAATGAAGAAGGCGGAATCTATTTCATCTTTTGTTGCAGGGCCAATTAATCTATTATCCTTTATAACCTCCCCCTTTGTTAAGCTCCTTACTCTATCGACCAACTTCTTTGTTAGATTGTTTGGAATAGATCCCAATCAAGATGAAGAAAACATAACAGAAGAAGAAATACGTATGATGATAGATATGGGCGAGGAAAAGGGAACCATAGATCAGATTGAAAAAGAAATGCTAAACAATATTTTTGAATTTGACAATAAAATTGTTACCGATATCATGACCCATAGAACGGACATAGTGGCTATTCCCATTGATGCCAGTTTGAAGGAAATTGTTACCCTTATTAATGAAGAAGGCTTTACTCGCTTTCCGGTTTATGAAGAGGGTATAGACAATATAGTAGGAATACTCCATGCTAAAGACATCATAAACTATATCGGTATAGATAGAAGTAATAGAGGGACATTTGAATTGCAGAATATTATTAGACATCCATACTATGTTCCCTCATCCAAGATAACCGATGAGCTTTTTAGGGAATTGCAGATAAATAAGGTTCATATGGCCATAATCATTGATGAGTATGGGGGAACTGCTGGCATTGTTACCATGGAGGATTTATTAGAAGAAATAGTAGGAAACATATTCGACGAATATGATGAAGAGGAAAAGCATTTTGAGAAGCAAGACGAAACTACTTTCTTCATTAATGGAATCGTTGACCTTGATTTAGTAGGAGATTTCTTTGATGTAAAATTGCCTGTAGATGAATATGATACCTTAAGTGGCTTTATCACAGGTCAGCTAGGCAGAATCCCCAAGGAAGGGGAATGTCCTGAGATAGAATATAATGGCTTGATGTTTAAAGTAGAAGAGATAGAAGAGAAAAGGATTTCAAAGGTTAAAGTGTGTAAAGTATAGTAGTGGAAAAATATTAAATATAAAAAGGGTCAGGTTATTTATCTCAGGAGTGGAGATTTAGCCTGACCCTTTTGTTTTAACTTATTCTAGGTTCAGTTTTTTATTCAAGATGAAATTGGCGACTAAAAAGTTTCCTACCCCTAGTAGTAGATAAAGGAATATCAAAGATCCTATAAGTTTAATTAGTTGAGGCGGTACTGCAACTGTGGATTGGGATAAGGGTACAAAAATCCAATTAGCAGTGGCGAACAAGAATATAGCAAATACTATTTGACTGACAAAATATATTGCCATATAGGCTCCAAATGAAGCAATAATCTTATTTTTCGCAAACAGGTGTCCAATGGCTAGGGCATTATAAACAGTTAGAATAAAATAAGCGGAAGCTATCAAAGCTAAGACTGGAAATAGAACAAGGAGATTATCCCCCAAGAAATCCCGGGCTGAGCTTATAATCCTGCTCAATTCACCAAACAAGTTATCTACATTTACCAGTATGAGAATTGAACATATTATGACAAGAAAACTGGAGATAACCCATAGCATGGAAACTAGCAATTTGCTTATTATATGCTGCCAAGTTTCAACAGGTAAGGTAAACATCAGGTAGCCTTCATCGCTGAGAAGGTTTTTATAAAATCTCTGTATCATAATAATAAGAGTCATGGCGACAGCGGCTACGATCAATCCAAAATAGAGGAATCCACTAAAGGCACGAATAATGTTTAAGAGATTAAAGCCTTCTATGGTACTGGTCAATGTATTACCGACCCTTTCAAAAGGATTGACTAATCTGTTTACAAAGGCCAACAATAATATAGCGATATAGATAGGTAAAAATAGGCGAGCGGTGGCTTTGGTCTCATATTTTAAGAGTTTTCCTAGCATTTGAATACCTCCCTAAATAAAGAATCTACGGATTTGCCTGTCTCTTCACGAATCTCATCTACAGTTTTTTCTAGGACGATCTGTCCTTCCTTAATAAAAATAATATCATCCAGTATTTTTTCAATATCAGAAATTAGGTGAGTAGAGATGATGACCGTGGCATTTTCATTATAGTTGCTCAAAATAGTGTCAAGTATATAATCTCTTGCGGCTGGATCTACCCCTCCGATAGGTTCATCCAATAAATAAAGCTCTGCCTCACGGCTCATAACTAAAATCAGCTGTACCTTTTCCTTAGTACCCTTAGACAAGGTCTTAAGTCTGTCATTGGGATTAATATTTAGTTTATTGAGCATATCATAGGCTTTTTCAGGCACAAAGTTATCATAAAAGTCTTTAAAAAAATCAATAATCTCTGACACTCTCATCCAGTCGTTTAAGTAAGTTCTTTCCGGAAGATAGGAAACTATTTTTTTAGTCTCTATACCCGGCTTATGACCGCCTATCAAGAGCTCACCTTTGTTTGGGGTAAGAAGATCATTACAAAGCTTGATTAGTGTAGTTTTTCCACTGGCATTGGGACCGAGCAGGCCAACGATCTTGCCACGACCTATACTTAGGTTAACGTCCATTAAGGCTCTAGTTGGACCAAAGTTTTTAGATAAGTCCCTACATTCTAAAATATTATTCATTTTCTCATCTCCTTTGACATATCTGATAACATTGATATAATCTCTTTCTGCTCAAACCCCAGATCAACCATTTTTTTTAGAAACTCTTCAATTTGTTCCTGGACTATTTTCTTTCTGGTTTGCTTAATCATATTTATATCCTCCGTTACAAATCTCCCGCTGGTGCGGACGCTGTAAAGTAAACCTGATTCTTCCATATTGGAAAGGGCTCTTTGCATAGTGTTTGGATTCACTGATGCTTCTTTTGCCAGATCTCTAACCGAAGGTAGTTTTGAGCCCAGAGGATAGATCCCTGAACAAATCTTTATCTCCATCTGCTCAATGATTTGAGCATAAATGGGACGATCTGATGTGAAATTCCAAGACATAAAATCACTTCCCTGTATTGCTGTATTAATGACCTAGTACAATAATACAGAATTCTCTCTTCCTTGTCAATAGCAAATATATATTTTTTATATTTAGTTTTAAGTTAGTTCGGCTTTTTCAATTATAGGGGAAGGGCATGAAAGATCTAGTTAAACAGAATAAAAAGAGATATAGAGATTAAGATACCACTATAAAAAGAGAATATATCCCTAATAGGAGTAGGTGATTTTGTGGTATAATTAGTGAAGTATAATTGCGGTAAGCTTGATTGAATAAAGGAGAATTTCAATGAATTATTTAATAAGGAATATAAAACTTGCTCCGGAAGGACACTCAAGGATAAATTGGGTAAAAGGCTATATGCCTCTCCTAAATAAACTGGAAGAGGAGTTCCAGAGGGACAAACCCTTTAAAGGAAAAAGGATAGCTGTATCAGTGCATTTAGAGGCAAAGACTGGCTACTTGGCTTTAGTGCTTGCAAAAGGCGGTGCTGAGGTTGCCATTACAGGCAGCAATCCCCTCTCGACTCAAGATCCAATAGCTGCAGCCTTGGCAGAGGAGGGACTATCCGTATATGCCTGGCATAATGCCACCGATGAGGAGTATCTTGACCATCTAAATAAAACTCTGGATTTTGGGCCCAACATAATAATAGATGACGGAGGAGATCTAGTGCACCTTCTTCACACCACCCGTGCTGACCTGGCAAAGGATGTAATGGGCGGCTGTGAGGAGACCACCACCGGGGTTCTCAGGCTACGAGCCCGTGAGCGAGAAGGTCTACTGGATTTCCCTATGATTGCGGTAAACGATGCTTACTGCAAATACCTTTTCGATAACCGATATGGTACCGGGCAATCGGTTTGGGATGGTATTATGCGGACCACTAACCTAATAGTTTCAGGAAAAAATGTAGTGGTAGCAGGTTATGGATGGTGTGGTAAAGGTGTAGCCAACAAGGCAAAAGGCTTGGGTGCAAATGTAATAGTAACAGAGATAGACCCTATAAAGGCTATAGAAGCAGTTATGGATGGTTTTAGGGTGATGTCAATGGATGAAGCAGCTTCTATAGGCGATATATTTGTAACAGTAACAGGATGCAACAAGGTTATCCGGGAAGAACATTTTGAGAAAATGAAGGATGGGGTACTTCTTGCCAATGCCGGCCATTTTGATATAGAGGTATATAAACCGGATCTTGAGAGATTAGCCATAGATAAGAAGATAATGAGGACCAATATCGAAGGCTATATTATGGAGGATGGGAGGATACTCAACCTTTTAGCAGAAGGGAGACTGGTAAACTTAGCTTCGGGTGACGGGCACCCTGCAGAGATTATGGATATGAGCTTTGCCCTTCAGGCGCTATCTGCTAAATATATGGTAGACCGACATTCCCAGATGGGAAATAAGGTATATAGGGTTCCGGAGGCGATAGACCGTAGGGTAGCAAATATGAAGCTTAAGGCTATGGGTATAAATATCGATATATTGACCCGAGAGCAAGAAGACTACCTAAGAGGCTGGGAAGGGTAAGCCTTTATAAAAAAGTATAGACAAAAATGCCCAATGATAGGGCTATCTCAAGTCTATCATTGGGCTAAAAAATGCTGATATTAGTACTCCTCTCTTAGGCCGAACTCTGCAGATTCCACCCATTCCTCGGGGCGGCCCATATGAGAAGCCATATCCTCTAGTATAAGATAGTGGTTTTCTTCTTCCTTTATTAGGAATCTAAAGATTTCCTTATCCTTCTCATCAGTTGCCTTCTCAAGCATTTCCCTATACAGTTCAATAACTTCCCTTTCCTTATCCATAGCAAAATTATAAACATCTAGCTGGGTCGGAGATTCTTTTATTGCAATAGCAAAATCATCAGCTTGCTGGAATATATTCTTGTATTCGGAATAGGAAGTTGCGTCCAATAATTCTGGGGTTAACTGATTAGCTCTATCTTGTAAGATCTTAGCATGTTTTCCCTCATCCTTGGCAAGTAAGAGGAAGATAGTATGTAATCGAGTACCCTTAGTTTTTTCAGCTTGTTCAGTGTAGTACTTTTCGCCATCAAGCTCCATTCTTATAGCAAATTCCAAAGAATGCATAGATCCATCCCCCTAGCATAAATTTGTTTGTATACTATTGTATACCCCTGAATTCATTTGAATAACCAGAAAAACACCAAGTCCACTCTTAAAGGGAATATATCCTTATATTGTTCAAGAAGCTTACAATGAAATCTAGATTACCAGCTATGATAAAGAATTCTATGGCCTACCTCTCATCTATTATTATGGATAATCTTATATAACAAGATAGGTAAAAACATAACAAAGAAATTCTTGAAGATTGAGGGACATTTCACAATAGAAACTTAACTCCGTTTACCTAAGAATGAAGCTATAGCAATAACAACATTCATTATTCGAAACAAATAAGAGTTACAGAGCTTATTGTCCCTGTGAAATAGCGCTGATATTGACATGGGATTCACAAACATACCTCCTATATAAAAAGAAGATTGCAACATAAATATCTATACTTGCAATTTACAATAAATTCTGCTATCATAAGCTTACCAATAAAAAGAGCTATGGGACAGTGTTGTTTGAATAAAGTGGAGAAGAATGAAGACCTAGAATATGAAAAGGGAGGGCTAAAAATGTTACAGGTAATTATATTTTCGGCCATTGTACTAGTAGGTATGATTCTTGCTCTTTTTATAGGATATCGTAATAGAAACTACCATAGCTTCATGATGCGACAATCTAAGTTTCATGATGATGAATATGATCGGATCTACGGGAATAGTTAGAGAGAATAGATAAATACAGACCCCTACTACTGGAAAAGCAGTAGGAAAATAAGTAAAGATTACTCAACAGGCCCACTATATTGGGCCTTTTCTTTTTGTACAGCATAGAAGCATATGAGCAATTGAATAGGTGAAAGCTTCTAGCGCATTATTGTGTTGGAAAGTAAATAGCTAATGAACTACCCATCATCGAACCTAAAGCCAGGCTATACTACTAAACCTTGAATGTTGTAGAGGTTATTTGAGGTTGCTGGTAGCAATATGGTAAAAGGACCATGTTTTTATTGGAAATTATAAACGGATGATTTAGTAATAAAAACGTGCCGATAAACACTTGACACATTCAGTTTAAGGCAAATACTACCATGATAATGGGAAATAGTGTATAATATTACATAATAGGTGGTGTATGACAAAATGGGGATTGTAAAGTATAATAAACTTGTAAGAGATAGAATCCCCGAAATAATAAGAGCTTCGGGGAAACAGGCCTTGGTAGATAAAGTTCATGATGAGAGGCTTCTTTCTTTTCTAAATAATAAGCTACAAGAGGAATTAGCTGAATATGATAAAAGCGGCGATATAGAGGAGCTTGCAGATCTGGTAAAGGTTATATACACAATTCTAGACTATAAGGGAATTTCACTGGATAGATTCAATAGGATAAGAGAAGAGAAAAATCGCAAGAGGGGAGCATTTAAAGGAGGGTTAGTCCTTAAGAAGGTAATAGAAGAATAGGGGCGGTTTGGTAAGGAGTTTGAAATGGCTAAGAAGATAGTTACTACAGGAAATGTCGGTAGAGGATCAGAAGAATTATTTATCGAACTATTTTGTGATGTCTTCGGACCTGAGAAAAGCCAATATATATTTGTTCAATATCTATTTGCCGATATCTATGGCGATCACAGATTTATCGATTTTACCCTTGAGAACGAAGATGCAAAGATTGCTATTGAAGTAGTCGGAGAAACATATCACAATCCTAATCAAGTATCTAGGAACAAATATTATGACGACTTACTTAAGCAAAATAGTTTGGTATATAAGAATTGGAAGATATATAGATGGGTTTATTCTCAGCTGAAGAATCAACCAGAAAAGGTAAAGGATGAGATGCTCACCTTCCTTGGTGAATTTCCCGAGTTTATACTGATGGATGATTACCTACCAAAACAAAAGGGTAAGGGGATAGAGCTAAAAGAACATCAACAAGATGCTCTAAACAATCTCAAGATCATGCGCCAAGAGGGGGAAAGTATCGCTCTATTATATCACGCTACTGGGGAACGTGTCATAATAGTGATAGGTGCAGTTTGTGTTATTAAATCAAGGGTTTCAGGAACTTTAGATAAATATATTTCGTGCATTGCTTAGAGAAGTTAGTATTTCTATTTAATGATTCAGGTGTCAAAAGTATCTTATTGACTTTACGCAATCTGCACCTTGAAAATTTAACACAAACCCCAAATAATCTACAATCTGTAGTATAATAAACGTATAC